>DATKFU010000020.1:0-42790 GCA_035511215.1 Bryobacteraceae bacterium | reverse complement strand
CTCGATCTTGCAGACGCTCGGCGCGACTGTGCAGGCCAACACGACCTACATTCTGACGGTGGAAGTGGGGGCTCGCGCGGATAACCCCTTCACCGGCTACGCGGCATCGCTGCTGGCAGGAAACGCGACACTGGCCTCCGGTCACAAAGCGACTCCGATGGGCGGCACCTTCGCGACCGAGGTGGTCGTGTATGAGTCCGGGGCTACCCCTGCTCAATTGGGCCAGCCTTTACAAATTCTGATAACGAGTACCGGGGATGGACAGGCTGATATCCAAAGTGTAGCGCTGACTGCTCTGCCGACCGCTCAATAGGCTCACGGCGCGGTGGGTATGTGGCGAAGATGAACGCAGGCACGGCAAAATCTTAGTCGAGTTAGTTAAAGGGGCAAAACGATGTTTTCTGTCAGAACGCGGTTGATGTCAGCAATTGTGTTTGTTCACATGGGCCTGGCCCTGGCGGTTTCGATGAAGGCACAGGAAGTCCCCATCCCAATCCTGAATCCGAAGTTTGACATGGATGTATTGCCGGGTGCGCCGGGTGCCTCCCAATTTGGACTTACGGGTTGGGTAGTTGGTCCACAAAGCGGAGTGTTTAAAGCATCAACGACGCAATATCCGGGCATCGCACCGAGCACTGGACTGTATTGCGCGTTCATCGGCTGGTCGTCTTCATCCGGCTCGATCTTGCAGACGCTCGGCGCGACTGTGCAGGCCAACACGACCTACATTCTGACTGTGGAGGTGGGGGCACGCGCGGATTATGTATTCACCGGCTACGTAGCGGCGCTGCTGGCCGGAAACGTGACACTGGCCTCCGGTCACAGAGCGACTCCGGCGGGCGGCACCTTCGTGACCGAGGTGGTCGTGTATGAGTCCGGGGCCACCCCTGCCCAATTGGGCCAGCCTTTACAAATTCTGATAACGAGTACCGGGGATGGACAGGTTAATATCCAAAGTGTAGCGCTGACTGCTCTGCCGACCGCTCAATAGGCTGACCGCGGGTCACGTCGGGTGATGGAGGACCCGCGCAGGACTAGAGTCCTGCCCCACTCGGCGTCATTTGGCGAGGCGGTGGTACATGGCGGCAAATTGCGGAATGCCGATTTGTTCCGCGCGCAGCGCGGCTTCCGGCCAAGCGTCCACGGCGGAGCCATATTGAGCAGCCAGGTTATTGCGCAGCGTCTTGCGCTTCTGGCGGAAACAAAGCGCCACGAAACGGAGAAAATCCGCCCGGTCGGCGATGCCCAATTCTGCGGCGCGGGCGTGCGGCACGAACCGCAGTACGGCTGAATCCACCTTGGGCGGCGGATGGAAAGCGGCCGGCGGCACTTCGAACAACAGCTCGATATCGGCGGACAGTTGCATGGAGACGCTGAGGTATCCGTAGTCGCGGCTGCCCGGAGACGCGGTGATACGCTCGGCCACCTCCTTCTGGGTCAGGAACACGCCCCGCCGCACAACCGGCCCGAGCGCCATGACACGTTCCAGAATGGCGGTGGCGGCGTAGTAGGGAAGATTGCCCGTGATGGTGGCGGGTCCCCATTGGGCGAGATCGATGGTCAGAGCATTTGCCTCGACGACTTGGAAGTTCAGGCCGGGCGAAACGGCCTGCCCCACCTTTTGCGCCAGATAGCGATCGATTTCGATGGCGATGACGCGATCCGCGCGGGCCAGCAGATAGGTGGTGAGAGCGCCGCGGCCGGGGCCGATTTCAATGACCAGCGGTTCCCGGCCGGGACATGCGGCGAGGGCGATGGCTTCGAGCACCGAACCGCGGATCAGGAAATGTTGGCCGAGCTTCTGGCGCGCCACGGTTTAGAGATGTCACTAACCGCGGACCACGTAATTGATGCGCCGGAAGGAAACCAGCACCTTGCCATTGGTAGGCTGACCGAACCAGGTGGCCGGAGTGAACCGGGCGAAGAACATCATCTGGGTGAGATCCGCCTGCATGGCGGGGCTCACCTGGCCTCGCTGGACGGAATAGTCCGTCGCCTGACCTTTGGAGTCGACGTGCAATTCCACTATGGCTTCATCGTTACTGATGTCGGGCGGCGCGGCCTCCACCAGAGTGGCCGCGGTATAGAAGCCGGTAGGGACATCGTTCAACACACTGGGCCGGGAGCCGAGCGTGGGCACCAGCAGGGCGAACAGCAGCAGGGCGGAGACCAAGCCGCCCGCCAACGGCACCGCCAGCGGGCGCATCAGATTATCGGCGGCCAGTTTGATATCCACGGCCCAGGTGCGCAAAGCGAGGGGAAGCGTCTTGGTGGCGTTCCAACGGGCGCGCTCGTGCGAGGCGAGCACCTGCAATTGCGTGCGCAAGCGCTCGGGAACCGCCGGCTGTGGCATGTTCTTCAGACCATTGCGCAACTCGGAAAGATCGCGCAAGTGTGCCGCGCACTCCCGGCATTCCGCGAGGTGCGCGGTTACGCGGGTCCTTTCATCGCCGGACACTCTGTGATCCAGGAATTCCGACAGCGAATTCAGCACCGTTTGGCAACTCATAGCAGCTACTCGGCCGTCTTTGGCAACCAATGCATCAACGGTTGCGATTGCAACTTTTTCCCCAGCTCATGGCGCAAGGCTTCGCGGCCCCGCAAAATTCGCGATTTCACCGTCCCCAGGGAGACCTGCAACACATCCGCGATCTCCTCGTAACTTAAATCCGTGATATCCCGCAAGACGACCGCGGCCCGAAAAGTGGGATTGATGCGGGTCAACGCGGCTTCGATGACGGCCTGGTTTTCCAAGTCGAGCACGTAATCGAAGGGCGACTGCGCGGCGTCCGCCAGCGTGTCGGCGCGGCTTCGGGCGTCGTCCTGCTCGTCCTCAATTCCGACCTCCCGGTGCCGGTGCCGGAAAAACCAACGCCGCTGGTTGTGGGCCTCGTTGATGGCGATACGGAAAATCCAGGTCTTCAGGCTGCTCTGGCCGCGAAAATGGCCCACATTCCGGAATACCTTCAGAAAGACTTCCTGGACCACATCGGAAGCGTCCGACGGATCGTTCAACAACCGCAGCGCCAGATTGTAGACGGGCTGTTGGAATCGCAAAAGCAGCGTTTCGTAGGCACGCTCGGACCCTTCCCGAAGGGCGCGCACCAGCGCCAAGTCTTCGGAATCCGTCACTGCCGTCTTCTGCGCGTTCAGTTCCAGAATGGAGGTGGCCACGGGAAGCTTTCCCTTGAACTATTATAGACACTGGCGGGCGGCGAAAAGTTCCCGCTGGGTGGACGGACCCCCAGGTCTGCGCGGGTCTGGAGACCCGCTGCAGGCGTGGACGCCTGCCCTACAAGCCATCAGCGGTTCATCCCACTTGGACCAGACCCAGGTAGCCGTTGAGTTCAGTCAACTGTACGCTTAGCGCTTCGGCGTCCATGTGTTTCGCGGATTGCTCCAGTACGGCGCCCATCCGTGTAAGCTCCGGAAACCCATACGAGCCGCCCGTCCCCTTGATGTTGTGGGCCAGAACTGCGAGCCGCTCAAAGCCGGAAGCGGCGAGGAGCGCCATCATCTCGGGAAGTTCCTTGCGCCGGGCCGCCAGATACCCCGGCACGATCTCCGCCAGGCCGGGCGGCACCTCGATCCGGATCGACTGGGGCAAACCCGCTTCCAGCGGATCCACCGCAGGGATCATCGGCCCGTATTCCGCGAGGGTAGTAAGCAGCTTATGCTTGGAAATCGGTTTTGAAAGGTGCTGGTTGCAACCGGCGTTGGCGCTCAGTTCAACGTCTTCCTGCCGGGCATTTGCCGATAGCCCAATGATTGGAATCGCAGCGGCTCCCCGTTCCAGTTCGATGGCGCGTATCCGGCGGGTGGCGGTTAGTCCGTCCATTATGGGCATCTGCATGTCCATCAGGATCAGATCGAAACTCTCCGCGGCAAAACAATCCACCGCGGCCTTTCCGTCGCCGACAAACTGGAAACGGTGGGGACTGCCCCTTAAATACGCTTCGATCAACAGGCGGTTGTCTGCCGAATCCTCCGCGATCAAGACGCGTAGCGGCTTGGCCGGCAAGGCTTCCTTGCGATCCGCGATCTCCGATGTCCGCACTGCCGCGGCCTCTCGCGTCTGCATGGCTCCGCTGAGCAGGCGCAACAACTCGGCACGCTTCACTGGTTTAACGGCATAGCCGGACAATCCGGCGTCCTGGCGGCGGCGGATGTCTCCCGGCCGGGAATCGGAGGTGAACATGATGACGGGTAGTTCCGGGGCGAGTTGTTTGATGCGGACCGTGGTCTCGAATCCATCCATTCCGGGCATTTCGCTATCCACCAGGACAACTGCATAGGGTTGATTGGCCGCATTCGCCGCGCTAAGGTTCGCCAGGGCGTCTGCCGGTGCGCCGAACTCGACGCTTTCGATTCCCCAGGTGTTCAATGTCTCCCCGAGGATGAAGCGATTCGTGGCGTTGTCGTCGATTACCAGAACGCGGCTACCATGAAAGTTAGCTACTGGAATGGTGGCCTTCCGTTCGCTCAGAATCCCCCGCCTGAACTTTGCGTTGAAGCGGAAGGTGCTCCCCTGTCCGACGATGCTTGTCCCGGTCAGGGCCCCTCCCATACATTCCACAAGCCGCCGGCTAATTTCCAACCCCAGACCGGTTCCACCGTATTTTCGGGTAATCGACGGATCCGCCTGGGTGAACTTGTCGAACATGGTTTTTAGCCTGTCCGGCGGTATCCCGATGCCCGTATCGGAGATGGTGAATTGCACCTCGCCGGCCCTGCCGGACGTGTGATTCTGCACCGTTAGCAGCACCTCCCCCGCCTCGGTAAACTTCACGGCATTTCCGAGCAAGTTAATGAGCACCTGCCTCAATCGGGTAGGGTCGCCCACCAGCGTGGTGGTGAGGCCGGGGGACAGGTGGGACAGCAAGACGATGCCTTTGGCGCGAGTCTTGATTCCAATGAGTGCGATGGCTTCATCCACCAATTCCTCGAGGTCGAAATCCGCCTCCTCCAGTTCCAGATGGCCCGCTTCGATTTTGGACAAATCGAGAATATCGTTGATCAATACGAGCAGATTGGCGCCGGCCCGCCGGAACACGTCCACATACTGCACCTGCTCCGCGTCGAGCTTTGAGTCGGCCAGCATGTCGGACATGCCTAGAATCGCGTTCATCGGCGTGCGTATCTCATGGCTCATCGCGGCCAGGAAATCCGATTTTGCGAGGTTCGCCTTTTCCGCCGCCGCTCTGGCCCTTTCCAATTCGACATTGTTTTCCTGCAGCGCCTGTTCAATGCGTTTGCGTTCGGTGACGTCCCGCGCCGCCGCGACTACGCCCTGGAGTTTCCGGTTGCGGTCGCGGAAGGTGGTTGCGTTGTAGGAGACCACGGTCTCTTTGCCGTCCCATGCACGCGCCGTGAGCTCGTAGTCGATCACCTTGCTTCCGGCCAGGACCCGCTTGATGCCTGCTTCGGCCCGCTCCGGGTCGGTGAAGAAGCTTTTGAACGGTGCGCCGATCAGTTCGTCGCGCGTGCATCCGGTGAGAGCTTCCATCTGCCGGTTGACATCGGTGATGATTCCGGCCGGATCGGTGGTCATCAACGCGTCGATATTGGATTCGATGAGAGAGCGGGTGTAGAATTGCTGGTCGCGCAGGCGTTGATCGAGTTTCTTCTGCTCCGCTTCCACCAGCTTGCGGGCAGTGTTGTCGGTGCCGATCAAGAGGTAGCCTATGATTCCGCCTTGCGCGTCGCGCAGCGCCGTGACGGAGACTACCGCCGGAAAGCGGCTCCCATCCTTGCGGATATAGGTCAACTCATAGACGTCCTCGATACCGCGCGAGGCCTTGAAGATCAGCGCCTCGAAGCCGGGGGTGATCGGAGTCGAGAGCTCATGGCTCAATTCCTTGGCGCGGGCGATCACCTCCTGCGCATCCGAAATGTCGGCGGGAGTGATCTTATCCACCACCTCCAGGGCCGTATAGCCGAGCATACGTTCGGCGCCCACGTTGAACAGTTGAATGACACCCTTCTCGTCGGTAGCGATGCTCGAGAAGTTAGCGCTGTTGAAAATCGCATTCTGCAGCGCGCCGGCCTTGAGCAAAGCCTCTTCCGCCTGCTTGCGGGCGGTATTGTCGGTGCCAATCAGCAGGTAGCCGATGATGACGCCTTGTGTGTCGCGCAGGGCCGTGACCGAAACCACCGCCGGGAAGCGGCTCCCATCCTTGCGGATGTAGGTCAGCTCATAGATGTCCTCGATACCGCGCGAGGCTTTGAAGATCAGCGCTTCGAATCCGGGCGTGATCGGAGTAGAGAGCTCGTGGCTTAGCTCCTTGGCGCGGGCGATGACTTCCTGCGGGTCCGAAATGTCGGCGGGGGTGATCTTATCGACCACCTCAAGCGCCGCATAGCCGAGCATGCGCTCGGCTCCGACGTTGAACAGTTGAATGACGCCCTTCTCGTCGGTAGCAATGCTCGAGAAGTTAGCGCTGTTGAAAATCGCGTCCTGCAGCGCGCCCGTCTTGAGCAGGGCCGCCGCGCGCCGGACCTCGACGACGACATCCACCCCACCGGCGTCACCGCCGCGCAAACCAGGATCGCGTTCTTTCGTTACCATCTGCTTAAACCTCGGTCGAGCAAAAACTAAAACCTTCCGCCTGTGCGATTTTCGTGTTGGCGCAAAATCGTGTTAGACCTCACCTAGGCGGAGCGGCGGGCGTTGACGGCGTCACACAACTTCCTAACGGTGTTATCGACACAGGCGATGTGAAGCTTTAGTACTGGGCGTCTTGCGCGAACCTTTGCCTCGCAGTCCCGCGTGCTATCGTAAAAAACGGGAGATTTCGTCCGTTCGATTGAGCGGTAGTGGAGATTGGCCGCCAGACTC
Organism: Bryobacteraceae bacterium; assembly: GCA_035511215.1. Taxonomy (GTDB): domain Bacteria; phylum Acidobacteriota; class Terriglobia; order Bryobacterales; family Bryobacteraceae; genus Bog-159. The sequence goes on along the minus strand of DATKFU010000020.1, from coordinate 35,952 downwards.
GCGGCGCCGCCAGCATCAGTTTTGCGCGGGGTCTAGCTCCGTAGTCCCAGATCCGCCGCGCCTGCACAGACAAGCCTGATCCTGCACAATCCAATGAAAATCGGCATCGATCTCGGCACGACCAACTCCGCCCTCGCGTACATCGACGAACGCGAAGCCGAAGATCGCGATTTCCCGCCCATCCACATCTTCGAAACGCCGCAACTGGTCGCGCCCGGCCGCATCGAGCCGCGCCGCACTTTGCCCTCATTCCTTTTCCTCGAGGACGGCCAGCCAGTGGGCGTCTATGCCCGGGAGCAAGGCGCGCTGGTCCCCACCAAGCTGGTACACTCCGCCAAATCCTGGCTCTCCAATCCGGATGTGGACCGCACCGCGAAAATCCTCCCCTGGGATTCGCCCGAAACCGGGCGCGTACTTTCGCCGGTAGAAGTCTCCGCGCGTTACATCGCCACCTTCCGGGAAGCCTGGGATAAGATCAAGCAGCTTCCCATGGCCGAGCAGGATATCGTGCTGACCGTGCCCGCCTCCTTCGACGAGGAGGCCCGCGAGCTGACCGTAATGGCCGCCGAGCAGGCCGGCCTGCCCAAGCTGACCCTGCTCGAAGAACCGGCCGCCGCCTTCTATTCCTGGATCGCCAACAACCTGGCGCAATCCCGCAAGCTGCTCTACGATGGCCAGATCGTGCTGGTCTGCGACGTGGGCGGCGGCACCAGCGACTTCAGCCTGATCCGCGTCGCGCGCCAGGGCGATCTGGTCGATTTCACCCGCACCGCCGTAGGCAAGCATCTGTTGCTCGGCGGCGATAACCTCGATCTCACCATCGCCTGGCTGGTGGAAACCAAGCTCGGCGTGCCGCTCTCCATCCGCCAGCGCAGCGGACTGCGCCGCCAGTGCACCAACGCCAAGGAGCGGCTGCTCACGGATCCCAATTTGAAGAGCGTGGAGATCACCGTGCTGGGCACCGGCTCCGCGCTCATCGGCAAAGCCCTCAAGACCGAGGTGCTGCGCGAAGAGGCGCTGGAACTGGCGCTCGATGGCTTCCTGCCCCTCACCGCCCGCGGCGAGATGCCCAAGGAAGAGAAGCGCAGTCTCTTCCGCGAACTGGGTCTGCCCTACGTCTCCGATCCCGCCGTCACCAAGCATCTGAACGCCTTCCTCGAAAGCGCGGGCCAAGCCCCCGACGCTATCCTGTTTAACGGCGGCTTCTTCATCCCGGAGATACTGCGCCAGCGGGTCGCCGATGCCGTCGCGCAATGGTACGGCAAGCGGCCGGAGGTCTTCGAGAACCGCGACCTGGATCTCGCCGTGGCCACCGGCGCGGCATATTATTCCTATGTCCGTTCCACCGGCAGCGGCGTGTTGGTTCGCGGCGGCCTGCCGCGGACCTACTTCATCGGGATCGGCGACTCCACCGCCGTCTGCCTGGTGCCGCGTGGCGCGGAAGAGGGCGCCACCCTGGAAATCGACAACGATGCCTTGCAACTCGTCGCCAACAAGCCCGTATCGTTCCGGCTCTACAGCTCGCTCACGCGCAACGAGGATAAGCTCGGCGACGTGCGGGAGTTGCCCGCGCTCGGCCCCGACCTGCACACGCACGCGCCGCTCAACGCCGTCATCCGTTTCGGCAAGAAAGCCGGCGAGCGGCTCATCCCTGTGAAACTCGGCGCGCGCCTGACCGAGATCGGCACGCTGGAAACCTGGTGTGAATCCAAGATCAGCGAGAATCGCTGGCGATTGCAGTTCGAGCTGCGCAAGGCGGCCATGCAACAGCACGCCGCCGGGGGCGGCAAACCTGCCGCGGTGATTGCCGAACAGGCGCTGAAAGACGCGCTGGCGCTGATCCCGGCGGTCTTTTCTCCGGGCGCCAAATCGCCGATTGCCCCAGAGGAGCTGCCGGCCAAACTGGAACAAATCCTCGGACTCGGCAAAAACTCCTGGCCCCTGGCCGCCATCCGGCAACTTGCCGACGTATTTCTGGTTGCAGCCGATGGCCGCAAGAAAAGCCCGGCTTACGAGGCGCGCTGGTTGAACCTGGGTGGCTTTTGCCTGCGCCCCGGATTCGGCTTTCCCGGCGACGATTTTCGAATCGAATTGGCCCGGCGCGTCTACTCCGCCGGCATCCAATACAGTAACCAGGTGCAGTGTGAGATCGATTGGTGGATCTTCTGGGGACGCTTGGCGGGCGGCTTAAACCGCAATCAGCAGAACGATATCTACCAACGGTTATCGGGATTCCTGCTGCCGCGCGGCGGCAAGAAGCAGCGGCTCAACAACAGCCTGCTGCGCGAGATGTGGCGCACGGCCGCCAGTCTGGAATTGTTGCCTATCGGCACAAAGGTGGAACTGGGCGACGCGCTGGCGCGCCGTCTGAAGGCAGGCGATTTCCGGGACAGCGAGTTGTGGTGTCTTTCGCGCCTGGCCGCGCGCGAACTGTTTTATGGGCCTATCAACCAGGTGGTGCCGCCGGCTGCCGCTGGCCGATGGGCGGAAGCTTTACTGGCAGTGGATTTTGCCGGAGTCGGCGATGCCCTGGCGGCCATCGCGCGCCGCACCGAAGATCCCACACGCGACCTGGCTCCCGCTACTCTGAGTGCCGTGCGCCGCAAGCTTGAGAGTTTGCCGCATGCAGAGCGTCATCTAGCAGTGCTGGAGGGCATAGAAGAGCGCGATGACCGGGCGCTGGGCCGTATATTCGGCGAAGAGCTGCCTTCCGGATTGGTACTGGCGAACGATTGTGAGAGCTGAACGCTCTTAGCGCCTGCGGCGCCGGGCGAGTATACCCAGCCCGGCTAAACCCAGCCCCATCAACATGTAGCTGGCAGGCTCCGGAGTCGACAGCACGCCATCGTACATCAATCCGAAGGGGCTGGCGCCCACAAGCTGGTAGGTATCGAATACTAAAGTGTAAGTTCCTGTTGTCAGATCAAGAGGGATAGCCGCGCCATTACCAGGCATACAGCCGACCGGCCCAGCTGCACAGTTGGCACCCAGGGTTCCGTCGGGCGACGCCAGCATGGTGCCGCCACTGCCATTGCCGGTAGTGATTATCCCGCTATCGAGCCAAACGCCTGCCGTGTCGTCCGCCCAGACGTCCAAGTAGCCGGTAGCCCCAGCGGTTAACGTAAAGGTCTGATAGAAGATCGCTGTAGGAGCTCCCGTGACGGTCGTGGCGCCGGGATTGGCTGGCCCAGGCGTGCATCTGTTGGTTGAGACCACGAAGAAATTGCACCCGGTGTCGCCGTACGAAATCCATTCATATCCCGAACCCGGAGATGGTTCATACCAAGCCGGTGTCGTCGCAACACCCACATTGATCCCGTCGACGCTATTGCTACCCCGGTTCGGCAGGCTCCAAATGTCGATCGTTCCGGCAGAGGCTGCTCCGCCGAACCAGCCCGGCATTCCCGCTGTCAGAGCCGATACCAAAAGGGTCAGCCAGATAGTGCGCGACCCCGCCGACGATTGCATGAAATATCTCCCTGTGTGTAATTTACCCCAAATCGGCGCAAGATGAAAGGAAGAAATCGCAGTATTTTTGGCCTTTTAATACCAGTAGTACGTTTCTTATCTCATGTTCCCACAGCACAGCTATGCCATGGCTAGCCCAGTTCTCCGGATAGTTCCGACTCCGCAGACTGAGAGTTAAAGCTATGTCACACAGTGCTTTATCGGATCAATGGTGAGCAGCTCGCTATAGCACCACTACCGGGTGGTATACATTCGGCAACACGGCTTCGCCGATTGCAAGCAGCTCACCGTCGCCCGAAACGGCCTTGACGTACTGCGTACCCTGCTGCACACGGAACGGCGAAACCGGAAAGTTGCGCCCCTGCCGGATGTGCCCCATGATCGCCGGCTCCACGTAGACGCTGGGGAAATCCGGCAACATACAGGCGGCCGCGAGCAATGCTTCGCCCAGGCGATCCTCGGCTGCCAGTTGCTGGAGTTGCGGAATCGTGCGCGCCTGCTGCAGGGTGAATTCGGCGGAAGCCGTTCGCCGCAGTTCGTGCAGGTGGGCGCCGTATCCCAGGGCCTGGCCCAGGTCGTGCGCGATCGATCGCATGTACGTGCCGCCGGAGCAGCGTGCGCGCAGCCGTGCTTCCGAGCCGCGCACCTCCAACAGCGTCAGCTCATCAATGCGCACGGCTGCGGGCGGCAGATCCACGGGTATCTTCCGGCGGGCCAATGCATAAGCCCGCACGCCATCCACTTTCTTGGCCGAAACCGGGGGCGGCGCTTGCATGATCTCACCGCGAAAGTTGTCGAGCAGCCGCTCGAGTTGCTCGGCGCTCACCTGCGGCTCCGTCTCGACGGATGTCGGCGTCCCGCTACGGTCGTAGGTGTCGGTGGCGAAGCCGAAGCGGATGAGCGCCTCGTAGATCTTATTGCTGCGGGTATAGAACTGCGCCAGGCGCGTGGCCCGGCCGATCACCAGTGGCAGCACTCCGGTGGCGATGGGGTCGAGCGTGCCCAAGTGGCCGATCCTTTTGGTGTTCGCGATGCGGCGCATCTTGCTTACCACATCGTGCGACGTCCAGCCCTCTTCCTTGTCCACCACGATGACTCCGTCCACGTTAAGATTCTCCCACGCCGGGCGATGGGGGGATGGCCACTTCGGTCCGGCCATCCTGTTGCTCGGCACTCGTGCCGACGCACGCCTCTAACAGGCTTGCCGGCCGACAACGGTGTCGAGATGAGTCTCGACACGGCACGCACGAGTGCGTGCGCCACATCATCCTCAGCGTCAGGTTCCACTAACCCTTACCCCGCGCCGCGCCACACGCACCGGCAATACGGTGGCGCCCTCCTTCCGAATCGCTTCCGATACGCGCGGTTTGGCGCCGCGCTCGACCAGGAAGAAGACGCATCCGCCGCCGCCGGCTCCGCAGACCTTGGCGCCCACCGCGCCGGCCCGCCGTGTCATCTGGACCAACCGGTCGATCAAAGGCGTGGTTATCCCCGGCGCATTCTTCTTGCGATTGGCCCACTCCTGCCGCAGCAGGCGTGCGACTTCCTCCCAATCGGCTTTCTCCAGTGCCTGCCGCATGCCGCACGCGATCTGCGCGATGCGATCGAAATTGCGGTGCACCGCGCGGTCGCCGTCGATATGCGCCTTCATCACCTCCCAGTTGTTGATGCCGGAATTGCGCGGCACCCCCGTGTACGCCAGGACCAGGCGTTCGTTAAGGTCTTCCGGATCGACCGCCACCGGCATTCGCACCACCCCCGCTTCGGTCAACTCGATAGCGCTGACGCCGCCGTACATGGCCGGATAATAGTCCTGGCAGCCGGTGGGCACGCGGATGATCCGGGCTTCGATGTTCTGCGCGATTTCGCGCAGCTTTGCAAGCTTATGACCGGCATGGGTAAGTTTGTTGAAGGCGGCGGCCAGCGCGATGATCAGCGTGGACGATCCGGAGATGCCGGCCCCGGCGGGAGCTTCGGAATCGGTGACCAAGTCGAGTCCGGTAGCAGGCGCGAAGTAACGCACCACGTGTGCGGCCAGCGGCAGCTTGTAACGCCTGGCGGCGCGCAACGCGGCCAGGGATCGAAACTCCTCGAAGCCGTTCAGGTCGCGCGACCGCAGCGTGATGCGCGCGTCCGCGCGCGTCTCGAGCACGCAGCTGGCGTAACGGTCCACCGCGAAGTTCACGGTGACAGGGGCGGTATGGAACAGGTACAGCGGCCAGATGTCGATGGTGCCACCCGCCATGTCGACGCGGCAAGGAGCCTTGGCTGCGATCCTCATGTGAATCGAACTTCACTATAGCTTGTGGCGCACGCACGCGTGCCGAGGCTGGGTTGCTACTCGTGACGAAGCGCGATCATGGGATCTAGCCGCGAGGCGCGCCGAGCTGGCATATAGCAGGCCAAAAGAGCTACGCCCATCATCACGAGTGACACAGCGATGAGCGTAAACGGATCGCCGGCCCGGACTCCGTACAGCAAGTGCGAGAAACTCAACAGCACGCGGGTGAGGACTAACGCCGCCAGGACCCCGATCGCGATTCCGCCTACAGCCATCCGAAGACCCTGCCCGATGACCATCCGCAGAACGTCTTTCCTCACTGCACCCAACGCCATGCGAATCCCAATCTCCCGCACCCGCTGCGACATCGCATAGGAAATCGCGCCATAGATTCCGACGGAGGCCAGCAGCAATGCCAGGACGGCAAACGTGCTCAGCAGGATCATTGGAAAGCGCTGCGATGCCATCGACCCCGAAACAAGTTCTTCCATGGTGTGGATGTTAGATACGGGTTGGCCGCTATCTGCTTCGTAGACCGCTTTCTTTATGGCGGGCATCACAGTGGCAGCGTCGAGCGGCGTGCGCACAGCCAACGCGACCTCCCCGCGGAACAGCGGCACCGCCTCATCCGGGAGTTGGTAAAAGGAGTAGTAAATCTGCGGTTTCTGGCCCATCAAGCCGTCGAGCCCATAGTGCTCGACGTGGCCCACGACACCCACAATCCGAGCTGAGACATTCCGAGCTTCGCCCCAATGCGGGACTGTTATGGTCTGACCCACAGCGTCCGAATCTGGAAAATAGGTACGCGACAGCAAAGTGTCTACCAGAACGACCAGCCCGGATTTGACGCTATCCCCGCGCGTAAGAAGGCGCCCGCGCAAAAGCGGTATTTTCATGGTGCCGACGTAATCCGGACCAATCGGATAATAGATCGCCCGCGGAATTTCCGCCATCGATGCAGGCTGGCGCGAGCCCATCCAGAAAGGGCCTTCGTTCCTCCCTTGGCTTAATGGCACGAGGGCCGTAATATCCGCCGCTTCCACGCCGGGAATTTGGCGGATGCGATCGACCAACTGCGCGTAGGCAATTCTTGCCCTTGGTGGCGTATTCGTCACTGCAGGCGCAAGTCCGACCTGGAAAGTAATGACGTGCCGCGCATCGAAACCGGGATTCACCGCCCACAAATTCTGAATCGTGCGAAAAAGCAAACTGCCGCCCGTTAGCAGGACCAGAGCCAGCGCGATTTGCGCAACTACCAGGACTCGTTGCTTGCGATGATGGCCGGCCGCCGCACCGCGGCCTCCTTCCTTTAGCCCCGCTTGCAGATCGGTATTCGAACTCTTCAGCGCGGGCAAGAGGCCAAAGACAATTCCAACCGTCATCGAAACGCCGAACGCGAACAAAAGGACAGAAGCATTCACTCCGATGTTCTCGATGCGCGGCAAACTTCCCGGCGCCGCCGCCAGCACGGCGTGAACTCCCCACGTTGCAACGGCCAGCCCCAGAATTCCGCCGATGAGCGAGAGAACCACGCTCTCGGCGACCAACTGCCGCACGATTTGCATGCGGCTGGCCCCCAGCGCCAGTCGAACGGCAAACTCCGGCGCGCGTACCGCTGCGCGTGCGAGGAGAAGATTGGCGACGTTTGCACAGGCGATCAGCAAGACGGCCCCTGCAGCTCCCAGCAGCAGAAGAAGCGTCCCGCCTACGTCGCCGATGAGGAAGTGCTTCAGGGGCTCGATATACGTTTCCAAGCCTCGTTCCGTGGCCGGATTGAGCCGATCGATCTGCTCCTGGACGGTGTTCATCTCCGCTTGCGCCTGACCTATACTCACCTCGGGTTGCAGGCGCGCGATGCACAGGATGTCATGGACCGTACGATCGTTGCGCAGGAGGGGATCGCCGCGCCCAAGAGGCGTGTAAACATCCGCCCGCGGGTTTTCAAAACGAAACCCTTCGGTCCACTTGAGCTGCCCAATGGGCGATGGGAGAATGCCGACGATCGTATATTCGACACCGGTCAAGGTGATGGGGTGGCCGAGCACCGCAGGGTTGCCGGCAAACCGCTGTTGCCACAATCGATGGCTGATCATGACGGCGGGCCGGCCGCCGGGCCGGTCTTCCTCCGACGAAAAGTCACGACCCAGAGCAAGCTTGACACCCAGAGTGCCGAAGAAACCCGCAGAGACTTCGTCGCCGTCAAGGTGTTCCGGCATGCCAGGACTCGTCAGATCGAACCCCTGCGGCGTAAAGGCCGCGATTTGCTGTAACGAGCGGCTATTGCGCTGCCAATCGAGGAAGTCGGGATACGACAGATCTGTGGCGTACTTGAGATTTCGATTATAGAGCGCCACCAGGACCAGCCGATCCGGCTCGCGATAGGGCAGCGGAGCCAATACAACTCCGTCCAACACGCTGAAGATGGCGGTATTTGCCCCGATGCCCAGCGCTAGCGTCAGGACCGCCGCGACCGCAAACCCGGGGCTCTTCCACAACGACCGGCAGGCGTAACGAACATCTCGCAAGAGGCTATGGACCGGTTCGGCGTACATCAGGATAGGAGACGAACGCCTGGCAAGTTAGGGTACGGTCCAGCGCATGATATCTTCATACGTGATGCCCTCCCGCCGCATTCTCCAGCTTGGCGATCCATTGTTACGTCAGGTATCGGCGCCGCTAAGCGCGCCCTCCGCGGCGGTCCCGATCTTCGAGGATCTGCGCGCAACGTTGCACGAGTTCCGCCGCACGCATGGCTTCGGGCGCGGCATAAGCGCGGTCCAGATCGGCCAGCCGTTGCGGTTGATCTATGTCGAATTCGAAGGCACAGCCTACGCCATCCGCAATCCGGAGTATGAGTTTCAAAGCGAAGCCAAGTTTCGCCTGTGGGACGATTGCTTCTCGTTCCCAGGCTTGCTGGTACATCTGGAACGCAGCCGGAGCGTGCGCGTGCGCTACGAAGACGATCAGGGCAGTGTGCGGTTGGTGGAAGCGGAGGGACCGCTATCCGAGTTGCTGCAGCACGAAATCGACCATCTGGACGGAATCCTGGCGGTCGACCGGGCCCTCGACCGGAACAGTCTTTGCACGCGCGAAGAGTATGTCCGCCGCGCAGGGGCTGCCAGATGAATCCGCAACAGGACGGACCGCGCCAGCCGCAGCGGATGTCGAATCTGATTGTGTTGGGGCTGGTGGCGTTGGTCGCGGCCGGGCTGGAGACTTATGCGCAGACGCGCGCGTTTGCGTGGGACGAAGGCTGGCACCTGGTGGCGGCTCAATCCATCAATCGCGGTAGGCGGCCTTATCTGGACTTCTGCTTCCCGCAGACGCCGCTGAACGCTTATTGGAACGCCGGCTGGATGCGCGTATTCGGAGATACCTGGCGGACTCCGCACGCCGTGGCCGCGGTGATGACCGCGCTGGCCGTGCTGCTGATGGCGGGCTACCTGTTGCGCCGATTCCCGGAACCCGGCTGGCGGCTGGCGGCGGCCGTCACCGGCGTGTGTACTTTCGGTCTGAATGTCCAGGTTGTCGAATACGGCGCTATCGCGCAGGCCTATGCACTGTGCCTGTTCCTGATAGTGACCGCTTTTCTATTCACCGTGGCGGCAGTGGACCGCGAGAGGCCGTGGACCGCTGGAGGCGCCGGTCTTCTGGCGTGCGGCGCGTTTAATTGTTCACTGCTGACGGCGCCAGTGGCTCCGGTGCTGCTGGTCTGGATGCTGGTATGCAACCGTGCAGGCAACCGATGGGCCAAGCTGGGAGCCTTCGCCGCGGGTGGCGCGGTGGCCTGCGCGCCGCTGGCATGGCTGTTCGCGCAAGGGCCGCGGCAGGCGATTTTCAATGTGCTCCACTACAACCTGCGCTACCGCCAGCGGGAATGGGCGGGCGCGGTGGCGCATAACTTCGGCGAATGGTTCGCCTGGGTCGATTCGCCGCAGGCGGTGATGCTGGGGCTATTGGCGCTGGCGGGGTTGCTGTTCATCCGGAAGCGCAGCGGTTGGGGGCGGGCCCAGCGCCGCGAGTTCTATTTGTGCGCCTGGCTGGCAGTGGCTTTAATGGCGCACATTTCGTACGCCACGCCCACCTTCCGGCGGTATTATCTGCTGGCCGTGCCATTTCTGGCGATTCTGGCCTGTGCGGGGCTCTACGATGTGGGGTCGCGGCTGGGATCGCCGGACCGTCCGTGGTGGCCGGTGCTGATCGCTAGCCTGCTGACTATCGCGTGTCTGACGAAAACGCTGATCGACGGCTACGACGATTTTTCCTGGTATGACGTACAGCATGTCGCGGCGAAGGTGAAGCAGGTGACGCCTCCCGAAGCCGTGCTCTTCGCCGATGAACCCACTTACTTCGTGACGCGGCATGTACCTCCGCCGGGCCTGGAGTTGGAGGATTCGCACAAGCTGGAATTCCCGCCGGCCATGGCCCGCGAGGTGCACGTCATTCCGCAAAAGGAATTGGACCGGCAAGTGAAAGCGGGCATGTTTGACGTGATAGAGATATCGGACGACGACATTCGCATCGACTCGCTGGGGCTGCGCAAGATGTATGCGCACTCGGCGAAGGTGGACGATTACGACGTCTTTTGGGACAAACAGAGCGCCGCAGCTAAATCCAGCCCTTCACGCTAAAATATAGATTCAGTGTGAAGGAGTTTAAGACCTGCTTAATTTTTCTGTACGCGGCGGCCGCGATAGGCCTGGCCGCCGGTCCGCGCCCGCAGAACGTGGCCACTATTGCCATCGATTACCCGGCTGACGGGTCGATCTTCCCGCCCGAATTCCCGCCTCCCACCTTCTTATGGCGCGACACAGCGGCCGGCGCCACCGGTTGGCGGATCGAGATCGAATTCGCCGGCGGGGCGGTGCGCATACAAGCGGACTCTCGCGGCGAGCGCATGCAAGTGGGCGAGATCGATCCGCGCTGCGTAGGCGCCGTGCCTCCCGCGCTTACGGCGGAACAAGCCGCGGCGCACACCTGGAAGCCCGACCCCGAGACTTGGGCGGCCATCAAGAGCCATTCCGCCGAGGGCGCCGCCACTGTGACCATCAGTGGATTCACGGACCCGCCCGGCGCCCGCGCCGTTTCGCGCGGCCGCATCTCCATCCGGACTTCGAAAGACCCGGTGGGCGCGCCGATCTTTTATAGGGATGTGCCGCTGATCCCCAGCCCGACAGTGAAGGGCGTGATCAAGCCGCTGCCGGCCTTTGCCATCGGGCTGATTGCCTGGCGCCTGCGCAATGTGGTCGAGACCCAAAGCAAGATCGTGATGCAAGGCCTGCCGACCTGCGCAAACTGCCATTCTTTCTCGCTGGACGGCCGGACACTCGGACTGGACGTGGACGGTCCGCAGAACGACAAGGGCCTGTACGCGCTGGTCCCCGTGCAAAAGGAGATGTCCATCCGGAATGAGGATGTGATCCGATGGAGTTCTTTTCGCGGCGCGGCGCCGGTGAAGACGGATGGACCGTCCGCCAAGCGGTTCGGTTTCATGTCGCAGGTTTCCCCCGACGGGCAGTATGTAGTGACTACCATCGAAGACCCGCGCGGGCGTACGCAGAACGTGAACGGCCTGGCGCGCGGCCTGGCGGACCGGCTCTACAACGCGGGTTACCAGGATTACGCCTACGGACAGGTTTTCTATCCGACGCGCGGCATCCTGGCCTGGTACAGCCTCGCGGCGGGCCAACTGCAACCGCTGCCCGGCGCCGACGATTCGCGCTATGTGCAGACCAACGCGGTGTGGAGTCCCGACGGCAAGTACCTGGTATTTGCGAGAGCCGAGGCCAGGGATCCGTATCCGCCGGGGCAAAAGCCGTCACAATATGCCAACAGCCCGGATGAGACGCAGATTCAGTATGACCTTTATCGGATCCCGTTCAACGGCGGCAAAGGCGGCCAAGCCGAGCGCATCGCCGGCGCTTCCGGGAACGGCATGAGCAATAACTTTCCGAAGGTTTCGCCGGACGGGAAGTGGATCGTGTTTGTCGAATGCCGCAACGGCCTGCTGATGCGCCCCGACAGCCGGTTGTTCATCGTGCCGGCCGGGGGCGGGGTTGCGCGGGCACTCCAATGCAACACGCAGCGCATGAATTCGTGGCACAGCTTTTCGCCCAACGGGCGCTGGCTGGTGTTCTCTTCGAAAGCGCGGTCGCCCTACACGCAGATGTACCTGACCCATCTGGACGAGAACGGCAACGACAGTCCGGCCATCCTGATTGAAAACGCGACGGCCGCCAACCGCGCCGTAAATATTCCGGAGTTCGTCAACATCGCGCCGGACGGGATCGCGCGGATCGAAGCGCCGGCTACGGAGTTCTACCGGCTGTTCGACGTGGCATCCGAACTGGGGCAGAAGAATGAATACGAGGCGGCCATCGCGAAATGGAACGAGGCGTTGGCGCTGAGCCCCGACGATGCCAAGGCTCACAGCAACCTGGGCGTGCTGCTGGCCGCGGTGGGCCGGACGGGCGAAGCCATGGCGCATTACCGTAAGGCGGTGGAATCCGAGCCGGACTATCCGGACGGCTATACCAATCTGGGCATCGCGCTGGCGCGTGCGGGAAAGCTGGACGACGCCGTTCCGTATCTGGAGAAGGCCGCGCAACTGAGTCCGTGGGACGCCAAGGCCCACAGCAATCTGGGTGCGGCATTGGCGGAACGCGGCAGAACGGAGGACGCGATCGTCGAGTGTGAGAAGGCGCTGCAGATCAGCCCGGCGGACTCGGAGGCGCACGCCAATCTGGCGATTGCGCTGGCCAAGGCGGGGCGATTGGACGAAGCCATCGCGCATTTCGAGAAGGCGTTGGCAGGCGACCCAGATTCCGCCGAACTGCACTTCTATTTGGGCCGGCTACTAGCCACGCGCGGCAGGTTTGACGAGGCTATACCGCAGCTGGAGAAAGCCGCGGCGGCCGGCGATCCGGCCATCGGTGGCATGCTGGCGGCGGTTTATGCGCAGGTGGGCCGGCTGAACGATGCGCTGGAAACGGCGCGCAAGGCTTTGCGGACGGCGCGGGAAGGCAATCAGCAGGAGTTAGTGCGGGCGTTGAGCGGCAGCCTGGCAAGTTACGAGGCGGCGCAAGCTTCGCCCGCGGCGCAGCCGTAGTCTGGGTTGCGGCGCCGCCCTACTCCACCGCCACGGTGATGCCATTCTGGCTCGCCGCAGTGCCTACCGCGATCGCCACCGGTTGCGGGCCCGGCGGCAGCCCAGTAGGAATCGCGAGATTCACCTGCAACACGCCATTCACCAGTCCCGGAGCCGAACCTGCGTATAAGACAGTCGCCGCCATTCCCCCAATCGTCGCCGTGACCGGTCCGGCGACCAGACTCGCCGCGCCCGGCGCCAGCGCGCCATCCGCCGCACTCCCAACGATTGCCCCGCCGCCGGTGCCGAATATCTGAATCGCCCCGCCTGCCGCCACCGGATTGGACGCGCTGTTGACCGAGTAATCCGCGTTCAGGATGGCGCCCGGCCCGCTGCCGCTCGCATTCAGGGCAAAAATCGCCGGCGCGGCAGCGCTGACCGGCACCGTCTGCGTGTTCGAAATCACTGCCCCGCTGCCGGAGTTGTATTGATACTGGATCACGGTCTGCGGTTTACCCGCCACTTCAAACGGCACGATGGCGCTCACCTGCCCGGCCTTCGCGTACACCAGCGGCGCCGGCACTCCGTCAAACATCACCTGCGCGCCGCCCAGGGTCGTCGGAAACTTGTTACTCGCGTCCAACTGGCTGGCCACCAGGTTGGCCGGACCGTAATTGGCGCCGAAAACAGTCACGATCTCGCCGGGCGCCACCGCTCCGCCTTGGTAGCTTGCGGCGTTCACCACGTTACTCCCACTCAGCACCGGCGCCGTCGTCTGCATGGCCGCCAGCAGCGCGTCGAACGCCGGCTTGGGCTGATAATTCACATCGAATGGCAGCGCCGCGCCATAGCCGGGGAAGGCGCCGGGAATCCACGAGTTCGCGTCCGAGACGCCCCAAACCTGGAACGCCGTGCAGTTGGGCTGCTGCAGGCAAACCGTCATGACGGTCTGGTAAATCTGGGCCTGGGTCTGCAGATCCGCCGCCGAGGCATTCCCGTTGGAATCCACTAGCAGCCGTACGTCCATTTCAGTGATGTGCACCTGGAGGCCAAGCGCCGCCAGCGCCTGCATGTTCTGCGCCAGCTCGGTGGCGCTCGGATAGTAGCTGGTCAGGACGTGCATCTCGAAGCCCACGCCGTCGATGGGCACGCCGTTTGTCGCAAAATCCTGAACCATACTTAGAACGGCGGTGAACTTGGGGCCGGGCTCCTCGATGTTGTAGTCGTTATAAAACAGCAGGGCAGCGGGGTCGGCTGCGTGCGCCCATTGGAACGCCTGCGCGATATACCCGGTGCCGGTCTGGCCGATGCCAGGCTGGTCATACCAAATGGAATCCCGCAGGCCGGGCACGGCCGATCCGGTGGGATCGTTGAAGGCTTCGTTCACCACGTCCCACGCGAATACCTGACCTTTGAAATGGGTCACTTCGGAGGTGATGTGGTTCTGTAGCAGCGTGGCCATCTGTGACGGAGTGGCACTGGCCGCATACGGCGCCAGCCAAGGCGGGAATTGCTGGTACCAGCAAAGATTGTGGCCACGCACCAGCATTGCATTGGACTGCGCGAATGCCACCAACTCGTCGCCCGGCTGGAAGTTGTAGGTGGTGATGGTGGGCTGTGTCACATCCCACTTCATGGCGTTGGCCGGCTCCAGCATGCTGTACTGGCTGGAGAGTAAGTTGGCGTAGATCGGAACGGTCAGCAGGTCGGGCGGCCCGTACTCATCCGCCGATGCCGCGGCGCCGATCGGAATCGCCCGCATTGCCGCTGCGTCGCGAAGCGTCTGCGCGGCGAGCGGCACCGTCCCTGCCAGGACCACCGTCAGCCAGGCGGCCAGCCTGCGTTGCCTGTTTTGTCTTTCTGCCGACGGCGTCATACCCTATGAGACTCGGGAAATCACGTTGAGCGATGCCTCTTCCGTCTCTAACGTCAATACGTCGCCCTGCCCCCGCTGGCGTCGTAGCACTGCCCCGTCACAAACGACGCATCCGGACTTGCCAGGAAATGCACCACCGCGGCGATCTCCTCCGGCGTACCGGTGCGCCGCATGGGGATGCGCTCCGTCATGTAGTCCACCTGGGCTTGCGTCAATTGCTCGAGGATTTTGGTGCGCACCACTGCCGGCGCTACGGCGTTCACGCAGATCCCCTCGGTGGCGACTTCCTTGCCGGCCGACTTGGTGAATCCGATGACCGCGGCCTTGGTGGCGGAGTAGCCGCACATATTGGGATTGCCTTCCTTGCCGGCGATCGAAGCTATGTTGACGATTCGGCCATAGTGCCGCGCGCGCATGTGCGGCAGCACGGCGCGGCAGCAATAGAAGACGCCGGTCATGTTCACCGCGACGATCTGCTGCCAATCCTCGTCGGTAACCTCCCACACCGGCGCCGTGCGTCCGGCGATGCCCGCGTTGTTCACCAGGATATCGATGCGGCCGGTGCGCGAAAGCACTTCGGCCACGGCCGCGTTCACGGAATCGGAGAGGGTGATGTCGATGTGGACGGGGAACGCGAGGGCTCCGACCGATTGCGCCGCTTCGGTAGCGCCATCGAAGTTCAAATCGGCGACGGCGACGGCCGCCCCGGCGTGCGCCAGGCGGCGGGCGATGGCTTCGCCGATGCCGGTGGCCGCGCCCGTGACGATGGCCGTCTGGCCCGTCAGATCGAAGTGCATGTTAAGCCTCAGGAGCGGGTCACGTCGGGTCCTGGAGGACCCGCGCAGACCTGGAGGTCCGCCCCACAACTACTCTTCTTTTACCACTTGTACGGTGACTTCGGCGGTCACATCGCGATGCAGGCGCACGGGCACTTTGAACTCTCCAAGCTGCTTGATGGGCTCATCCAGCAGCACCTTGCGCCGATCGATGGTGAAATTCTTCTGAGCCAACGCATCGGCCACGTCCTTGGAGGTGACCGAACCGAAGAGCTGATCGTTTTCACCGGCCTTCTGGGCGATGGTCACCGTGACTCCGGTCAACAGCTTCGACAGATCCTCGGCTTCGCTCTTCTGTTTGGCCTCGCGGCGCAAGTGCGACTGGCGCTCCTGCTCCACGATTTTGCGGTTGGCGTCCGTGGCGGCCACGGCGAGGCGTTTAGGCAATAGGAAATTGCGGGCGTAACCGTTGGCCACCTTCACTACCTGGCCGCGGGTTCCCACTCGTTCGATATCTTCGCGCAGTATGACTTCCATGGTCGGCTCCTAGAACGCCGCCGCGAACGGCAGCAGGGCGATATTGCGTGCCTTCTTGATGGCGTCCGTCAGCCGCCGCTGGTGCGGGGCGCAGACGCCGGAAATGCGGCGCGGGACGATCTTGCCGCGCTCCGCCACGAAGGAGTGGAGCAACTTCATGTCCTTGTAATTGATGTCGTCGATCTTCTCCACGCAGAAACGGCAAACTTTCTTGCGGCGGAAATACGCCTTCTTTTGCGTGGCTACGGCTTTGTCGCCTCCGGTGGGGCGCTGTCCGGCGCTGCCGGGTCTTCCTTTGAATTCTGGCATGGGATCTCCTTACGCCTCCTTTGGCAAGCCGGGCATGGCCGGCGCACTGGCGGGTTCGCCCATCATCTGTTGCGCCACCGAGGGTGGCGGCGCGGCCGGCGAAGCAATGGACTTGCGATGCGCCCGCTTGTCGCGCTCCTTCTTGCGCTTGTCGAGGCGCTTCAGCGTCTCGTCGATGCGCACGGTCAAAAACTTGATGACCAGGTCCGAGACGCGCAGCCGGCGCTCGAATTCCTTCACGGTTTCGGGTCCGGCGCTGAACTGGAACAGGACGTAAGCGCCCTCCCGGTACCGGTCCACTTTATAGGCCAGCTTGCGCTTGCCCCATTTTTCCACTTTGTCCACCGTGCCGCCGGCGTTCGAGACGCTCGTCTTCATCTGTTCGATGAAGGCGTCCACCTCTTCGTCCGGCGCGTCCGGCTTCGCTATAAAGAGCTCTTCGTAGATTCTCATGCTTCCTCGTTTAAGCCTTGGGCGCGACGCGATTAAATCTCGTCATGGCCTTTTCGACGCCTTCGGCAATTATGGAGACCACCGCGTCGGCCCCATCGGCCACCAGTTGCTCCAATTCCTTATGCAGCGACCGCTGGATCGGCGACAGCAAGTAATCGATCCCGCTGCTTAGCGGGTGGCCGGGATGAATCCCCAAGCGCACCCGTACAAAATCGTTAGTGCCCAGGCTGCGGATCGCGGATTCCACTCCGTTGTGGCCGGCGGACGACCCGCGCGGCTTGATCCGCAAACTGCCCCACGGGAGGGCCAATTCGTCGTACACCAGAATCAGGTCCGCCGCCGTGAGCGAATACTTCTCCACCAGCGGCGCGAACGACGTGCCGCTGAGATTCATAAATGTCTGGGGCTTGGCCAGCATCACATCGCGGCCCTCAATCTGCCCCAATCCTACCAGCGCCTTCGAATCGCGCCTGGTGACGCGGACGGCGTGCATTTCCGCGAGCCGGTCCACCACCATGAAACCCAGGTTGTGCGGTGTGCCGGCATATTCCTCGCCCGGATTCCCCAGGCCGCCCACCAGGAACATGGCGCGCTACTTTTTCTTGGGCTTGGCCTCTTCGGCCGCTTCTTCCTTCTTGCCCTTCTTGATGACTTCCGGTTCGGCGGCAGTCGGCGCGGCTGCTTCGGCCGTGGGGGCGGCCTCGACAACCGGCTTCACTTCTTCGGCGCGCATCGCTACAATGTGCGCGACCACGGTGTCCGGCGGACCGATCAGCTTCATAGAGCCGCTCAGGGGCAGGTCGCTGAAGCGTTTACTCTGGCCCATCAGCAACTCGGTCACATCCACCGTGAAGTGCTCCGGAATCTCGTCCGGCAGGCATTCGATTTCGGCCGCGCGCGTGATGATTTCGAGCAAGCCCCCCTGGGTCTTTACGCCTTTAGGCTCACCGAGAGTGCCGATCGGAATCGAGACACGCAACCGCTTGGTCAGATCGATGCGTTTCAAATCCGCGTGCAAAAGCGTGCCGCGAATCGGATCGTTCTGGTAATCCACCACCATGACCGGCGTGTTTTCGCGGCCCTCGATATCCAGGTTGAAGATGGTGTTGTAGCCGCCCTCCGAGTGCACGATCTGCAGGATCGCCTTCGGACTGACGGCCACCGGGACGGGATCTTTAAATGCGCCATAAACCACCGCGGGAATCAATCCGCGGCTGCGCGTACGGCGTGCTTCGTTCTTGCCGCGCGATTCACGAGGCTGCGCGGCAACCGTTATCTCTTTTCTCACTGCATTTCTCCTTCAAGGGACGCAAGTCCGATCGGCTTTCGCTTGCATGGCCTAACGTGGGTTGCGTTGCCCTTTTTGAACCTACAAAAACAAACTGCTCACCGACGTCTCTTCGTGGATGGACTGAATGGCCCTGGCCAGCAGCGGCGCCACCGAGAGAGACTTGATCTTGCTCGACTGCCGGGCTTCCGCCGACAACGGTATCGAATTCGTAAACACTACTTCCTTCAATGGCGAGGCTTCAATGCGCTCGACCGCGGGCCCCGAGAGAACGGCATGCGTGGCGCAGGCACTCACGCTGCGCGCGCCTTGTTGTAACAATGCCTCAGCGCCTTTCACCAACGTGCCGGCCGTATCGATCAGATCGTCCACCATCAAACAATTCCGCCCCTCAACCTCGCCCACCACGTTCATCACTTCCGCCACGTTCGGCTTTTCGCGGCGCTTGTCGATAATCGCCAGCGGTGCGTTCAGCCGCTTGGCGAACGCCCGAGCGCGTTCCACTCCGCCCGGATCGGGCGAAACCACCGTGACATCCGGCACATCCAGCGGCTTGAAATACTCAATCATTACCGGCGCCGAAAACAAGTGGTCCACCGGAATGTCAAAAAAACCCTGAATCTGCGCGGCGTGCAAATCGAGCGCCATGATGCGGTCCGCGCCAGCGCGTTCCAGCAACGAGGCGACCAATTTCGCAGATATGGCCACGCGCGGTTTGTCCTTGCGATCCTGCCGGGCGTACCCATAATAGGGTAACACTGCCGTGATGCGGTCCGCTGAGGCGCGCTTGGCGGCGTCGATCATAAGCAGCAACTCCATCAGGTTATGGTCGACGGGACGGCATGTGGGCTGAATCAGGAAAAGGTCCGCGCCGCGAACATTCTCCTGGAACTGAAGATACACTTCGCCATCGGAAAATGTCTCCAGCATCAGGTTGCCGATTTTCAGATCCAGCGAGGCGCAAATCTCTTCCGCGAGGCACGGATTGGCGGTCCCGGTGAAGATTTTCAAACGATCGGGCGTCAGCGCCCGGATCGGCTTAACGGCGGCCATAGTTTTTCTTCAATGTGCGGCCGGAGCGTACGCCACCAGAGACGGCGATAGCGCGCCCGGCTGACCAGCGAAATCGGGAAAACACGTTCGTCTGCAAATGATTTTGCCGCGCTGTCTACCTGCTCCCGGGTACGAAACAAGCCGAAGATCGCCGATCCGCTTCCGGTCATCATCGCCGGGGCGGCGCCCAGCTTCGCCAGCCGCCGTTTTAGCCGGGCGAGTTGCGGGAACTGCTCGAAAACCACTGTTTCAAAATCGTTAACGCCGGGGTACCGCTTTGGCTCCGAGACCCCTCCCTCTATTTGCCCCCAAGCCTGCGACTGGAAACTAACTATTTTATTTTGTTGCGATTCGGTTGTCAATCGGGGGGGCAGGGCGCGATAGGCGGCGGCGGTGGAAACGTGCACGGCCGGCGCGATGAGAAGCCCCGAAACCGGCGGCGAATCGGGCAGGGGATACAGCTCGGTTCCGCGCCCCATGGCGACGGCCGCCCCGCCCAGCAAGAAAAATGGCACGTCGCTGCCTAGCTCGGCTGCCAGTTCCATGAGGCGCGGCAACGCCAGGCGACGGCCGGCCAAGGCGGGCAGCGCCAGCAGGACGGCGGCCGCGTCCGACGATCCGCCGCCCAAGCCGGCGCCCATGGGGATTCTTTTGCGCAGCCGGAATCCCACCTGGGCGGTGACCTGCATAGCGTCCAGCACCAGGGTGGCGGCTTTCGCAATCAGGTTATCCGGGATGTCGACATCGCCGTCGACTTGGATCGTGGAGCCGCGCGCCGGGGAGTACTCGACATCGATCATATCGGCCAGGGAGATGGTTTGGAAGATGGTGCGGATTTCGTGATAGCCGTCCGGGCGGGCATTGAGGACGCGCAGATCCAGATTGATCTTGGCGAGGGCGTGGAGGGTGACCCGGCTCACTTTCTATCCTTGTGAGGCAGCCAATTCCAGCTTGCAGCCGCCTTTCGGCTGGCTCTGCGGTGGCACGTTCATCTATCGTACTTAAGCAGCGAGAATACATCGTAGCCCGGCAGTTTGGCGCGGCCGTGCAGGAACGTAAGCTCGACGGCGAAGGCCAGCCCGGCGATTCTGCCGCCAGCCTGTTCGACCAGCCGCGCAACGGCGGCCGCGGTGCCCCCGGTGGCCAGCAGATCGTCCACGATCAACACGCGGCTGTCCGGCGCCACGGCGTCCTTGTGCATCTCCAGACTGTCGGTGCCATATTCCAGATCGTAGCTGACACGAAGGCATTCCGACGGCAGCTTCTTGGGCTTGCGTACGGGCACGAAGCCGGCCCCCAGCGCGTAGGCCAGCGCGGGCGCGAAGATGAAGCCGCGCGCTTCGATCCCCAGCACCATGTCCACCTGCGCATCGCGGTAGTGTTCACACAAAGCGTCGATCACGGCGCGCAACCCGGCCTTGTCCTTCAGCAGAGTGGTGATGTCGTAAAAGAGGATGCCCGCCTTGGGAAAGTCCGGCACCTCGCGGATCAGCGACTTCAGGTTATCCATTAGACCTCAATCAGACCTCGATTTGAAAATCGGAATAATGTCGCAACGCAGCCTCCCGCTCCTCGACGCCGCGCACGTCGGCAAAACGCGGGCCTTTGCGCAGTGCCGCAGCCAGATCGGAAAGCTTATCGAGCGTCCCGGCGGCGCATACTTCCACGCGCCCATCGTCCAGATTGCGAACGTATCCGGTCAGCCCCAGCGCGGATGCCGCGCGTTGCGCGTAGTCGCGATAGCCGACACCCTGTACGCGCCCGCGCACAAAGTAGAGGCGCGCGGTTTGGGATGGGCGGGACATGGAAGAAATGAGAATAGCATGATGAAAATGCCCTGGAACGGAGATCGGGGGTGTGCGACATAGAAGTGGAGACTTAAGGCGACGCCACTTGAGCCCCCGGATCACCGCGCCTGCGTTATCCGCGTTCATCGGCGTTCATCGGCGGCCAAATGTAATGTGTTCGGGCCCAATGCGAAAACCAAAACCCGATATTGGCCGCCGATGAACGCCGATGATCGCGGATAAGCCAAGCAGGACGGCAGCTCGGAAGCGGGTTCCCTCGGCCGGGCACTTCTGGCCGGACGGCGTGAAGTACGGGTACGCAAAGACCTTACGGCTTTCTTTGAGATTTTCGCGCTCCTCCACTTTCGTGTCGCACACCCGGAGATCGGCTTCAGTCCTACCGGGAGTCCTACCGGGAGCTCTGGCATTCCAATACCTTTTGACGTAGCCTTAATGAAGGAGCGTGAATCATGGCGAGCCTCGATTGGTCACTATGCCCCGCTGTGGAGAGCATCCCGGGTAAGGTGAGCGGCGCCTGGGTGTTCAAGGACACGCGGATGCCGGTTTCCATAGTGTTCGAAAACCTCGAAGCCGGGGCCACCATCGACGAAATCGTGGAGTGGTTCCACCTGACGCGGCAACAGATCGTGACGGTGCTTGAGTTTGCCGCGCGAAGCCTCGATCCATTGCCAGCCCCGCAGCATGGCCAGACGCCAATGCTTAATGCTTATCCTGCTTGACCACAGCGCGCCAGCCCCGCTGCGATACACATTGAAAGACCACGAAGTTGTCGAAGCGGGTTGAACGGCCGGCTTCGAACTCTTTGTTACTGCGGACAAAAACGTCCGGTACCAACAAATTTTGCGTAGTGGGTCAGTTTGCTTTTGGAGGGCGGCCACTCCGGGCAGCTACACCGAAGTAGACGTCCCCTTGAGGTAACCTCCGTTGTTGTTTAATGCCGCTCGCAGGCTCCAGCGGATCCACCTCATCACTTCCCCCGCACCACATCCAAGAACGCCCGCGCCGCATGGCTCAGCACCCGCCGCGTCGGATAGATCAGCCGGATCTTGCGCTCCACATGCAGCTCTTTCACCTTCACCTCGCACAGCAAACCCTGCTCGATGTCTTGCTCCACGCACATGCGGGGCAGAAAAGCCACACCTTGATTGTTCTGCACCAGCTTGCGGATGGTCTCGATGGTGGGCATCTCCACCGGCATGTTCAGCGGCACCCGGCGCTGCAAAAACGCGCGTATCACCACGTCGCGATACGGCGAAATCACATTGTGCGCGATGAAGGTCTCCGCCGCCAGGTCGGATATCGAGACCGCTTTGCGGTCCGCCAGCCGGTGTTTGGGCGACACCACGAACGTCAGCGAGTCGGTGTAGATCACGGTAGATGTCAGCCGCTCGTCCGGTGGATCGTAGCTGATCACGCCCAGTTCCAGGTTGCCGTCCAGCAGTTCGTTGGGGATCTTGCTCGACAGGCTTCGCCGTACGCGCACGTTGACCTTTGGGTATAGCCGCCGGAAATTCTCGATATGCCGCAACAGGTACAACGAAGTGGATTCGTTGGCGCCCACCGTGAGCGTGCCCGCGGAGTTGTCGCGCAGCTCAGCCAGCGAGTTATCCATTTCCAGCCGCAGGTTTTCGAAGCGCCGCGCGAAGTCAAGCACCGTGCGCCCGGCGTCGGTCAGCACCAGGTCTTTGGCGGAGCGGTCGATTAGCTTTTCGCCCAACTCCGTCTCCAGCCGCTGCAATGCCAGCGAGACGGCGGGCTGCGTGCGCAGCAGCCGGTCCGCGGCGCGCGAGAAGCTCTTCTCGGTGGCTATCGCCAGGAAAACCTGGAGAGTGTGCAGTTCCATGCGCGCCCACAGTATAACAAAAGATTATACGGACCGCTAATATTATAAATTTGCTAAATCCGAAGCGACCCCGCATAATGAGTCCATAAGGCTGTCTTTATGAGTGATCGAGTCTACATCTTCGATACCACGCTGCGGGATGGCGAACAGTCGCCGGGCTGCAGCATGAACGTGCCTGAGAAAATCCGGATGGCGCGCAAGCTGGTGGAATTGGGCGTGGACATTCTGGAGGCCGGCTTCCCCATCGCTTCCGAGGGCGATTTCGAGGCCGTGGACGCCATCAGCCGCGAGTTCCCCTGGGCGCAAGTGGCCGCGCTGGCGCGCGCCTGCACGCTGGACGTGGAGCGCGCCGCGCAGTCCCTGAAGCATGCCCGCCGGCCGCGCATTCACACCTTCATCGCTACCAGCGATATCCATCTGAAGTACAAGCTGAAGAAGTCGCGGCAGCAGGTGCTAGAAGAGGCCGTGGCCGCTGTGGAACTGGCGCGCGAGTATGTGGACGACGTGGAATTCTCCGCCGAAGATGGCGCGCGCACCGATCCCGACTTCCTGGAGCTGATCTCGCGCGCCGTAGTGGCCGCGGGCGCGCGCACCGTGAATATTCCGGACACTGTCGGATACTCGGTGCCGTACGAATACGCCGGCCTGATCGCCCGCATCGTGAGGGCGCTGGGCGATTGCGCGATTGTCAGCGTGCATTGCCATGACGACCTGGGCCTCGCCACCGCCAATTCCATTGCCGCCGTGGAAGCCGGCGCACGCCAGATCGAATGCACCATCAACGGCATCGGCGAGCGCGCCGGCAATACCGCGCTCGAGGAAGTCGTGATGCTGTTCAAGACCCGCCAGGATCGCCTGCCTTACGACACCGGTATCCGCACCGAGCATCTCTATTCCGCGAGCCAACTGCTGAGTTCGATGATCAGCTTCGGTCCGCAACCCAACAAGGCCATCGTGGGACGCAACGCGTTCGCGCATGAGGCAGGCATCCACCAGGATGGCTACCTGAAGGAAAAGAGCACTTACGAAATCATGGACCCGCACTCGGTCGGCGTGCCGGAGAGCAAACTGGTGCTGGGTAAGCACAGCGGCCGCCACGCGCTGAAGAAGCGCACCGAAGAACTGGGCTACGACCTGAGCAAGGGAGAGCTGCAATCGTTGTATGACCGCTTCACGTCCATGGCCGACAATAAGAAGGGCCTGCTGGACGAAGAGATCGCCGAATTGATTGAGGAAGGCCGGTTGCCCGCGGAAATGGTAATGAAAGTGGCCGCGGACTGACCATGAACCTGCACGTCCTGGTTCTTCCCGGCGACGGCATCGGCACTGAAGTGACGCGCGAAGCTGTGCGCGTTCTGCGGCACGTAGCCGAAAAATGGAACCATTCGCTGCAACTCGCCGAAGGCCTGCTGGGCGGCATCGCGATTCATCGCACCGGCAGCCCGTTTCCGGAAGAAACCGCGAGGCTGGCCGCCGATGCCGATGCCACCCTGTTGGGCGCAGTGGGATTGCCGGAGTTTGACAACTGTCCGCCGGAGAAACGGCCGGAGAAGGGGCTGCTGGGCATCCGCAAGGCGCTGGGGGTCTTCGCCAACCTGCGGCCGGTGCGCACCTTCGCGGCGCTTCTGGATTCGTCGCCGCTGAAGAACGCGCTGGTGGAAGGCACCGATATGCTCATCGTCCGCGAGCTGACCGGCGGAATTTACTACGGTACGCCGCGTGGTATTACGGGCAGCGGACCGGAAACGCGTGCCGTCAATACGATGACCTATACGCGTGCCGAAATCGAGCGCGTATCGCACATGGCGTTTCACCTGGCGCGCGGACGCCGCCGCAAAGTCACTTCGGTGGATAAGTCGAACGTGCTGGAGAATTCACAGTTATGGCGGCAGGTAGTCGTTGCAATCGCCGCCGAATATGCGGATGTGGCGCTGGACCATCTGCTGGTCGATAACTGCGCGATGCAGTTGATCCTCAATCCCCGTCGCTTCGACGTGGTACTGACGGAGAACATGTTCGGCGACATCCTCAGCGACGAAGCCGCCGTGCTGGCCGGTTCGATCGGCATGCTGCCGTCGGCGTCGCTCGGCGGGCGCAAGCCGTCGGGCGTTTGGGTCGGGTTGTACGAGCCGGTACATGGCTCGGCGCCGGACATCGCCGGTCAGAATAAAGCAAACCCGCTAGGGGCTATCGGTTCCGTAGCGGCCATGTTGGAATACACCTTCGGTTTGAAGGAAGAAGCCGCCCGAGTGAACGCCGCG
This sequence comes from Bryobacteraceae bacterium, assembly GCA_035511215.1. Lineage (GTDB taxonomy): Bacteria > Acidobacteriota > Terriglobia > Bryobacterales > Bryobacteraceae > Bog-159. The sequence goes on along the minus strand of DATKFU010000020.1, from coordinate 10,912 downwards.
ATCGAAGCCGTACTGGATAGCGGGCGTGTGACGGCGGACCTCAAACCAATGGGCGTGCCAGCCACCACCGAACAGGTTGGTGAGGCTGTGTGCGCCGCAATCGGATAGGCCCGGAAGCTTACCGGCTCGCCGGGCCTATTCGATTAACGACACAGTACCCGCAACCGGTGACAATATAGTTATGCCCCCACGCACCATCATCGAAAAACTCTGGGACGCGCACGTGGTCCACGAACAGCCCGGCGCGCCCACCTTGTTATACATCGACCTGCACCTGGTGCACGAAGTCACGTCGCCGCAGGCCTTTCAGGGCTTGCGCGACCGAGGTCTCACAGTCCGCCGCCCCGATCTGACCGTGGCCACCACCGACCACAGCACGCCCACCACCGACCCCTCGCTGCCCATCGTCGACGAGATCGCCGCCAAACAAGTCGCGCAACTTGAAACCAACTGCCGCGATTTCGGTATCCGCTGTTACGGAAGGCGCAGCGACCGGCAGGGGATCGTGCACGTTATCGGTCCCGAGTTGGGCTTGACGCAGCCGGGCATGACCGTGGTCTGCGGCGACAGCCACACGGCCACGCACGGCGCATTCGGCGCGCTGGCCTTCGGCATCGGCACCAGCGAAGTCGAGCACGTGCTGGCCACCCAGTGTCTCCTGCAGCGTAAGTCGAAAACATTCCAGGTGCTGGTGGATGGCGCGCTCCGCCCAGGCGTTACGGCCAAGGATATCGTCCTGGCGCTCATCGCGCGCATTGGCGTGGGCGGCGGCACCGCATCTATCTTCGAATATCGCGGTCCGGCTATCCGGGCGCTCAGCATGGAAGAGCGCATGACTGTCTGCAATATGTCTATCGAAGGCGGCGCGCGCGCCGGTATGATCGCGCCGGACGACTCCACGTTCGAATACCTGGCCGGCCGTCCCCATGCGCCGAAGGGGGCGGACTGGGATGCGGCCCTCGCGCGCTGGCGGCAACTGCCCACCGACGGAGGCGCGGCGTATGACCAATCCATCGCCATTGACGCTGACGGACTCGCGCCCATGATCACATACGGTACGAATCCCGGCATGGGCATGCCGATCACGTCTGCGCTGCCCGAGCCTTCGCAGGTTGCCGATCCGCTGCAGCGCGATTCCATCTCGAAGGCCCTGCGCTACATGGATCTGGAAGGCGGCAAGTTGCTGCTGGGCCATCCGGTCAACGTGGTGTTCATCGGGAGCTGTACTAACTCGCGCATTTCCGATCTGCGCTCGGCGGCTTCGCTTCTGAAGGGCCGGAAGGTCAACCCGCACGTGCGCGTGATGGTGGTGCCCGGCTCGCAGCAGGTGAAGCGCCAGGCCGAGGCCGAGGGACTGCCGGAGATATTCCGCGCGGCCGGCTGCGATTGGCGCGAGCCCGGCTGCTCCATGTGCATCGCTATGAACGGCGATCAACTGCAGCCCGGCGAATATAGCGTTTCTACCAGCAATCGCAATTTCGAAGGCCGCCAGGGTAAGGGCGGGCGCACTTTCCTGGCCAGTCCGCTGACCGCCGCGGCCGCCGCGCTGACCGGCGTGGTCACCGACGTGAGGACCCTTTTATGACGCTTGGTAGCACGATGAATTTCCGCAGCCGGCTGGTGCCGCTGCCCATGAACAATGTGGACACCGACCAGATCATTCCGGCGCGCTTCCTGAAGACCATTTCCAAACAGGGGCTCGATAAGCAGCTTTTCAACGACTGGCGCTACGATGCGCAGGGCAATCCAAAGCCCGATTTCATCCTGAACCAGCCCGGGGTGCGAGGCGCGCAGATTCTGCTGGCGGGAGATAACTTCGGCTGCGGCAGTTCGCGCGAGCATGCCCCCTGGGCGCTGACTCAGTTCGGATTCCGGGCGGTCATCAGCACTTCGTTCGCGGATATCTTCAAGCAGAATTCGCTGAAGAACGCACTGCTGCCGATCGTCTTCCCCACCGACGCGCACAGCGCGCTCTTTGCCATGGTGCAGCGCGATCCGGACACGGAAGTGACGGTAGACCTGGCGACCCAATCGGTGACCATGCCGGACGGCCAAAAAGTCGAATTCCCCATCGATCCATTCTCTAAGCACTGCCTGCTGGAGGGCGTGGACGAACTGGGCTACATCCTGAAGAACGCACCTGCCATCGCGGCGTTCGAAGCGCGGCGGGTGGGTTCCATTAATACGCTGGGATAGCGCATTGCAACCGTGGCGCAGACGATCGTTTTCCGTCGTCTGCGGTGGTCAGTATTCCGCAGGCCGGCCACAAAAACCGATGGCCGCCCCACGTAGCGGCCGTATACAAATTTGCTACTTCTCAGCCCGCTCCCGCGCGGCCTCCCGCACCCTATGCACCTCTTCCAATCGCTCCGCGATGCGCTTCTCCGCCCCGCGATTGGTAGGATGGTAGTAGCGCCTGCCAACCAGCGAAGGCGGCAGGCATTCCATGTCGGTGATGGCATCCTCGAATTTATGGGCGTGCTCGTAGCCGGCGCTGTAGCCCCACTGCTTCATGGCCGCGGTGGGAGCGTTGCGCAGGTGCATCGGGACAGGCTCCGCCATGGTATCTCGCACATCCGTCTGCACGGCGTTCAGCGCACGATACGCGGCGTCCGATTTGGGCGCGACGGATAGGTAAATAGCGGCCTGCGCCAGAGCCAGGTCACCTTCGCCGATGCCCAGAAAGTGAACGGCCTGCATCACCGCCACAGCTTGCTCCAGCGCGCGCGGATCGGCCAGCCCGATGTCTTCGATGGCCATGCGCATCAAACGGCGCGCGATGTACAGGCGGTCTTCGCCGGCCTCCAGCATGCGCGCCAGCCAGTAGAGCGCGGCATCGGCATCGCTCGATCGCACGGATTTGTGCAGCGCCGAAATCAGGTTGTAGTGCTCCTCGCCCGACTTGTCGTACAGCAGAACTTTCCGCTGGATGGCGTCCTGCACGGCGGCTTCCGCAAGTTCGTGCGCGGGCGAGGCGGCCACGGCGGCTTCCAGCGTGTTGTAGGCGGAGCGCGCGTCGCCTCCGGCGTAGATGGCGATCTGCTCCAGCAGGGCCGGCGGCGCGGCAATTTCCAACTCGCCCAGTCCGCGTTCGCGGTCGGCCAGAGCGCGCTGCAACAGTTCCACGATCTCCTCGCCCGTGAGCGCGCGCAGCGCATACACACGCGAGCGCGACAGCAGCGCCGCAATCACTTCAAACGACGGATTCTCCGTGGTGGCCCCGATCAGCACGATGTCGCCGCGCTCGACGTACGGCAGAAACGCATCCTGCTGCGCCTTGTTGAAGCGGTGGATTTCGTCGATGAAGACGATCGTCCGGCGGCCCGAGCGGCGCAGACGCTCGGCATCGACCATCACGGCTTTGATCTCCTTGATGCCGCTCAGCACCGCGCTGAATGGGATGAATTCGGAACGGCTGAGCCGCGCGATCAGCCGTGCGAGGCTGGTTTTGCCCACGCCCGGCGGTCCCCACAGGATCACCGAGCTTAACTCGTCATGTTCGATCTGCCGGCGCAAAGGCTTGCCCGGCCCCAGCACGTGGTCTTGCCCGGCAAATTCGTCCAGCGAAACCGGCCGCATGCGATCGGCGAGCGGACGCTTCTTGTCCACTCTATCCGGATCGCCGAGCGGGGCTGCGTCGAACAGGCTCAAGCGTGCAGCGACCTCTGGCGCCGGGCTTCGTACAGCAGGATGGCGGCCGCAACCGCCGCGTTGAGGGACTCCACGCCCGAGGTCGGGATGGAGATATCGATGGCGGCGGAGCGCAGTTGCGGACTCACGCCGCGTGCTTCGTTGCCCACGACGATCGCGCAACGGCGGGTGAAATCGACCTCGCCGAGAGGCTTCGACGGCAGGCGCGCGTCGGAGGGCACGCCCGCGTAAACATCCAGCTTGTTCTGCTGCAGGGCCGCGCGCGCCAGCGCCGAGTCCAGACCGTAGGCGAAGGGCACGCGGAACAGAGATCCCGCGGCGGCGCGCAGCGCTTTGGGATTGAAGGGACTGACGGTGCCCTTCAGAAACATGATCCCGCTGGCGCCGAACGCCTCGGCGGCGCGCGCAATGGTACCGGCGTTTCCGGGGTCCTGCAAGCCATCCAGCACCACCACCAGGCTGCGCCCGCGAAACAACTGGGGCAGGTTCCAGACGGGCGGCTGGACTAGCGCGATCACGCCCTGGCTGGCTTCGGTGCCGGAGATGAACGGGAAAAGCTGGTCGGCGACCACGGCCACGCGCAGGCCGTTGAGACGCTTGACGTGGCTTTCCACCGCGGACTGCACGGATTCTGAACACAGCACCACTTTAACGGCGCAGCCACTGCGCAAAGCTTCTTCGAGCAGGTGAAAAGTCTCTGCCACCAGGTAGCCCTCCTGCGTGAGGCCGCCGCGGCCGATGGCGCGCCGCACATCCTTTAGCAGCGGATTGGCGGCGCTTGAAATAGTCTCGGGCTTGGGCATCTTACAATGTGTCTGGGATCAGAATAGCGCAGATGAAACGCACCGTATGGAATGTGGTGGTGGCGGCGCTCTCGGTGGCGATGCTGGCGACGGCTTGGATCGCGATCCGAATCGAGCGCCAGGCTACGCACGAGGAGGCCCAGCCGGCGGATGTGATTCTGGTCCTGGGCGCGGCGGAGTATCGCGGGCGGCCGTCGCCGGTGCTGAAGGCGCGCCTCGATCATGCTCTGGATCTGTACCACAGGCGCCTGGCCCCGCAGATCATGACTACAGGCGGTGCGGGCGGCGATCCGGTGTTCACAGAGGGGGATGTGGGCCGCGACTATCTGACCAGCCGGGGGGTGCCTCCGGAGGCGATTGTGGTGGAGAGCGAGGGCGCCAGTACCGTGGCTTCTACCGCGCTGGCGGGCGAGATTATGCGGCGCATGGGGATGCGGTCGGCCATCGTGGTGAGCGACGGATATCATATTTTCCGGGTGAAGAAGATGCTCGAAGGCAAGGGGCTGACAGCGTATGGGTCGCCGCGGCCGGAGCGTTCGCGCGACAGTTTGGGGTATCGGTGGAACTACGTGAAACAGGCCGTCGGGTATTTGTTGTGGTCGTGCGGAGTGCCGGTGTGAGGTTGGGGAGCGGATTTAGCCGTAGGGCAGGCCATCGTTTGGTGGCCTGCCGGGTTCTATAGCCGTGGGGCAGGCCATCGTTGTTAGTGGCCTGCCGGGTTCGAGCCGTGGGGCAGGCCATCGTTGTTAGTGGCCTGCCGGGTTCGAGCCCATCGGGCTAGGCGAGAGTATCTCGCCCCTGGCAATTCATCGCAGCACCTCCAGCACCGCCTCGCTGGGCTCCAGATCCTCCGCGTTCGGCGGCACCACTGCCCCTGCCTCAAGTAACGCCTGGACCGTCCCCACGTAATCTCCTGTATCCCGGCGCCAACCGTTTCCGGATCCGAACACCGCCCAACCCAGCGCAGTACCCTCATACTCCCGCGATTTCAATTCCAGCGCCGGATGGAACCGCAGAATCTCGCGGGCCATCTCAGCATTGCCGTTGAACCCGGCCCAGTGCAGCGCCGTCGCGCCCATTTCTCCCGGCGTATCTACCGGCCAACCCGCTTCCAGCATCAGCCGGACCGCTTTTGTGTTGTTGTTCTGCCCCGCGTCCGGCAGCTTTCGCCGGTCTGCCTCCGATAACGTTTTTGGCGCCTCGGGATGCTTCGACAGAAATTCGTGGAACACGGCTTCGTCGCCCAGCTCACACGCCAGCGCCAGCTTCAGATCCTCCGGAGTCCTTTCCATCAGCAGTTGGAAGACCTCCTCGTGACCGAAATCTCGCGCCACCGAATGCGCGGTGCGGTTCGCCCCCAGCTTCCAGATGTAAATCGTGCCGCCCGCGCGCGGATCCTGTTTTGGAAACCACTTCTCAGAAACACTCATACGGATGCATTCCGCATCTGCATCCAGGTGCCGCCGCACCAGATCCGCATCCCCCAGCGCCGCCGCCATCAGGATGTCCGTCCGGCATCCCCGCGATACCAGGTACCGTGCCACATCTTGCCGGTCCCGCGGGTAGTGCCGCCTCTGCTCGACGCGCAGCATGTACTGCGCCGGCGTCGATTCGTGATCCACATCGCGCGCATCGATCTCGGCGCCGTTTGCCAGCAGGAATTCCGCAACTTCAACTGTGGAGGCGAAGTGCAGCGGTGTCTGGCCGTCCCCGCCGCGCGCATGGATGAGGCCCGGATCGGCGGCCACGAACTCACGCAGCTTGGCCATCATCCCCAGCCGCGACGCCGCATGCGCATCCAGCACCGCGCCCCGCTCCGTCAGAAACTCCACCATGCTCGGATCGCAATCGTCCAGCACGCCGAATCCGCCGGCCCACCACTCGGTTCGCTTCCGGATGTTCGCGCCCGCGCGCAGCAGCACGTCAATGGTCGCCCGATCGCTGCGCTGCACCGCCGCGAATAACGCCTGTTGACCGAAGCCGTAGTCGGGTAGCGGATCGTCGATCCTCGGCTGTAGCTCCGGATATCGGGTGAGGACCGCGCGGACGCGCGCCGCATCGGTGTCGCACACCGCCGCCTTGAGCGCCTGCGCCGGGCTGAGCTCCAGCTCCTCCACGTGAGCCTTCAGCTTCGCCCAGGTCGCGAAACCGTAGTCGTTGGCCAGCGTATGTTGCGCATCCGCCAGTTTGCCCTGCCGCATGCTGCGCAGCAGTTCTTTAGCTTGCTTCTTGAGATATTCGAGACTCGGCTTTTCAGGTAGTTGACGAGACATTACTCCTCCTTTTATGGCCCGGTGTCCGCTATAACGGGCAGAAGAGAAGTCAATGCTCGGTGCCTAAAAACGATTCAGGTGGGATCGTCCCTTTCCGCGGACGGGGTGCAGCCTGAGCTGCGATTTCCACTATACCAAAATGCATGGTGGAGGGCTGTTGGTTCACAGCATGTCACCTTCTGGTTACAAGGAAATAAGCGGCCGTCAACACCCCCAGCCACGGCAATCCGGCAACCATCGTGACACGCATTCCCTCGATCCACCACGTGGTCGCGATAATTGCGGCGATCGCGCCCACTCCGAGCAGCGAGGTGTATGGGTACCCGACCATGCGAACGGGCAAGCGTGGACCGCCCGAGGCATCCCACTGCGGACGGAAATAAAGATGCGTGATGAAGATCATCAGCCACACAAACAATCCGCCGAACAGGGAGATCCCGAATAAGTAAACGTAAGCGCCCTCGGGATACAGCAGCGCGACGACCAGCGCGAGTGCCAACCCTGCGGTGGAGACGAACAACGCGGCGACCGGGGTCCCACGCGCCGAGACGCGGCCAAACTGAGCGGGAGCGTACCCGCCGCGCGCCAGCGAAAACATCATACGGCTGACCAGATACAGATTGCAGTTCATGCTGGACGCCGCGGCGGTGATCACCACGAAGTTCACGATGTGCGCCGCGGCCGGCACGCCGATCAACTGAAACACCTTCACGAAGGGACTCGCGGTGACGTCCGAGCCAGGTTGAATCAAATTCCACGGAACGATCCCGATCAGCACGACGATGGCTCCCACATAGAACAGAATCAGACGGCCGACCATCGATCGCATGGCGCGCGGCACGGCCGTTTTGGGATCCCTCGCTTCGCCCGCGGTGACCGCGATGACCTCGGTTCCGATGTAGCTGAAGATCACGAACGCCATCGCCATCCACACGCCATGCCAGCCCGCCGGGAGAAATCCTCCATGCGCCGTGAAGTTCGAGAAGCCGATGGCCGGCGCGGGGCCGAGCCCGGCGAGCAGCGCCAGGCCAAAAACGATGAACAGAACGATCGCCACCACCTTGATCATGGCGAACCAATATTCAAAGCTGCCGAAGCTCCCCACGCTACGCGCGTTGACGTACAGCAGAGCGGCCGAGAAGCCGAGAATCCAAAGCCATTTCGGAGTGTTCGGGAACCACCACTGGCAGTAGATCGCGATGGCTATCGCTTCGCCGCCGATGGCAATGCATTGCGCCGCCCAATACATATAGCGGACCGTGAAGCCCGCCCACGCGTTCACGTAAAGTTCGGCATACACTCCAAAAGAACCCGCGGTGGGATGCGCGACTGCCATCTCCGATAGCGCGCTCATGAAGAGCAGGGCGATGGCAGCTCCGATCAGATAGCTGATGATGACGCCAGGGCCGGCGATGCGCACCGCAAGCGAACTGCCGAGGAAAAGTCCGGTGCCGATCGCGCCCCCGATAGCGATCATACTGAGTTGGCCTGAGGCGAGCTGACGCGATAGCTGCTCGCCCTTTTCGATGCCGCCGGGCGTAGCGTCAGCCCGACTCATAGGCTTCGCCCGGGCTACCCGACGGATAGAACGCGCCCAGCAGCTTGATCCTGGACGGTCCCGGATTCTCCACGCAATGGCGTACGCCCGCGGGAAAGTAAATGCTGCTGCCAGCCACGAATTCACACGATTCGCCGTCGGTGTGCACAATTCCGTCCCCTTCCAGGATGAAAACGCCCTCTTCATAGGCGTGGTAGTGGACGGGCGCTTTGCCCGGCGGAATCCATCCGGCGAACTGGGTGATCTGTTTGCACCCGAGGTCCGTATAAACCAGGTAGCGGAACAGACGGTCCTGGCCGGCGCGAATGTCTTCGCGAAGGTCTTCATGCACCAGCAAGCGCGGCGGCTTCCCGGACCCCGCCGGAACAGGATCGTCGACAATGTGACGCTGTGGGTCCTGCGGGCAACACGAACTGACCAGCCGCATTGTCTCCGCGCCAGTGTTCTCAATGTTGTAGACCGCGCCGGGGGGAACAAAAATCGCAGTCCCGGAGTGGAGCGTGTATTCGAATCCGTTGACGCGGCATTTTCCTTCGCCGCGGGCGACGTAGAGCACCTCCTCTGCCTTCGGATTCTCTACCGCCGGCGATAATCCCGTGGCGTAGTCGCTTACCGTCTGGGTGATGTGCTGCGCGCCGCTGTTTTGGGAAATGACGGTGCGGGCGGTCCACGTGCCGAGAGTGGAAAACTGCCCGTCTTGGGCGCCATACACCCGGCAGCCGCCGGCAAGAATTTTCATGTGCGCACCATAAGATCCAGGGTGTCTTCGAGAGCCGTCAAGGCAACATTGACGTCCTCGAGAGTATTGTATACGTGGAACGCAAAGCGTACACCGTCACGACGCGTCGAAACGGCGATTCCGCGCGCGGTGAGCTTAGCCAGCACCGCAGCGGCTTCGGTGGCGCGGAGCACCACCAGCGGCCCCACACTTGATGACGGGGTCTTGGATTCGATGCGCAAATCGCGAACACCTTTCAGGAATGCCGCCGTCAGCCGTTCGATCTGAGCGGCCACGTTATCCATTCCGATGCCGGCCAGGAGATCGAGCGCCGGCTGCGCGAGATAAATGTTCGGGATGGGAGGCGAGCCGCCTTCGAAGCGCCGGGCGTCCGGCGAGGGATCCAGGCGCTTCGTGTTGAACGCGAAGACGTCGCGTTGGGCCATCCAGCTGGTCATGGTCGGCGTGAGGGTCTCAATGAGCTCGCGGCGCACGTAAAGGAAACCCAGCCCCGGCGGCCCCAGCAGATACTTCAGCGTGCCGGTGACGAAGAAGTCGACGTCCAACGCTTTCACGTCAAGCGGACGGGTCCCGCAATCCTGATAGCCATCCAGAAAAAGAAGAGCGCCTTGGGCGTGGGCGATTTTCGCGATCGCTGCCACATCCGACCGGAACCCGTTAACGAAGGAGACGTGCGTCAGCGGCACGATGCGCGTCCTCTTATCGATGGCGCGTTCATAGCATTCGGTGGGAACGGTGTTGTTGACACCGTCCAGAAATTGGATCTCGGCCCCACGCGGTCGCTGGGCGAGCCAGATGTGCGCCATGGTCGGGAATTCATACTCGCTCATCACCACCTTGTTGCGCCCGTCGAACTGCAGCGCATTCGCGATCGGATTGATTCCCGCGGAAGCGCTGGTGACGATCGCAACCTCGTCCGGTTGGGCGTTGATGAATTGCGCAAAGGCGCCGCGCAGCGCTTCGTAGGCTTCCATCCATTCATCCCAGGGCGCCGCTGAGGTCCGCCAACTTGCTGCGTATTTCTGCATGCCGGCTTCAACGGCGTCGCTTAGGGCACCCTGAGAGCAGCTATAGAGGTAGGTTTTTTTCCGGAGAATCGGGAAGTGCGATCGCAATTCCGAGATTTGTTCATCGGTCAGCATTCTTGCTTCCTCATGACGCCAGGGCATCGCGTTGTGCGCCATACGCAGGATTTAGTTTAGCTAAGTTTCGCCAATCAAGAAGCCGGTTGTGCCTGGATTACGCGTGTCTCGTGATACGATGAGCCCAACAAGCCTATGACGTTTCCCGCTCCTGTCCCGGAGATCCCCGCAGACAATGTCGACAAAGCCGCGGCCTACTATGTCAACACGCTAGGCTTCACTTTCGATTGGGGGGACGACCGAGGCGGCATTGCAGGCATCTCAAGAGGGAATTGCAGGCTGTTTATCACCAATCGCTCCTTCCGAGAGTCCTTCGGCAACATGGGCCCTGTCCTTTTCTGGCTCAATCTCGGCAGCAAGGCTGAGGTGGACGAACTCTTCGCACAGTGGAGGGCCGCGCAAGCGAAGATCGTTTCCGAGCCCGAGGACAAACCGTGGAAGCTGCGCGAGTTTACGGCCGCCGATCTTGATGACAATCTCATTCGTGTCTTCTATGATTTCCGGCACGACAGATAAGAGAATCACACATCGCGCCAGGTCCCCGGCGGGTATCTCCAGTAAACTTGGCACATGGTCCGTCAGATTGCGCTCTGTTCTTCACCATGGACATTCCCGCTACGCTCGCCTATTACAAAGAAAAGCTTGGCTTCGAATGTCTGGGCACGTGGCACGATCCGCCGGTCTACGCCATCGTGGCGCGCGACCAGCAGGTGATTCACTTCCGCTGCGCCGAGCCGCCCACAGCC
>DATKFU010000019.1:0-15257 GCA_035511215.1 Bryobacteraceae bacterium | reverse complement strand
ATGGGCCGCCGCTCCTCTCCCGGGCAGATCCGGCCGGGGTTCCAGGAATTGGAAACCTTATGCCGCAAGAAGGGGACAGCCGCGGCCACGCCGGATGCAGCAGCCGCGGCCTAGAAGCGCACTTATATGGCTCACATTCGTCCAATCGTCATCGTCAAGAAAAAAGCGGCTCACGGCGGTCACCATGGGGGCGCCTGGAAGGTGGCTTACGCCGATTTCGTCACCGCCATGATGGCGCTGTTTATCGTACTCTGGCTGCTCAACAGCAGCAAGCAAATTCGGGAAGCAGTAGGCGGATACTTCAAGGACCCTACCGGCACCTCCAAGCTGGTAGGCAGCGGCAACACCGGCGCGGGCGAAAACTTCACGCTGACCAAAGACAACATGAACAAGCTCAAGGATGAGCTGCAGAAGGCCGTCCGCAAAGTCGTCGATTTCGAGAAGCTGAAGAACCAGATCGAGATGACGGTTACCAACGAAGGGTTGCGTATCGAGTTGATGGAGAGCGAGAAGGGCACATTCTTCGCCAGCGGCGCAAGCGAGCCAAGCGAAGATGGCCGGCAGATCCTAGTGATGCTGGCGCATGAGATGGCTAAACTCCCGAATACTATCTCCATCGAAGGGCACACCGACAACAAACCATTCGTGGGAAGGGACAGTTATAGCAACTGGGAACTCTCGGCGGATCGCGCTAACGGCGCGCGGCGCATGATGCAGGAAAATGGGGTCGGGCCACGGCAAGTAACCCAGGTGCGTGGCTATGCGGACCAGCGCCTGCGCAAACCGAACAACCCCGCGGACCCTTCGAATCGCCGCATCTCGGTGGTCGTTCAATATCTGGAAAAGCCGGAACCGGCTGCGAAGCCGCCCGCGGCAAGTCCCGCACAGCCGCCTACGGCTAAGAAGAAATGACGATCTACGATTACTGACCGGCGACGGTGTAAGTGACGCTCCGGACCGCTGATTGGAAGCCCTTGCAACGCCGTAATCTTGATCTCGCACTTGCCCGGACGCGCCACCGCACTCACGGCCATGTGAATGGCTCCCGAAGAGTCGGGCGCCGGAAGCTCGGCTTCCTTCTGCTCCACAAAGTACAGCAGAGGCTTCGTGGAAGCCGGCAGCGATCCGTCGAGCATCGGCACCACATCCCACCCATGAAACAGGAACGAGTCGTTAGCATCCGCATCCGCGGTCAGCGGGTCGATGCGCGCGACCACAATCGCGCGGGCTGTCGAGTTCTACTGTGCTGGTGCTGGCACGGTTCGCTTCACGGTCGAACACCACGCTTTCGACGGTGTGGTGGCCGGCGGGCAGCCAACTGGCCGGAATTCGGGCCGCGCCGATCGGCTACAACGCACGCCCTCAACCTGCCCGTTCGCGTCTTTCACCACGGCGAGCAGGGAGGCATGCAGCCGGTGCGACTTGCGTGCGGGCTGCAGCGTGGCAGTCAGGCTCGCGCCCGGCAGCTCGAAGACCACGGCGGCCTGTGAATTCGCGGTTCCGGCCGGAACTGGAACGCGGCAGTCTTCCAGGCGGCGAGCCGCCGATGTACGGTACCGCGAAGTAGCCGTTACGGCTAGCGACCTTCGCATTAGCAAGCAAATCGGCGCGTGCCAGCTTCACTTCGATCTTCCGGAAATGCCCGTCGTATTTGCCGGATGAGGGATGGTAGTCCGCTTCGTAATGCGTGTCCGTGCCCTCGGCCAGCGCGCGCAAGCTCGTCTGTGAATCCGAAGTCCGCACGGCGTCCTGCAGGTAATCGTCTTGCCGGGACCTTTCCGCCACGCCGGCCGTTCCGATCCCCCTGGTGGTCGCAATCGGCTCTCCCGGGGCCAACGAGTTCTGTTGCTGGCTGAGCGTCGCGACGTGCTGCATAGCCATGGAGGAAGCCTGCGCCGTGGAAGTTTGACTGAGGCCATTGGCATCGAATGCGTAGATACCGAGGTCAGCCAGGTTGGCCTTGTCAAGCATCGCCTGAAACCGATCGGGCTCCCCGGTGGACGTGAATCCGGGGCTCAGCAACAGGACGGTCTTGTGGCCGGGAAATGTTCCGAGCTGCCGGATCAGCAGATTGATCTGGTCCATCTGGCGCGCTCCCTCAACGCCGATGAACTGTTCCTCTCGAGCACCAGGTCCCCGCGCTGAGAGTTGGCGCCCGGGCCATTGTCTACATCCGCCCCCGGGATGGCGGCCATACTGACCGAGCCGGTGGTGGACAGGTCGTTGACGGCCCCTGCTTTGCCGCCGGCGCTCACAGACCCCACCTATAACTGCACGTTGGGTGTGGAGTTCAGCACAGCCTCCGCGGCCCGGTGATATCCACACTCGATCCGTTGAAGGCGCGGGCGGCCGCGTGCAGCAACTCATCGCGGTTGGTAGTAAACGCGTGCCTCGATGAATTCCTGGGCGGCCGCCACGGCCCACTTCCAGGTTGCGACGCGCCGGCCGACGCAACCCGCGGCTCCGCCGGCTGTCCGGGCTGGGCTGGCGCTTCGTCTCCGCCGACCAACCGGAGGGTGCGGATTTCCTGGCGGACGCCGTCTTCATAGATCTCCACATCGCCCGGCTTGAGGTTCCTGACCAGACGGCCCTTCTTATCGCGGACGACCAGGTCGAGCGCGACCTCATTTACGGTGGCGCGGATCGTAAGCTCGTTCTCGGCCTGCGGCGCATTCTGAGCCGGCGCCGTAACGATGCAGCAGAGGGGGCGCACCAGACAGCCGTTAAACTGAGCTTCAGCATCGCTAGAGACTGGCTAGAGACCCAAACATCACTTTAGCTCAACGACCACCGTCCGGTAGGGCTTGCCGCCCTTGTTTACCAACTGCGGCGCATCCTCGCCTTGCGTATGCCAGATTACGTCGCCGGACTTGCGCGCCTGGATGGTCTTGGCGCCGGTCTTGGGGTCCGTGCGCTCGTAACGGCAGTCGTCCAGAAACACGATCACCTGATCGTGCGCGCGCACGCCCCGCTCGCGCACAGCTCCCGGCGCCGACGTCACCTCCGTCACCTGCACGCGGGCGTTATCCAATTTCGCCGTTGTTGGCAGCCCGGCCCCTCCGACGGCGGCAACTCCCCACGCGATTACAGACAGCAGACGTTTCATTTCGTGTCCTGAGCCTCCTTGCTTATGATAAGCGAGGCGACCCGGTTCTATTCCACCTGGAATGCCGCGTTGCTCGTGAGCGTACCCTCCGGGATGACCACCCGCACCCTTCCCGTGGTGGCGCCAGCGGGAACCGTGGCCGTAATGAGCGACGAGGCAGTAACAGTAAATGCCGCAGCTGTACCGTTGAAAGTCACACTGGTGGCGCCCGTCAGATCCGATCCAAGGATCCTGATCTGCGCTCCCACCTCGCCGGCGGTTGGTACGGTTCTCACAAACGGATGCAACCCCATCGACAGCTTGAACACGGTGCCATCGCCGCTGGTGCCCCCGCATGCGCCACCACAAGTTGTCCCATAGAAGGCTCCGTTCGTGCTCTGCGTAAGCGCGCCCTCCGGGTCGAATCCGTCCGGACAGCCGGATTCAGTACAAAAGCTGTGGAGCGTGGTAAGCACGCCCTGTGGAGTGAGCTGGAAGACCGTGCCGGCGGTCAGCGAATAAGAGCCTCCGGCGTTGGCGGCGCCCCCTCCCCAGGTGGTCCCATAGAAATTGCCGTCCGTGCCCTCGACCAGTGCGCCAAACGGGGATTCACCGTCCGTGCAGTAGGGCTGCCTGCAGAAAACGTATAGCGTGGTCAGACTATTAGTCGCAGGGTTGATCTTGTAGACGGTGCCGCTTCCGCCTTCTCCACCGGGCAGCACTCCTCCAAACTGGGTGGTGCCGTAGAGGTTCCCGTCCGTACCCTGAATCAGCCCGCCGATAGGTGAGGTGCCGTCGGCGCAGTTAGCCATGCTGCAAAATTCGTGGACAGTCCCTAGCGCGCCGCTGGGTGTGATTTCGAATACCGTCCCGCCTTGCGCAGTTCCGCCGATATTAGTTGTCCCATAGATTCTCCCGTTGGTAGCTTGAATTAGAGTACCCTGGGGCTGGCTGCCGTCGGCGCAGTTTGCCTGGATGCAAAAGCTGTACAGGGTAGTATATGTGCCGCTTTGCGTGAGCTTGAACAGCGTGCCGGCGTCGTTGGCCCCGCCAAAGGTGGCTGTTCCGTAAAGGTCCCCATTAGTCGCCAGGACCAGTCCGCCAACCGGATTCTCGCCGTCGGGACACTGGGGCGAAGGGCAAAAGCCGTAGAGGGCCGCTGCGTCGCCGCTGGCAGACATCTTGAAGACCTCGCCTGCGCCGTGCGGCCCGCCGAAGTACGTGGTGCCGTAAAATTCCCCGCTAGGCGCCAGAACCAGCCCGGAAATTGGCTGAATGCCATTGAGGCTGCTTGTGAGCGACGCAAAGGCGTCCGTTCGGCTGATTGTAAATACCGTGCCGTTACCGCTCGAGCCGCCGAGAAGTGTGGTGCCGTACAGGCTGGCATTGAAGCCCTGCACAAGCGAGATATATGCGGGACCGGCCCCATTTGTCCCATCGAAACTCTCCAAGGTTGTGAATGTCTGCGCAGATAAGGCCATGGCTGTCACCGCCCAGAGGACCAGCCGCATTCCGAGATTCTCGCACCAGTTTGGTTTTTGCATATCACTTCTCCGAACTATAGGCGTTGCGACGCTAGACCGCAACGTTTTTTGGGTGGGTAAGGGGTGGTGCACCCCAGCAGATTCAGTGGGATGACCCGGCGCCGAACTCGGCGGCTCGCCGCGCCAAATAGCGGAAGCCGCGGCTGAGGGCTTCGTTCCGCAGCGCGGCCAGTTGTGAGCTATCGCGCGAAAGCTCGGCTTCCGCCAGCCGGCCGTCCAGCTCCAGTTCGTATGCGTGCCTGGTGCGCGCTTCGGAAACGATAGATGGCAGCCCGGCGGCCTGGCGGGTGACGCGCGCGTAGGAGATGCCCACCTCCAGGCGTGCTATACGGTTCTGACTGTCGCGCACCAGAGCCCAAGCCTGTTCGGCGGATGCGCGTGCTTTCGCCCGCTCCCCCTGGGCGAGGAGGATCTCGGCCAGCAGCGCTTCCGCGCGCGCCTGCTCCCAGGGCAGCCGGTGTGCGGCAGTATCTTTTATAGCGTTATTCGCCAGCGCGGCCGCTTCGGTGGGTCGACGCATGGCGAATTCGACGGAAGCCGGCAGCAGCCAATCCGTCCAAGCGGCCATATCCGGCCCGCAGGTGCGCAGTCTGTCGTACTTCTGCAGGGTAGCCCGGGCGCCAGTCGGCTCGTCCTCCGCTAACAGGATCTCCGCCTTGCGCGCCAGCACCGCGATCTGGCTGTTCACGGCGCCCGCTTCCCTGGCATTCACCCATGCCTCTTCGCAAGCTTCCATTGCGCGAGGCAGATTCCCCTGAATACGGTAGACATCGGCCATACTGGCCAAGTCGCCCGCCAGGGCGTCGTGTGCGCCGAGAGAGCGCGCGATCTTCACCGCGGGTTCAATGTTCTCTCTGGCGGCATCCACCTCGCCCATGGCCAATAGCACGTCGCCCAGGATGGACAGACTCCGCTGTTCGCCGTTGTGGTTACCGGTCTGCCGGCTGAGCGCCACCAGTTGCCCCTGAAGGGCAGCCGCTTGGCTCAGATCGCCACGCGACTCCGAAACCAGGGCCATGCCGTTCAGGACGTTGGATTCCTCGGCCGCGGAGCCGATCTCGCGCGCGATGGCGAGTGCCCGGTCGTAGTAACGGGCTGCGTCATCCAAATCCAGTGCGCCGAGGGCGGCGTTGCCGAAACGGCGCAGGATAGCGGCTACGCAAGCTTTGTCGTGAAACTGATCGCAAATGCGGCGGGCATCTTCCGATAGATCCCGCCAGCGCGCATCGCCCAGGTACATAAACAGACCGCTTTCGAACGACATGGCGTGCGCATAGAGCAGCTTCGCATTGGCGGCGGCCGCTTTGCGCGCCGCTTCGGCCGCCACGCCGGCGCTGCGGCGATAATCGGAACGCGAGGCCAGCGCGCGCGCCGCTTCCATATCGATGCGCGGGTCGCCGGCCTCCGCCGCGGGCAGCCTGCGCAGCGCTTCCACGGTGTGCAAAGCGTCCGGCACCTTGGCATCCGCCGTTTGCGCGGCCGCCAGGTGTAAGCCGTACTCGATATCGTCGGGATGGCGCGCGAACAGAAGCGCATAGACTTCGGCGGCGCGGCCCGGTTCGTTATCGACCTCGCGGTATTGCGCTTCGATGGCCAGCTTGGCATCCTGGCTCTCGATGCCCGCCGCCAGATCGTAGGCCCGCTTGCTCTCTTCGCGCGCCAGCCCCTCGTAACCCAGCTTCGCCTCTGCGAACGACAGCGCCGCATGCGCCGGCGCGAAGCCCGATTCGATTTGGATGCATTGCCGCAGCAGATCGCGGCCCTGCAGGAAATCCCCTCGGCGCATATGCGCCAGCGCGTCCGCATACGCGCGGGCGGCCGCCGGATCGCGCGGCGAGGCGTCGCGCAGCGCCATTTCGGCGTTAGGCACCGCTTCCAGGCGCAGGCCGCTGCGCAGGCGCGCCCCCGCGCGGGACATTACATCCAGGATCCCCGGTTCGGTTCCACTCTCCGACACCGAGGCGATTACGTCGCCGCTGCGCGCATCCTGGGCCCAGATGTCGACGCGCACGCGGCTGCCACCCCCGGCCCCCAGGTCGGCGTACGCTCCCGAGACTACGATATCGGCGCCCAGGTTTCGCCGGATAGCAGAGAGCGTCTCGCGCGAAGGCGAAGCGACCGGATGCAAGGTTAGTTCCGTTTCCATGCGCGAAACATTCTCGCCGGGAATGGTTCGGATTTGTTGGCCATCTGCCAGGTCGGCGCTGATCATTTCGGGAATCGCGCCAGCCAACCACGCAGCTTCCGGACGCGCCGTGAGATTGCGGAAATCCAGTACCGCCACGCTGCGCCGGGACACGGCTGCGCGGCTCGGGATGGTGCGTCCGCGGAACTCATAATCAGCCAGCATGACGGCCATGAACACCAACACTACGGCCGCCGCGATGCTGCCCGACAGGCGCATGGCGCGGGCGCGCCAGGGCTGGCGCGGCGGCGCAAGCGCCGGTGGTACGGCCGTCTCGCGCCAACGGCAAAGCGGCACATACGAACCCTTCGGCAGGTCGATAACGATGTTATCCCCGGCGCCTTCGACGGCGTAATACTCGATCAGCTTGGCGCGCAGACGCCGGACTTCCGAGCGAACCACCGAGTCCAGCTTGGGGTCGTAGCCGGGATCGCGGCCGAAGACCGCCACGCCCACGATGGATTCTTTCAACGGATTGCCGGCCAGGCTCTCCTCGACCAGGTAGCCCAGCAGCTTTTGCAGGCGCGGTGCGGATCTGAAAACGGCGGAGCGGCGGATGGCGAGCAATTCCGCGCGCACCGCTTCGGGCGGCGGAGACGCAGCCCTGTCTACTGTGAATCCAGCGGCCATCCCGTGACGCCCGTTTTCATTGTATTGGATGGGAGCGCCGGCAATGCGGACGCCTGGCGTGCCGACGGCGATTGAGATTCCGTAAAATAGCGGAAGAAATGAAGAAGCTGGCATTCGCACTGGCGCTGCTCTCGGCTCTCGGTTGTTCGCGGGCGCGGCTGCTGACCGTGGGCTCAAAGAACTTCACCGAGCAGATCGTCCTGGGCGAGATCATCGCACAACAACTGGAGCGCCGCCTTGGTGCGAAGGTCGACCGCAAGCTGGATTTAGGCGGCACGTTGCTGGCTCAGCAGGCCTTGCAGAACGGCGAAATCGACTTATATCCGGAATACACGGGAACCGCGCTCACCGCAGTGCTGAAACTGGCGCCGTCGTCCGACGCGGCGGCCGTGCTGGAGCGCGTGCGCGCCGAATATCGCAAGCGCTGGCGCCTGGAGTGGCTCGATCCGCTAGGCTTCGACAACACTTTTGCCATGGTGGTGCGCGGCCCCGACGCGCGCGCTCAGGGAATCGACACCATTACAGATGCCGCCCGCCGCAAGCAGGGTTGGACCTTAGGCGTGGGCTATGAGTTCCTGCAGCGCCCCGACGGACTGCCCGGATTGCTCCAAACGTACCACCTGCCGCTTGCGGGCGCCCCCAAGAGCATGGATCTGGGACTGCTCTACAGCGCGCTCGAGCAGAAGCAGGTGGACATGGCCGCCGCCAATGCCACCGACGGGATGTTATCCGTACTGGACGTTAAAGTGCTGCGCGACGACCGGCACTACTTTCCGCCGTACCAGGCAGCCGTAATCGTGCGCGCGGAAGCCCTGGCCGCTCATCCGGGACTGCGCGCGGCGCTGGACCAGCTCGCCGGCAAACTCTCCGCCGGCGCGATGCGCGATTTGAACCACCAGGTGGATGGCAAGCACCGGCCGGTCGCCGACGTGGCTCGCGAGTGGCTCGCCACCATTCCGTGAGAAATGTCACAGCGGCGAGGCTGTCGCTCACTGCCGCCAGGCTGGCACCTCACTTGCATTGTGAACTGGAGGAGGTCCACATGTTAAGCCGTGTGAGCCAGTTGGCCCTGGCCGGATCTTTGATGCTCTGCGCCGGGTTCGCTGCGCAGAAGGATCACAACGATGCGTTCGTGTCCGGCGACCCGGCCGAGACCCGTATCGCACAACAGGTGCGCCATCAACTTGTCATGCTCCCGTATTATGGCGTTTTCGACGATCTCGCGTTTAGGGTGGCCGGTGGAACGGTCACGCTGTTGGGAGCGGTGACCCGGCCAGTCTTGAAATCGGATGCGGAAAATGTGGTGAAGCGGGTTGAGGGCGTCACACAGGTGGTCAACGAAATCAAAGTGCTGCCGCCCTCGCCGTTAGACGACCAGACCCGCCGCGCGGTATATCGCGCGATCTATGGCGACCCATCCTTATCCATCCGCTATGGATTCCGGGCTGTGCCTTCGATTCACATCATCGTCGAGAATGGCCACGTCACCCTGGAAGGCGTGGTGGCCAACCAGACTGACAAGAACCTATGCAATATCCGCGCTAACGGGGTGCGGAACGTTTTTTCGGTGACGAATAACCTGCAGGTGGAAGGCTCGTAGCGGACTTGGCCCAATTCTCGGCCCAGTTGTGCAGGGGCAACAGGGCCGCGAGCAATCGCGCGCCTGGCGCCGTCAACCGGTAATCCGCGCGCTCATCCTGCTCGACAATGCGGGCGCGCCCGAGATCCCGCAGGCGCTGGCTGAGCACGCTGGGGGACATCGCTTCACAGCGCGCCTGCAAGGCCCGAAAGCCCAGACTTTCGTCGCGCAGTTCCCACAGAATGCGCAGAATCCAGCGCCGCCCCAGCAGGTCGAGCAGCGCCATAATGGGACGGCCCGTGCGGGAACCGCGCACGCTTTTGCCGGGCAATGGAATCTCGATCAAGTCCGTCCCCACTTGCGCTTCGATTTTCGAAGCGGTACCCTGAATGCTTCTACTTTCGTAGCAAGGAGACAGTATACCGCATGACCGCGCCGCGCATCGCTCCTCTTGACCCGCCTTACGATCCGGCAATCGCGGAAGCCCTCGCGAAATGGATGCCGCCTGGATCGAAAGTCGAGCCGCTGAAACTGTTTCGCACCCTGGTGCGGAGTCCGGAGATCAGTGCCCGCCTGCGCGCGCTGGGCGCCGGGATTCTCGGCCCGCGCAGCCTGATTGCGCCCCGCGACCGCGAAATCCTGATCCACCGCACGACCGCCCTGTGCGGCTGCGAGTACGAGTGGGGAGTGCACGCGGCGGTCTTCGGAGAAGCCGTGGGCCTCACGCCCGAGGCGCTGCGCGCCACCGCTGCACGCGCGCCTGACGATCCCGTCTGGAGCAAACGCGACGCGCTGCTGGTGCGGCTGGCGGAAGAGTTGCATGGGACTGCGCACGTCTCCGACAGGCTCTGGACAGCGCTATCTGCCCACTGGGAAGCGCCGCAACTGATTGAATTGCTGATCGTCGCCGGCGCGTACAGGTTGATCGCCTACGTGGCCAATGGCGCGCAAGTTGCGCTCGAGGAATGGGCCGCGCGATTTCCGGAAGCCGGGGCAGCCCGGAAGGCGTGATTTAGTCCAGATCGATGTCCCGCCGCGGCGGCGTCGAATCCGGATTTTCCTTGGCCTGTTTCAATAGCTCATCGAATTTCTTTTCGAGCACCCTGCCGTGCGATTTCTCAGCTTCGAACTGTTTGCGAAAAACCTCGTCGCGCCGCCCTGCCTCGCCCTTCAGCTTTGCTACCGCCGCCGCCAGATCTTCAATCGGGGGCGGTTTCTCGGGGACGACGTGCGCGATCACGGCCCGCGTTTCGGGATCGATTTTCAGAACCGCGCTGCAGCAGGGACACGCGACCTCGAACAGACCTTGCGACATAGTGCCCATCGTAGCACTGAAACTACAGGCATCGACACGAGCCGATGCGGGCGCTCGAGCGCGCGCGCCACGGGACACACAAGCCCAGCGAGAAGAGTTGTGAGGGTTTAGAGGATTTCAGAGGGTTCTGGCAAGGTGACTGGCTGGAGGGAAGCAAACGGGGAATCAACCGATTCTCGCTGGGCCTGCACTTTGTTTGTCACGCCCTTATAGCCAGCAATCGCCTTACCAAACCGGAACCCTTTATTTTCCAGAGAGGTGAACAGAATCTGCCGCGGGGCGCGTTCCAAATTGGCACACATCCGACACGTTTTGTCATAGATTGTCGTCGGAAAGGAAAGGCTTGACGGCCCGGCAATTCGAATGGGAATATGATTCACGAAGTGATCAAGGAGCATCGCCATGCTTCGGGGCACTGCCAACGACTTATCGGCGCAAACTCGGCAATCTTCACGCTTGCCAATGGCTGGTAGAGGTTCTGACGATTGACCCGAAAGGCGAGAAGGGGAACTTGTCAATCCCCGCACTTCGGGCGATTCAGCAGACTGGCGATGGCGGGCATTGGTACCGGACTTGGCGCGGCGCTGCTGCTGACGCGCTTTCTTGGCTCGCTGCTCTTTGGTCTAAGCCCAGGCGACCCACTCACACTCGCCGTCGCGGCCCTGTTGCTCTTTACCGTTGCCATGCTGGCAAGTTGGGGACCGGCGCGCCGAGCGGCACATATCCAGCCGGTGCAGGCGCTGCGCCATGAATAGTTTGGCGGCAGTGTCCCGCGCAGGACGGGAGTCCTGCCCCACAGGCGGCAGCTATCAAGTCACTCGTGCCGCAGCGCAGTCATAGGGTCGATTCGAGACGCCTTGCGTGCGGGGATGTATCCGGCCAGCAGGGCTGCGCCGAGCAGAGTCACTACCGCCAGCGTAAGCGCTAGCGGATCGTTGGCCTTCATCCCGTACAAAAACGATGCGACGAGTTTCGAGCCGCCTAACGCCGCGGCCATGCCGATCGCCAAGCCGGCAGCCGCCAGCACCAGGACTTCACGCAGAACCATCTGCACGACCTTGCCACGCTGGGCCCCCAACGCCATCCGGATGCCGATCTCGCCGGTGCGGCGGGCGACGTTGTAGGAGACGGTGCCGTATAGACCGACGCAGGCGATTAGCAGCGCCAGGATCGCGAAGCCGCTGCACAGTTGGGCAAATGTGATTTCCTGGTTGATGGTCCGGTCGATGTCCGCAGCCTGGGTTCTGACCTCGTACACCGGAACGCGCGCATCCGCCTGGCGCACAATTTCGCGCACCGAATTGATATACCGGAGCGGGTCGCCCGCGGTGCGCAGCGCGTAGACCATCTGATCGGGCCGCGGGTAGCCCTGGCTATACGCAATATACGCCACCGGCGGGATGTCCCTCGTCAGACCGCCGTAGCGCGCGTTCTTCGATACCCCGACAATTTCCATGTCGCGCGCCAGCCGGTCTCCATCTCCCCTCCCCAGCGTCAGGTGCTGCCCTAGCGGGTTCCGATCGCCGAAGCTGGTCCTGGCAAACTCCTGGTTGATCACCGCGACAGCGGGCGAGCCGGGACGGTCGCGGTCTCCGATGTCACGGCCGGCGAGGATAGGAATCTGCATCGTGGCGAAGAAGGCAGGCCCCACGGAGAGAATCCGATTGGCGTCGTTGCGTGGCTCGCCGGCGACACCGAGGGGCAGTCCGGTTCCGGCTTGGATGAGCGAATCTTCCGAGAGGCTGGCGCTACGCACGCCCGGAATCGCGTTGAACCGTTTCCACAGATCGCCGTAAAACGCGGCAATCTCCGGATCTTTGTGACCGGCTTTGCGGGCGTCCAGCCGGAACAGCAGCACGTTCTCGCGATTGAAGCCAAGGTCGACGGAGTGCAAATTCGAAAGCGTCCGTACAAAGAGCCCGGCCGCAACCAGTAGCAGCAGCGAGATGCCGATTTGCGAAACCATCAGTAGGTGACTGAGGCTCACACGCCGGAAAGCACGCGCCGGCTGCTGCCGGCCTGCGCGCGTTTCTTTCAGTGCCGGCATGACGTCCACGCGCGTGGCCTGCAGCGCCGGAGCCAGGCCGAACAGGACGCCCGTCAGGAGGGAAAGAATACCGGCCGCACCCAAAACGTGCCAGTTCAAGGCGGCGTGCAGGGTGAAGTTCGCGCGGCCGTTCGCCAACAGCACCGTTAGGAAACGAATTCCCCAGATCGCAAACAATACTCCCAGAACTCCGCCCAGCGATGCCAGCAGCAGGCTTTCGGTGAGCAGTTGCCGCACGATGCGTCCCCGGCCCGCGCCCACGCTCAACCGGAGCGCAATCTCCCGCCTTCTGGCCGCGGCGCGCGCCAGCAGCAGATTGGCGACGTTGGCGCATGCCAGGGCGAGGATCAAGCCCACCATTGTCATCAGAACGAAGAGCGGCTGCGAGTACTGCCGGCGCAGGGTGTCCAGCCCGCCTGCACCTTCTTTGACCACCAGCGCGGGAAGGTTTGCCCTCTGCCGGTCGTTTGCGGCGGTGCTAGCTACCCATTGCTGAAAGGCGGGCGCCAGAGTGGCCTGCGCCTGGGCGAGACTAACGCCGGGACGCAATCGGCCCATGATCTGGATCCAATAGTCGTTCCGATCAAGGTACCGCCTGGGCCGAAAACCAAACTGATTGGCAGCTCCCAACAATTCATTGGTGTGCATCGGAAGATAGACATCCGGGGCTGCCGCGGGATCGACGCCGAAGAATTCAGGTGGCGTAACACCGACCACGGTGAAGGGCAGGTTATCGAGCAGGATCGGCTGGCCGTCCGCCTTGGCGGGTCCCCCGAAACGTATCTGACTGTAGGCGTAGCTCACGACGGCCACCGCGGGGGCTCCCGGCCGGTCGTCGTCGGGAATAATCAACCGTCCGGCAGCGGGTGGAACGCCTAGCCCGCCAAAATATTCGCCCGACACGCAGTCGCCGGTAGCGATTCCGGCTTGCCCTTTGATCGCAAAATTCAGATTCTTCACCTGCCAGGATGGGTAGCGGGCGAACACGGTGGAAAAGACAGCGTCGTATTTCCGAAAAAGCTCGTAGGCGGGGTAGGGGAAGACGCCGGCCGTGGTTCCCGAATTAGGATCTCCATAGGTAGTACCGCTCATGCTCTGCATGACGAAGTCTTGGTCGTGACGGATGACGTTGGCGTGCCAGTTCAGGACCACCAGCGACTCGGGATCCGGCACCGGTAGCGAGCGCATCAGGATCGCGTCCATGAAGCTGTAAATCGCGGTATTGGCGCCGATTCCGAGCGCCAGCGACAAGACCGCCAGTAAAGTAAACAGCCGGTTGGCGGCCATGGTCCGGCAGGCGTAGCGCAGGTCTTGGATGAGTTGCTCGACAATCGTCCATCCCGGCATGCCCCAGATCGCGCGCGTGTCCTCTTGCAACAGCGCAATGTTTCCCAAGTCGCGGCGCGCGGCCCGAGCGGCTTCCTCTTCTGCCAGCCCTTCCACTTGGCGCTCGACGGCTTCCTCATCGAGGTGGAACTGGAGTTCCGCGCGGAGATCGGCATCCTTACCGCGGCGTTCCGTCAACCATTTCAACTTGCGAAAAAACGGTTTCATTTTCCCTCCTGGTCGACTGAATTCAAGATCAATCCCATGGCGCGCGCGAAAGCCTGCCATTTGGATTGCTCGGTGACGAGCTGTTTCCGCCCAAATGACGTGAGGCGATAAAACCTGGCCCGCTTGCCTTTGTCGGACAGCTCCCAAGACGCTGCGATCCAGCCTTTCGCTTCGAGGCGATGGAGAGCCGGGTACAAGGACCCGGTTTCCACCTGGAGCAGGTCTTCCGAGGTCCGCTGAATGTGTTTCGCGACAGCGTGGCCATGGGTGGGTCCGGCCAGCAACGTGCGGAGGATGAGGAGGTCCAGCGTGCCTTGCAGGAGATCCACGCGGGTGGGCGGCCTGGCGCTCATTCTGTAGACAGTCTACCATATATTCTGTAGATTGTCTACTTGCCACGACCTACGCAGGTCCCGAGGCGGACCTTCGGACATCCGGGGGTGTGGCTGGATGCGAGATACTAGTGAGTTGCCATCATGGTCGAATCTTCTGGTTTTCGGACCAAAAGAATGCCGCTCAACCACGGAGCCGGCCACATACCCGTACTCGGCTTTGGCACCCTGATTCCCGATGCAGCCGCGACGATAAGCGCTGCCAGAGACGCGCTGGAAGCCGGATTTCGACACTTCGATTGTGCGGAACGATATCGGAGCGAGCGTGAGGTGGGCGAGGCGTTGCAGGCAGGACTCGCTGCTGGAGGGATTGCGCGTGAGGACATCTTTGTTACTACAAAGTTGTGGAACACCAATCATCGGCCCGAGCGGGTCAAACCGGCTTTCGAGGCGAGTCTCGACAGACTTGGGCTCGGCTATCTGGACCTCTATCTCATTCACACTCCATTTGCGTTTCAACCGGGCGACGAGCAGGATCCGCGGGATCAAAATGGCAACATCCTTTACGACCGCGGCGTGACTTTTGCTCGACACCTGGGGGGCGATGGAAAGTCTCGTGGACACCGGCAGATGCCGGGCCATCGGACTGTCCGATATCAGCCTGAACGAACTGTTGCCCGTTTACGAATCTGCGAGAGTCAAGCCGGCTGTGGTCCAGGTCGAAGCACATCCGTGACGGCGAAGAGCGCTTTGAGAGGGTCGAGAAGGGGAGAGTCGCGAGAAGTTCTGGCGACAAGCGTGACGAAATTGTCCTTGAACGTCGCAATAGATCGTGACCCGTTACACTTCATTTCAGCCACGCGAATGCCAAGGAATCCGTGTCCATTGCTGTGTCGATGATCGGCTTTGCGACGTTCAGCGCATCTTCGCCATTTGCGAACATCACGACGCCTGACTTTGTTGCTGGGTCGGCCATCACAAAAGCT
>DATKFU010000018.1:0-8572 GCA_035511215.1 Bryobacteraceae bacterium | reverse complement strand
AAACCGAATATCACCAAAGTGGCCGAAATAATTCGGGTGGTCGGGGAAAAAGGGAGCATATTTCACGCTTATCCTCAGCAAGGAGTGTAAGCGAGACGGCTTACTAAGTCAAGCTAAATTATTCGCTCGAATTTACTCATTCGACTTATAGTCGAAGACACAGACGCCGGTCCCGGTACCTTCGACAGTGCCGGCATCGTGCGAACCGCTACGGCAGTGGAGAGGCGAAGGCGGATTGGATCTCGCGCACTATGCTCCGCACCCGGCCAAGGTTCGTCGGCAACGGCTGGCTGTATTCGAGCACCCGCCAGAACGGCTGGTTGGAGAGGGCTCGCGATCGGTCGTAGCGGCCAACAGTTATCCAGAGGCCGCCTTTGGAGGACGCAACGATCAGGTCGAGAAGATTGCGCACGCTCTGGTCGTGTTCGTCCAACGGTCCGATCTGGTCCTGGGGGTCGCCGCCAAGGTAATCGCCGGCGAAACCACCGTGTCGTGGGTTCTCGACCAGCACAGATCCATGAACAGCAGGTTGCTGATGCTCTGCACGTCCGCCGGATGCGCGGCGGTAAACTCGGGTATCTTGACGTCCAACCAGGTAGGCCTACCAGCACGGGCCGGCGAGATCGATATCGGATGGTCTCGCGCTTGGAATCGGTACCCCTCGGCGGGCGAGAGAGCCGATTCCAGAATGTCCCGGAGCGGCGCCGCCTGATGCCAGTCCACTCCGGTGGTCGCGAGCCGGTCGTCCGTGACCTCGATGCCGAAGCAAACCGGGTGGGCGATACGCTGGCCCGCAGGGCACCCGGGCGACGAACAGCGTAATGACGATGGCCAATGTGCCGCCCATATTTCTGGTCGTCAGTGGCGGCTACGAACTGAACCGCGGATGCGAACCGTCCGATCCAGTTCGTCCAATACTTCAAGGACTTTTCGTTCCAGATCCGGATCGGGCGGGTGCTCCCGCAGCCACTGGCGCACTTCTCGTGCAGCGGCGGCCGTCTCTTGGCCACCGATGAATGCGTTCAGCCAGGCGAGCACGAAGAAGATCTTGCGGTCGCGTTTGATCTGGGGCAGCGAAGCGAGGGCCGGCTCCAGGTACGGGAGCGTCAGAGCGGATTGGTTCCAATAATTGAACGCGCCCAGGCTTTGTTCAATCCAATCTTCCTGTAACGCGGGATTTTCCAGGTAATCCCTAAAATATTGCTGCTTGCCCGCTGCGTCCGGGCGGGCGGCGCCAGCCACGTAGGCGTACTTGCGGCCGTCGCCGGTGGAGTCGCGCTCTCTCTCCGCGTGCAGCAGCGCGGGCGCGTCCGGATCGGCATGCGCCAGCAACGCGGTGATCATGGCCCAGCGGTCCAGGGGCTTGATCTCCAAGCCCGGTACAGTGGCTTGGCCGGCCAGGATGCTTTTCAGGTGCGCGAGCGCGGCGGGCGTGGCCGCCACGGAACGGAAGGTGCGGTAATAGACGATGCGCAGGCTCAGATCCGGGTTATCCTGCATCCGGCGTTCAAGCATCGCTTCAAGTTCCGGAGCTAGGCCGGCGCGTTGGGGATCGGATAAGTAACGCTGGAAGGCGGTGGCAAGGTGCCCTAGCACGCTTTGGGTGAGTGCTTCATCGCTTTCCGATGGCAGCGCGCGGATGGCTAGCCGGATGTATGCCGAAGGCGCCATTTGTAACTCGCGCACGCCGCCCCACAGGGCGCCCCACAGCAGCGCGCGCTGGAATGCATCTGTGACCGTTCCGATGTGCGCGGTCACGTATTGCAGGCTGCGCTCGTCGAGCAGGAACCGGCCGTAAGCGTAATCCTGGTCGTTGGCGAAAGCCCATGCAGGGCAGGGCTTGCCGATCAACTCCCCTATCAATTGATCGACGCTGGCGCCGGATCCGGCGAGATCGGCGGAGACCGTCACCGGCGGCGCGCTATCGTATGCCAGCAGGACCTGTGTCCGAATGGGCCAGCGATGGCCCTCGCCCAGAACATCCGCTTGATGCAGGGTGAATCGATCCACGCGGCCCCCCGCGCACGACCATCCGGCATCCACCTGGGGCATGCCACGCTGCTTGATCCAGGCATCGGCCCAGGGCGCGAGTGGTTTGCCGGAGGCGCGCTCGTAGGCGTGGATCAGGTCGCCCCATTCCGCGTTGCCGTATTCGTGCTCGCGCAGAAAGAGGCGCACGCCATCGCGGAAAGCGGTATCGCCGATCACGAAGGAAAGCTGCCGCAGGATGCCGGGCGTTTTGGAATATACGATGGCGCCGTAGGCGGACTTGGCGTCCTTCAGATTGGCGATCGACTGGTGGATCGGCGTAGTGCCCTGCGTGGAATCAATGGCGTAGGCGGAGGGCTTAAAGGATTGATAGAAGCGTTTCCAGATCTCCGCAGGGGGATAGAGCGTGGCCAACGTCTGATAGGCCATGTATTGGGCGAAGCCTTCCTTCAGCCACAGGTCGTCGAACCAGCGCATGGTCACCAGGTCGCCAAACCACTGGTGCGCGGTTTCGTGCAGCACCAGGGCGGCGCGCTGGATCTTGTCGCCCGCGGTGGGAACGGATCGGAACAGGACGGATTCTTCGCGCAAAAAGGTGGCGCCGGCGTGCTCCATGCCGCCGAATGGAAAGCCGGGAATCAAGACGAGGTCGTATTTGCCGAAAGGAAAGGGATGTTGGAAGTACTCGGCCATGTAGCGCACGCCCGCGCGCGCGATACGCAGGACTTCGGGCGCTTCCTCGGTGGCGCGATCGAATTTTGACTGGCGCACGAAGAGGCGAAAGCCCTCGCCGTGGATGGCACGAAAGGGTCCGGCGGCGAAGGCGAACAGATAAGTGGGCAGAGGCTGCGTCTCGCTGAACTCGGTTTTGCGGAAGCCGGGCTTGGCGGGTGCCGTGGATTCGATGCCGGTGTTGGAGACCACGGTCCAGCCGTCGGGCGCGGTAATGTCGAGGTGGAAGCGGGCTTTCAGATCGGGCTGATCGAAGCAAGGGAAGGCATGGCTGGCGTCCACGGGGACGAAGAGGGAGTAGATATACTGGGCGCCGTCGTCGTGGTCGATGTAGCGGGTGATGGCGCGGCCGGAACTGGCGATGCCGGACACGAAATCGAAGGCGATGTGGTTGCGGCCTGCGACGAAAGAGTGGCCCGGTATGACGAGGTGACCGTTGACTGATTGCCCTTCCGCTGGAGCGCCATTGACGGCGAGGCCCGTGACAGAGCCGTCGCGGAAGTCGAGCACGACGGAGTCATTCACGTTGGCTAATTGGAAGCCGATTTCGGCCCGACCTGGGAGTTGGTTGGCGTCGGGGGATAGTCCGAGGGCCAGGTGATAGTGTACTTCCGAGATTTGGCCGGCTCGGGATCGGGCGAGTTCCCGCGTCACGCCTTCAGCTGCGGCTTGGGCTTGCATGGCCAGCGGGAAGAGCAGGGCGCACAGCCAGCGGTCAGGCTTCGTAAACTTTCTCACCTGACACATAGGTGGATTTGATGGCGATAGTTAGATCCGATTTATTAAAGTTGTACTCGATCAGGTCTGCGCGGTCTCCGGGGACCAGTCCAGCCATGCGTCCGGGGACTCGGCCGGCCGTAGCGGCATTGGTGGTAGCCATGCTCACGGCATCCGTCAAGCTGAGCCCGCCCAAACGCATCAGGTTCTCCACACCGCGATCCATGCGCAATGCAGACCCGGCCAGGCGTTCCTGCCCTACCAGCATGACGCGGTTATCCGTTGTGAGCTCGACCGCCTGCTCGCCCAACTGATAGCGTCCGGGCGGACAGCCGGCGGGAGCCGCGGCGTCGGTCACCAACACGGACCGCGCCACGGTCTTGGCGCGCAGGGCGACTCTCAGGAAAGACGGCCCTAGATGGATGCCGTCCACGATGAAATCCGCCATCAGACGGTCTTCCGCCAGTTGCTCCCAGAGGTAGTTGGGATGACGCCGCATCACGGGATGCGCGCCGTTGCCCAAGTGCGTGGACAGCGTTGCGCCCGCGCTGACGGCATCGGCGAGCTGCTGCGCGGTGGCGCCGGTATGACCGATGCTGGCCACCACTCCTTCGGCGGTGATGGCTTCGATGTAGCGGAGAGACTGCGGCCAATCGGGCGACAGGGTCACGATGCGGACCTGGTTGCCGGTGGCCTCCTGCCAACGGTGGAATTCGTCGAGATCGGGCGGGCGTACCCAGCGTAGCGGATGCGCGCCACGCGGTCCGTCGTCCGGCGAGATGTGCGGACCTTCGACGTGGAAGCCATCGATGGCGGCGCCTTCGCGCAGCGTTTCCTGGGCGCATTTGAGGTTGCGCAGTGCGCCCACCATGCTGTCCGGCGATCCGGTGATCACCGTGGGATA
Organism: Bryobacteraceae bacterium; assembly: GCA_035511215.1. GTDB lineage: Bacteria > Acidobacteriota > Terriglobia > Bryobacterales > Bryobacteraceae > Bog-159. The sequence continues at coordinate 4,230 of DATKFU010000018.1, read as the reverse complement.
GAAGCGCGTGACGCCTGTGGCGAAGAGGCCGCGGATGGAGTGCGCGATCTGTTCCGGAGTGCACTTGGGATTGTTGAAATCCACACCCAGAAAGCCGTTCACCTGCAGATCGATGAACCCGGGGCTGAGATAAAGTTCGGAGGAGTGGCTCACGGGCGCGACGGCGGAAATGTCGCTGTCGAAGGTCACCTGAACCGCAGTCCCGCCGGAAGTTTCAATTCCAATACAATTCATGGAAGCTCTGCTTTATACACAGGATAGCCACAGTGCACGGCTGGCAAGCGAAAGATTTTGCAACCCCAGAAAGTTGTTGAAAAAGGCCGCAAAGCTAAAATTCTCTCTGGCAATCGCCTGCGCGCTAGGCTAAAAAGAGATAGTCCATCGGCTGCGGCGCATCCTGGAAAGCAAATCTCGGGGGAGGTGGCCTTCCGGGGTGTGCGCGCAGCTACCTTACTTGTCAACGCCCACTGCCTGTCGCGCATGTATCTGCGACAGCCACCCAAAGCGGTCCGGTATGGCGCCGCCGATCAAGGCAAAAAACTCCTTCTGCAATTTCTCAGTGATGGGGCCGCGACGGCCCTTTCCCACCTGGATGCGGTCAACGGAGCGAATAGGGGTAATCTCCGCCGCCGTTCCGGTAAAGAACACCTCGTCGGCGATATAGAGCATTTCGCGCGGCACGATGGTTTCGACCACCGGGATATCCAGATCCTGGGCCAGGCGCAGAACGCTGTCGCGGGTCACGCCGGGCAGCACCGAGGCTCCCAGCGGCGGAGTGAGCAGGCGGCCGTCGCGGACCAGGAAGATATTCTCGCCGGATCCCTCGCTGACATAGCCGGCTTCGTCGAGCGCGATGCCTTCGGCGTAGCCGTTGGTGATGGCCTCCATTTTGATGAGCTGCGAATTCATGTAATTGGCGCCGGCTTTGGCCAGCGCGGGCAGCGTATTGGGGGCGATGCGCTTCCAGCTTGAAACGCAAACATCGACGCCGGTCGAAAGGGCTTCTTCTCCCAGATACTTGCCCCAGACCCAGCATGCCAGGTACACATCCACCGGGTTGTTGAGCGGGTTCACGCCGACGTCGCCATAGGCGCGGATGGCGATGGGGCGGATGTAGCAGGATTCCAGATCGTTGACGCGGACCAGCTCCTGCATCGCCTCGGCGAGTTCTTCGCGCGTGTAGCCGAGATCCATGCGGTAGATTTTGGCGGAATCCGCCAGGCGCCGCACGTGGTCGCGCAGGCGGAAAATCGCGGGCCCGGCGGGCGTGGCATAGCAGCGTATGCCTTCAAAAACGCTGGTTCCGTAGCTCACCACATGGGAGAGGACATGGATGGTGGCCTGCTCCCAGGGTATGAAACGTCCGTTGTGCCAGATTCGTTGGGTGGGCGTCAGCATGGATTAATTATAACCTTACGGCTGGAATCGACGGGAAATGTGTGGAGGCAGGCTCCGCGTGGCGCGATCCCGCGCTGGGGCAGCGGCAGTTCTTTCGCTCCGGCTGCCGCACGTTGCGCTGGGTTGCATTTTGCGCAATTGACGAGTCCCCCATTTCGAGGGCTTCGCTCCGTAGGATTTGGACGAACAAACCCCAACAGGCTGATTCATAAACGATAGACGGGTTTTGCGCCAGATCCGGGGGGCCGGATGGCGGGCCGCATTTTTTCGCGATTCTTGTTGCATCAAGTGACATCACGTAGATTGGGTCGTATGGATCTTAGTCTGGGTTACCCTGAAGGGTATTCGCTATTTTAAACGCCGGCCCTGACGCAGCGGTTCGTTGTTCCGATTTCAGCCTAGCATGGAGATTGCCGAGTTACGGGCACTGGATGTGCCGGGAGTAGCTGTAGGTTGTTGAAAGATCGGGCCGGCCGCCTTTTTTCGATAACTTGTGACCGCGACTGGATGCCCGGAACTTGGGAGAGACCGGCTGTGCTTATTGCTTCGGGTTCCCGTTCCCGCCGCGCCCTATCGAATTGATGAACTGTTGCAGCTTCTCTTCGGTGACTAATTGGGCCGCGGCGAGCTGGGTGATCTTCTCGTCCAACTCCGAACGGCGCCTCCGCGCGTTGCGCGCCTCCCGGACACCCATGGCGAAAGCCCGCCGCATGTCGGCTCGCATGGCGCGTCCCTCGCGCCGGATATCTTCCATTTCGCGGCCGTGCCGCTCCTCCGCGGCGTTTGCCAGCCCCTCGGAGTCCGCCTGCAGGTGCGCGAGTAGATCCAGGCTCTGAGTCAAGGCTTCGAGGCGTTCGTCGATCGTCACGTCTCTTCAATCGTCGCCTCTTCTGTGCCGATGTGTCAAGCGGGCCGGATGGGCGTCGGCACGAGTGCCGACGCGGCAAGCACGAGTGCGTGCGCCACGCCGCGTCCGATCGGGGACAATGGTAACGCAATGGAATTGGATGGAGAACGACTCACGATTGAAGACGTTTGCGCGCTGGCATCGGGCGGCGCCCATCCGCAGGCGGTGGAGTTGGCCGCGGCGGCGGTCGAGAAGATGGAACGCTCGCGCGCGGTTGTAGAACGCCTAGCTGCGGGAGATGCGCCGGTCTATGGGGTGAACACCGGCGTCGGGCTGCTGGCGGATGTGCGGATCGCCGCGGCAGACCTCGATCAGTTGCAGCGCAACGTGGTGCGCTCGCACTCGGCTGGTGTCGGCGATCCGTTGCCGCGGGCGGAAGTGCGGGCCATGATGCTGATCCGCGCCAATGTGCTGGCCAAGGGCTATTCGGGCATCCGGCCGGCGGTGGCCCAGCGGCTGTGCGATCTGCTGAATCGCGGTGTGACGCCGCGGGTGCCATCGCAAGGCAGCGTGGGCGCGAGCGGCGACCTGGCGCCCCTGGCCCACATGGCCCTGGTGCTGATCGGCGAAGGCGAAGCGGAGTACGAAGGCGCCGTCTATGCGGGCGGCGAGGCCCTGCGTCGCGCGGGTCTGGAGCCTCTCACGCTGCGCGCCAAGGAAGGCATTTCGCTGATCAACGGCACCCAAGCCATGCTGGCGATCGGGTGCCTGGAGTTGGCCGCGGCCGAGGTGCTGGCGGATTCCGCCGACGTGATCTGCGCCATGACGCTGGACGGGTTGCGCGGCACCCCGCGCGCTTTCGATCCGCGATTGCATGCCGCGCGTCCGCATCCCGGCCAGATTCAAAGCGCCGCGCGTCTGCGCCAATTGCTGGAGGGCAGCGAAATCCGGCAATCGCACATCACCTGCCGTCGCGTGCAGGATGCCTATTCGCTGCGTTGCGCGCCCCAGGTGCACGGCGCGATCCGCGACTCGCTGGCGGAGGCGCGGCGGATCTTCGCCATCGAGCTGAACGCGGCCACGGACAACCCGCTGGTGATCGACGACGAGATCGTTTCGGGCGGCAATTTCCACGGCGAGCCGCTGGCATTTCAGTTGGATTTCCTGGCGGTGGCGCTCACCGCGCTGGCCGGCATCTCCGAACGCCGCATCGACCGGCTGGTGAACCCGGCGCTTAACGAGGAATTGCCGCCGTTCCTGGCGGGCCACGCCGGCCTCGAATCCGGGCTCATGATGGCGCAGGTAACGGCGGCCGCTCTGGTGGCGGAGAATCGGGTGCTCTCCCATCCGGCCTCCTCGGGGTCTATCACCACCAGCGGTAATAAAGAAGATTTTGTCAGCATGGGGATGACTTCAGCGCTAAAATACAAGAACGTCGTGCGCAACACTCGCGCCGTGCTGGCGATTGAAGCTTTGTCCGCTTCGCGCGCGCTTGATTTGCTACGACCGTTAAGAAGTAGTTCGCCGATTGAGCGGGTGCGCGAGCGCATCCGCGAAGTTTCGCCTCCTTTCGAGGGAGATAGAGTGTTGCACCACGATATCTCGGCGTTAGAGAAGCTGCTGGCGGACGGCGGTTTCCTTCAATAGCGCCCCTAACCCTTCAGCATCTCGCGCGCTGCGTTGTAACCTGGAGCGCCCATTACACCGCCGCCGGGGTGCGCGCCGGAGCCGCATAGATACAGCCCCTTCATCGGCGTGCGGTAGCGCGCGTAGCCGGCCACTGGGCGCATGACGAACATCTGATCGAGGCTCATTTCGCCATGGAAGATGTTGCCGCCCGTGATGCCATAGCGCCGTTCCAAGTCGAGCGGCGTGAGCACCTGCTTGTCGATGATAATCGAGCGGATGTTGGGTATGTACTCTTCCATTACCTCGACTACCCGGTTGTAGAAGGGCTCGCGCGCTTCGTCCCAGGTGGTACCCCC
>DATKFU010000017.1:0-21427 GCA_035511215.1 Bryobacteraceae bacterium | reverse complement strand
CTGCTCCGCACGGCCATGTTCATTTTGCAGCGCCCGCAATTGCCCAAGGTCGGCTGGTCCATGCCCGAACCCGTCCCCGATCCGGACGGGAAAAAGCTCCTGGACTCCGCCATCATCGAACAGGATTACGACAGCCTTCCCGGCCTTTACAACATCGAACGGGACGAACCCCCCGAGCCACCCGCCGAATCCCCGGTTCCTACCCCCTCCCATTGCGCCGGTGTACCGGGATGTAATCGAATGCAACATGATCCGCCCGATTGCGGCCCCAATTGCGACCCCGATTGCTCCGACGATACACCCGCCCCCGGCATCAACGATTCCTCCCTTTCCATGCACCCGCCTGTAACCGGATGCAACATCATTTCCACAATTCCGGCGACGCTGCGGCAGGCCCGCCGCGTCCACCCATTACAATGGAGGCTGCATGCCGCGCCATCGAGATCGCCCCTTTCACTCTGGCGGAAGATCCCGCCGCCTTCCCGCACTTCGTCGGCCTGCTCCGCATGTCACGACGCTCGCCGAAGCCGCCGCGCTCACACCTGTCGGGATGGGAGCCGTGTGGGGCAGGCGTCCACGCCTGCAGCGGGTCTCTAGACCCGCCCCTTTTTTCCCAATAACTTACGGCGGGCTTTCAACGGTGGCGCCGAAACCGTTGCCCGGCATCAGTCTTACCGAAGCGGTACATCACTCGCCGCCCCCGAGCGAACCCAAAACCAGTTGACCAAACGAACCCAATTCGACCCTTTGTTTTCAATAAAATTAGAAGAATAACCCAAACTCCCAGCCACCCTGGCCGAAATATCGCTTGACCGTTGTATTAATAAACTAGTACACTAATCCAGACCGATATGTCGACATGGCATGCACCCGAAACCTTCTGGCAGGATACCCGCTACGCCGTCCGCGCTCTGCGGCGATCTCCCGGCTTCACGGCAGTCGCGCTATTGTCGCTGGCCCTCGGCATCGGCGCCAATACGGCGGTCTTCAGCCTTATTAACACTCTGATGTTGCGCACGCTGCCGGTTCCGGAACCGGAGCAGCTTGTGGAATTCTTCAGCCAATACCCCGGCGATCCGCCGCTCAACGTTTTCTCCCGGCAAAGCTACGAGTACTTTCGGGATCGCAATCACGTCTTCTCCGGGCTTACCGCCGTGCAGCCTGCGCGCTTCCATCTGCGCGGCGAAGGCCTCGAACCGGAGACGGTGGACGGAGAAGCCGTCGCCCCGAACTTCTTCCAGGTGCTCGGGGTGAAGCCCGCGCTCGGCAGGCCGATCGGGCCCGGGGATTCGGCGGTGGCGGTGGTGAGCTGGTCCTACTGGAAGAACAAGTTCAATTTGGATCGGGCCATTCTGGGCAGGCGCATTGTTGTGGAAGAGGCCCCCGCGACGATAGTGGTCACGATTGTGGGCGTAGCCCCGCCCGAGTTCTTCGGATTGCATGTGGGGCTGCGCACGGACATCTGGGTTCCAGTAGGCTCGGAACGATCCGGACCCTTGCAGTTGATCGGGCGGCGCAGGCCCGGCGTTTCGCTCGACCAGGCGCGCGCGGAAATGGCGGTCCTGTTCCGTTGGACCCTCGAAGAACGGACCAGGGCCAGCAAAGACCCTGTGATGCGCCAGTTGAAGTTCAAAGTGCAGCCCGCGGGTGCCGGTCTTGCCACCGGACTGCGCGACCAGTTCGCGAAACCCCTGCTGGCGCTGATGGCCGTGGTGGGCCTGCTATTGCTCATCGCCTGCGTCAACCTGGCGAATATGCTGCTGGCGCGCGGGGCTGCCCGCCGCCACGAAATGGCGGTTCGCGCCGCGCTGGGCGCCGGCCGGTTTCGCCTCATGCGCCAGGTGTTGGCCGAATCTCTGCTGCTGTCCGCGGCGGGCGCGCTGCTGGGTGTCTTCCTGGCTTATCTCGGCGCTGATGCGCTGGTGCGGATCATGATGTCCGGGCGGCCGAGTCCAGGCCCTCGCATCGAGATTCAAGTGCATCCGGATATGCACGTGCTGCTCTTCGCTGCCGGCGCGGCATTGCTGACGGGCCTGTTATTCGGGCTGGCGCCCGCCTGGAACGCATTCGCCTCCGCCCCGGCCTCTTCGCTGCGGGGAATCGGGAGTGCGGGCGAGACGCCCCTCCGCCGGCTTTTCGCCAAGAGCCTGGTCGTCGCGCAGGTGGCTTTGTCGGTGGGGCTGTTGAGCGCTGCCGGCCTGTTCATCGGCCACCTGGCGAATCTGGAGCGCCTCGATCTGGGCTTCCGCCGCGACCACGTTCTGCTGGTAACGCTCGATCCGGCGCGCAGCGGGTATAACGGCGAACAATTGTCGAGCGCCTTCGAGGACCTGCTGGCGCACCTGGAGACGATTCCGGTCGTGCGCTCGGCCACCATCTGCGCCCCGACGCCGCTCTCGGGTGCCGGGGCCAGCCGTTTCGTAGCCGTGGAAGGCCGCCCGGAAAGGCCCGAGGATCGCCGCTACATCTCCGTAAGCTGGGTTGCGCCGAAGTACTTCGAGACGCTGGGTACGCCGCTGCTATTAGGGCGCGACTTTTCCTTCGAGGACCGCGGCCGAACGCGCGTAGCCATCGTCAATGAAGCCATGGCGCGCTATTACTTCGGCGGCGGCAACCCCGTCGGAAGGCACTTTACGTTCGACGGCGACGGCCAGCCTGGCGACAGCCAGCCTTATGAGATCGTGGGGGTGGCAGGCAACGCGAAGTACTTCGAGATTCGCGAGCCCGCTCTGCGTACGGTTTATCTCAACACGTTCCAATTCCCGCAGCCCGCGTCGAACTTTGCCGTGCGCACCAGCATCGCGCCGGGAGCCGTGGGTCCGGCCGTGCGCCGGACGGTGCATTCCTTGCTGAAGACCGTGCCCGTCGTCCGGGTTTCCACGCTGGCCGGCCAGGTGGATGCGTCCATCGTACCGGAGCGTCTTGTCGCCACGCTCTCCGGGCTGTTCGGCGCGCTGGGTTCGCTGCTGGTGGCGATCGGCATCTACGGACTGCTGGCCTACACGGTGGCGCGGCGCATCCACGAGATCGGCATTCGCATGGCCCTGGGCGCGACGCGCGGCGCGGTGTCCCGGATGGTGCTTGGAGAGGCGCTCAAGATGAGTTGCGCGGGCCTGGGGATCGGAGCGCTGCTCGCCTGGTGGAGCAAACGGCTCGCCGGAAGGCTGATACAGGATCTGCCAGTGGAAAGCGTGCTCCCGATCGTTTTCGGCGCCGCGGCTATGATTGCGGTTACGCTGGTTGCCGCGTACGTGCCGGCCCGCCGCGCGGCGCGTGTGGATCCCATGGAAGCTTTGCGCTACGAGTAGCCGGCTCCGGCTATAATAGACCTGTGCATCCGAATTGGCCTCTGCGCTGGCCCACCGAATGGCGTGACCCAGCCGCGCTGGACCTGCTCGAAGGCACGCCGCTCGGCTGCCTGGTATTCCCGTCCCTTGACGGTTACCAGAACGTTATCGCGCGCGCCCGGCAGCTGGGCATCGCGATCTGCGATATCGACCATCCGCCGCCCGGCGTGGAGATGCTGAGGGGCGAGTGGCCGGGCATCCGCATGACCGAGGGCCACGGCGATGCGACCAGCGGTCCGACCGGCGCTCCCTGGATCGATTCCAACGGCTGGCTGATTCGCTTGACGCGTGCGCGCAAACCCGGCGCAACGGTGTGGGTGTCAGCCGATGCGCCGAAGACCAGCGAGATCGTGCCACTTTCCCGGCACCTGGTCGCGGTAGCCGACGGCGCGGCGCACGGCGGGCTCTGGGTGGTCACGCTCGACAAGGATATGGCGGTCGCCATGGCGGCGCGCAAGCCCGTCTCCTTAGATGGGTGGAAGACGCTGATGGGCGCCATAGCCTTTTTTCAGGCGCACAACGAATGGTCCGGGTGGCCGGTGGATGCGGTGCTGTCGGTGGTCTCGAGTTTCTCCGGAGACGACGAATTCTTCAGCCATGAGCTGCTGAACCTGATGGCGCGCACCAACATTTCTTATGGGATCGTAGAAACCGCGGCGTTGCACACGTTGCATAACGATACGCTCAATGGATTGCGCGCGGTCCTCTATCCCGATGCCCAGCCGCCCGCTGCGGAGGTGCGGCAAGCGCTACTCGGCTTCGTCAAGCGCGGCGGATTGCTGATCGCGGGTCCCCACTGGAGCACAATTCCGGGCGCGCCTCCGGGCAGGCCTGCGGCCGAAGAGCCGCATCCCCGGTATGAAATGCGGCGATTCGGTAGCGGACGAATTGCCATGGCCCGCAAGCAGCCGGACGACCCCTACGAGATGGCCCAGGATGCGCAGATTCTGCTGAGCCATCGCTACGATCTGGTGCGTTTCTTCAACGGATTTCTGCTGGGCGCATATTGCACGGCGTCGCCCGATGGAAAACGGCGGCTGGCCCACATCGTCAATTATGGCGGAAGTTCGGACGACGATCCAGCCACGGCCCGGATCGCCGGCCGGTTCCGTGCGGCGAAGCTATGGTCGTTCGATCGCGCGGAGGCCCAAGGGTTGCGGATGGCGGTGCAGAGGGACGGCATCGAGGTGCATCTGCCGGGGTTGAGCGTGTATGGCGGAGTAGAATTGGAGGCGTAGATCATGCTCAACAACTGCACGCGCAGACAATGGCTGGCCGCTGCGGCGGGCGCTGCCCTGGTCCGGCCTTTCGTGCCGGCGGCGTCGGCTGAGGCGGGACGCGCACCGCGAGTGGCCATCGCCAGGTGCGCCACCTACGGGCCGGAGCTGCTACCCGCCATGCAGCGCATGTTCGACCAATTGGGCGGATTGGGACGCCTGGTCAACGGCAAGACGGTGGCGATCAAGATCAATATGACCGGCGACACCAACTTTCGTCTGGGCCATCTGCCGGCCGAAGACACGCACTACACGCATCCACGGGTGATCGCCGCGGCTGTGCACCTGATGGGGCGGGCGGGAGCGCGGCGGGTGCGGCTGTTGGAATCGTGCTGGTCGTCGTCCGAGCCGCTCGAAGAGTTCATGCTGCAGGCCAACTGGGAGCCGCGCGATCTGGCGGGCGCGGCGGCGCTCGTGGAATTCGAAAACACCAACTATCTGGGCCGCGCCAGGAAGTATGCGCGCCTGGCCACCCCCCAGGGCGGCCACCTGTTCCCGGCATTCGACCTGAACCATTCCTACCAGGACTGCGACGTTTTCGTGTCGATCGCAAAGATGAAGGACCACGCCACGGCGGGCGTGACGCTCTCCATGAAGAACTGCTTCGGCATCACGCCCGTGACCATCTATGGCGATGGCGCCGGCAGCGACGAGCCCAGCATCGAGCCGCACGGCGGGCGCGGGATCATGCATGATGGCCACCGTCAGCCTTCCAAGTCGGCGCCACCCGAACACGATCCGGCCACGCCGCGGGACGACGGCTACCGGGTGCCGCGCATCGTGGCGGACCTGGTGGCGGCGCGGCCCATTGACCTGGCGATTGTGGAAGCGGTGCGCTCCATGGCGGGAGGCGAAGGCCCCTGGGTGAAGCCGTCGCGCGCCATCCGCCCAGGCGTGCTGGTGGCGGGCACCAACTGCGTGGCCACCGACGCGGTGTGCATGGCGGTGATGGGTTACGATCCCATGGCTGTGCGCGGCACGCCGCCTTTCGAGAAGTGCGACAGCACGCTGCAACTCGCCGAAGCGTTAGGCGTAGGCCCGCGCGATCTGCGGCGGATTGAGTTGGCGGGAACGCCGTTGCGTGAAGCGCTGTTCCACTACCGCGTATAAGTCGTGCCAAGCTGAAGATGCTTTTGTGGGGTCGCCCAACGCGCGCAGCGCGTCTTTACCCCGTTTGTGGCCGCCGCTCGTTTCCGCGCTATACTGCGAACCTATGCGCACCCGCCCGGTACTGTTCGTCTCGGCGGCAGCCAGCGCCGTCTATTCGGCTAGTGAAAGGATGCGCCGTGGGCGCACTGGCCCTGCTGGCGCTGCGGTCTCGCGGCGTACGGCGCGACGCCGGAGTGCTGGCGCTGGGCCTGGCGTTCTCCACGGGCGGGCGACGTCCTGCTGGACCTCCATGCGCGCCTGTTCGCCTTCGGGTTGGGCGCCTTCCTGTTGGCGCATCTGCCATATATCTGCCTGTTCACGCGCAATTGGACCGCTGGAATCCGGCCGGACCCGCCGCGCCTTGCAACCGTACTCCTGATTCCGGTCTACAGCGTGGCCCTATCGCTGTAGATCGTCCCTTCGGTCGGCGGCGTGGCGCACCGTGCTCGCGAACTCGGCATGCCACCAACAACGATGGCCTACCCCACGGCTAAATCCGCCATTCACAAATTCAAGACGCCCGTGCCGCTGCGCAACTATCTTGTGTGGACCACCTGCTATTTGGGGCAGTCATCACGGAACTTAGTTCACGCCAGTAAGATATAGAACGGCACAGGCAGCCAGGGCCAAGCCGATGAACCTCACCGCGAGCCGCCACGCTGCAGAGACGCCAGGTTCCTCCAACTCGCGCCCTCCTTGTGGCCAGGGAAATCCACGCAATCCGTGCCCGAGCTGATGCAGCCCGCGGGCGACCATTCCGGACAGCCTTACCACGCTTGCCGGATCAATCGCCAGCAATACGCCGACATAAAGAAGCGGGCCGCAAGAACACAGCTTCACCAGCATATTCGCGGCTTGATCCAACACCATGCTCACATGCTCCCATTCCACCGCCGAACTAATTCGTCCAGCGCCGCTCCACCCACCCCAGGGCGCCGTCCGCCGCCAGCGCGATACACGCCGCGGGCACCGCCCCCGCCAGGATCTGCGCGGTATCCACCGATGCTATCCCGCGGAAAATGAAGACACCCAAGCCTCCGCCGCCGATGGCTGCCGCTATCGTAGCGGTGCCGATGGTCGTCACGGTAGCCACGCGGATCCCGGCCAGAATGGTACGCGCCGCCAGCGGCATCTCCACGCGCCACAACAGTTGCCGTCCGGTCATCCCCATCGCCACCGCCGACTCGCGCACGGCGGCGTCCACGCCCAGGATGCCCACCAGCGTATTCCGCATGATCGGGAGCAGGGCATAAAGTACCAAGGCTACGATGGCCGTGCGCTTGCCAATGCCCCCGATCAGCGGCACTGGAATCAGAAAGCCGAACAGCGCCAGGCTGGGGATGGTCTGCATCACGTTGGCGAATCCCAGCAGCCATGGCCGCCACGCCGCGCGCCGCGTGATCAGAATGCCGGCAGGCACGGCCGCGGCGATGGCAATCGACATGGAGACGATCACCAGGGTCAGATGCTCGAGCGCAAGTTGCCCGATCTCGCTCGCCAGGCCTGAATTCATTGCGGGTTTGCCTTCCAGTCGAGACACTCCAGGAAGGCCAGCGCCTCATCGCCGGCGGAGTCCTGGAACTGCCGCGGCGTAGCCAACAATTCCAGTCTGCCATCGCGCAGCAGGGCGATGCGTGTAGCCAACATCAAGGCCTCCCGCACATCGTGCGTTACGAAAATGGAGGTCTTCCCAAGATCCCGCCGCAATGCCAGGAATTGCTTCTGCAAATCCAGGCGCGTGACCGGATCGACAGCCCCAAAGGGCTCGTCGAACAACAACACGGAGGGATCGGCTGCCAGCGCCCGCGCTACCCCCACGCGTTGCCGCTGGCCTCCGGAAAGCTGCGCCGGATAGCGCGCGGCGAACAGCTCCGGATCGAGCCCCACTTGACGCAGCAGCGTATCCACCCGCTCCCGGATACGGTCCCCGTCCCAGTTTTCCAGGCGCGGCACCAAACCAACGTTTTGCGCGACCGTGTAATGCGGAAACAGCCCGATCTCTTGAATGACGTAGCCGATGCGGCGCTTCAGCCGCACAGGTTCCCACGCGGTCGTGGGGGTGGCGTCCACCAGCACCTCGCCGGCGCTGGGAAACAACAAGCCATTCACCATCTTCAGCGCGGTGGTTTTGCCGGAACCGCTGCGGCCCAGCAGCACCAGCGTCTCGCCCGCCTCCACCGTGAGGCTCAAACTCTTCAGAATCTCGCGCGCTCCGATGCGGTATGACGCGGCGCGAAACTCGACCACCGCGCTCACGCCGTCAACAGGCTCTCGGCGAAGGGCCAGGTATCGTCCAGCCATTGCGACCGGCATTCGAAGCCCGCGGCGGACGCCATGTCGCGGATCTCCCCGGCGTGAAACTTGTGGCACGACTCCGTCCAGATGGTTTCATCTTTGTGCAACTGGCAATCGATGCCCGCGGCGCGGATGACGACGCGTTGCGCCTTGAGCGACCGCAAGTGCATTTCAATGCTCCGGTGCCGATGATTCCAGCGCGCCTCGTGCACGAAATTCCGCAGCGCGAAATCCCCGTTCAATTCGCGGTTGATGCGCGCCAGCAGGTTCCGGTTGAATGCCGCCGTCACGCCCGTAGGATCGTCATAAGCCAGCAGCATGCGGGCGAGGGGCTTGATCAGGTCCGCGCCCAGCAGCAAAGCGTCGCCGGGCATGAGGCAGGCGCGCACTTCGGTGAGGAAATCCTGCGCGGCGGCGCGTTCGAAATTCCCGATGGTGCTGCCCAGGAACAGCACCAGCATCGATTGTCCGGCGCGTCTGGCGCAAATCGCCTGGCGCAGGCCGTTCAAATACGTTTCTTTGATGGGATGGACGTCGGCGACCCCGGCCATCTCCAGTGCGCAACGGGCCAGCGCGGCCGCCGAGAGATCGATAGGATAATAATCTACCGATTCGCGGCGCGCCAGTGATTCCAGTATTCGCCGCGTCTTCGAACCGGTGCCGCTGCCCAGTTCCGCGACGGCCACCGGCGCCGGCAGGTAGCCCGTCAGCTCGGGCGCGAGGCGGCGGATCAGCCGGGTGTCCGCGCGCGTAAGACCGTACTCCCGCAGCACCGTGATGGCCTCAAACAGGGCCGTACCGGTATCGTCGTAGAAATACTGGCAGGGTAGCTGTTTCTGCCCCGCCTGGCTCAAGCCTTCGCGCACCTCGTCTGCGAACATGCTTAATAGTCGGTTCATTCTCGATTAGTTCTCAACCAGACGGAAAGTCGCGTAGATATATGGATACGCCGGGCGGAACCAGTTACGGAAACTGGGGCGCAGCAGGCATCCCGCGGTGCGCTGCGAACCGCCCTTCAGCACGTAATGCCGGCCGTCGAAGAAATTGGCCGAGTAGCCGGGATAAAACGAGAAGGGCTGGAAGCCGGCGAACGGCTCGAAACGCGTGGCGGTCCATTCCCAACCGTTGCCGACCAACTGCGAGACGCCGAAACGATTAGGCGGCGAGGCGGTCACCGGCTCCGGATCCCAACTGCGAAAATCCACGTTCTCGCCGGTGAAGTTGGCGCCGTTATCGTACGCCGCGCGATGGAACTGCGCCTCTGTAGGCAGCGACTTCCCTTTCCAACCGGCGTAGGCCTGCGCCTCGTCGTGCGTCACGTAAACCGGCCAATCCGCAGGCAGCGGAATGTCCTCAAACATCCCGTGATAGCACCACCCGCCTTCCCGGCAGGTCCAGAAATGCGGTGCGGCCGCTCCGGCCTTGACGAACTCCCGATACTCGCCGTTGGTGACTTTGTGCTGCGCGATGGCGAACGCGGGAATGTCCACCTGGTGAAGCTCGAACTCGTTATCCCAACCGAAACCGTCGCCTTGTTGGCGGCCGAGCGTGGCCGCGCCGCCGGGAATTTCCGCCATGCGGGTTTGCGGCGCGGGCCCCGACGGAGCCACTGAATACGACGGCGGCGCCTTCTGTTCGAACGGCAGATGATGCAGAATGTAGGCAAAAGTCTCGGCATGCATCAGGCGATGCTCGATGGCTACGTGCATCAGTTCCGCGGGAACGCTACCGGGAGCCAGTTCAAGCGCGGCATCCAGCGTGTTCCGTACCCGCGCCTTGTAACCGCGCACTTCAGCGGCGGCGGGCCAGTCCTCCGGCCGATCCATGGGCAGATCGCCGGCCTCGGGATCGATGCCAAACGAGAACAAGTGGTCGAAGCTGGCATGAAATGCGGGCAGATCCAGCGTGCGGCCGAGCAGGTTCCAATCGAACGTCTCCACATGGCCGAGATAGAAAACGATCCGATGCCGCTCCGGAATGGGACGCTCATACAGTGCGGCGGGATCCACCAGATCGAAGAGGCTGTCAGTCTGCCGGCGAGCCTGAAAGAGAGCTTGGCGCAGTTCCGCGTTGGGTGTCACAGGCAACCAGTTTACCAAAACGTGGCGCGCACTCTCAGTGTGCCGTGCGCACAATCTTGCGCACAGATGTCAGCTTTCTCACGGTCGGAACGTCGCCAAGAACCTGTCCACTTCGGCCCGCGTGGGCGCCGAGGCTTGCGCGCCCAGGCGCGTCACTGAAATCGCGGCGGCGGCGTTCGCGAACAAGAGCGCCCGCTCCATCGCCTGCCCTTCCGCCAAAGCCACCGCCAGCCCGGCGTTGAAGGTATCGCCGGCCGCCGTCGAATCGCGTACTTCCACCGGAAACGCGGGCGTATGGAAGCACTCTCGATCGCCGCGGTAGAAAGAACCTTGGTCGCCCAGCTTCAACACCACGCTGCGCGGCCCGAGTTTACGCAAAGCCTCCGCCAACTCCGGAGCCTCCTCAAGCAAGATCCGCGCCGGAGGCCGGCCCAGCAACATCAGCGCCTCGTTTTCGTTGGGAGTCAGGATGTCCACGCGCGCCAGCAATTCGGCGGATAACGCCTGCGCCGGCGCCGGATCCAGCATGGTGCGCAGGCCCTCCTCGCGCGCCAGGGCCAGCGCGGCCGCCACCGTATCGAGCGGCGTCTCCAGCTGGAACAGCGCCAGGCTCGCTCCGCGAAAAGTCTTGCGCATGGCTTCCACATCCGCCGCGGCCAGCGCGTGATTTGCGCCCGATGCCACCACGATGGAATTCTGTCCCTGCCGGTCCACCCAGATCAGGGCCACGCCGGTAGGCCGCGATTTGGTGGCGTGCACGGCGCTCACATCCACGCCGGCGGCTGCCAGGCTGGCCTTCAGATGGTCGGCGAAGACGTCGTACCCCACCCGCCCGATCAGCCGTACGGCAACCGCGCCGGCGCCCAGCTTGCCCGCCGCGCACGCCTGGTTGGCGCCTTTGCCGCCGGGCGTCGTCTGGAAATCCCGGCCCAGCACGGTCTCGCCGGGCGCCGGCAGGCGGTCGACCGACACCACGAAGTCCATGTTCAGGCTGCCGACAACGACCACTGCGGACATCATCGTGCCATCATCTTGCCATCATCTTGCCAGGTCGATGCCCAGTTTTTTCAGCTCTTCGGAATAGTATTTGCGGTGCATCAGATCCCATTCCTCGCTGCCTTCGGGAATCTCGCGCTTCTGCGACCGGATCTTCTGCCGGGCCATCCGGTCCACCTTTTCCTCGGCGGTGAGCACCTCGGTGATGTCGCGGACGATTTCGAGCCGCACTTCGTTGGTGTCCTTCTTCATGCGCAATTCCCGCGTCTTGCGTAGCGCCACGATGACCTTGTGCGACATGTCGTTGATCTTGTCGCGCGACAGCTTCATCTGGTCGTGCGAATCGCGTCCGGAGGCCCGTATGACCTTGCGTTCCGCAATCATGGTGTTCTTCACCTTGCGAAACATTTCCTGGTAACTGACGCCTTCGCGGCGCATGTAATCGTTGTACTGCTGCAGAATCTCGCGTACTTCGTCGTTGAGGCGGTCTTCGACCGCGAGTTCCTCGGTGATGATATTGGCGATGATCTCCGCGACCGCCTGCGGATTGCTTGTCTCAATTGAAGCAGGCGTCAGTTTCTTCACCAATTCACGGGAGAGATAGGCGATGAATTCCCTGGGAAGCAACATCCTATGTGTTTTCTTGACCGGCGAAACTTGTAGTTTACCAAATCTTGCGCGTGCCGCACGATCCGAGTGGGGCAGGGTCGCAGTCCGCCCGAGCGGTATACTGGTTGCCAATCTCCGGCCATCTCTAAAGCCCATGCCCAAAACCCAGTCCAAAACAAAGGTCTATGACGCGATCGTGGTAGGCTCCGGCGCGAGCGGCGGCTGGGTCGCCAAGATCCTCACCGAAAAGGGCATGCAGGTGCTCATGCTCGAGGCCGGACCTCCGCGGATTCCCACACGCGATTTCACCGAGCATGTCTGGCCTTACCGCATGCGCTACCGCGGCTTTGGCGATCAAAAGGCGCTGCTCGCCGCGCAGCCCGTACAGCGGCTGTGCTATGCCTGTGACGAATACAGCCATCAATTTTTCGTCGACGATCGCGAGCACCCGTATACCTTCCCCGAAGACAAGCCGTTCATGTGGATTCGCGGCCGCCAGGTCGGCGGCAAGACGTTTTGCTGGGCGCGCGTGAGCTACCGCTACAGCGACTTCGAATTCCAGGCGGCCGCACGCGACGGCTACGGCGAGAACTGGCCCCTGACCTACCAGGAGATGGAACCTTACTACGACCGCGTCGAACAGTACATAGGCGTCAGTGGATCGGCCGAGGGCTTGCCGCAATTTCCGGACGGCAAGTTCCTGCCGCCCATGCGGCTCTCCTGCGGCGAGGTCCAGGCTGGCCAAGCCATCGAGCGGCGCTTCGGTTGGCGGATCGTTCCCGACCGCACCGCGAACCTGACCGTTCCGCACAACGGGAGGCCCGCCTGCCACTATTGCGACCAATGCCAGCGCGGCTGCTACACGGCCTCCTACTTCAACAGCCCATCGGTCACGCTTCCGGACGCGGCGCGCACCGGACGATTCACCCTGGTGAGCGACGCGATCGTCAGCCACCTCGCCATGGACGATCGCGGCAAAGCCACCGGCGTGGTCTTCCTGGACCGGCAGACCCGCGCGGAACGGGAGGCGCATGGCCGCGCTATTGTGCTGGCGGCCAGCGCGCTGGAATCCACGCGCATCCTGCTCAACTCGCGCTCCCCGCGTTTTCCGGACGGCGTCGGAGCATCCTCCGGCGTGCTGGGCCATTACCTTATGGACCATTTCACTCTGGAAAACGGCGGCGGACTCCTGCCGGCTCTGGCATCGCCGCGGCGCGAACCCGTCGGGCGCCCCGCGGGTTATATCGTTCCGAAATACGTGAACGCCGATCCGCGTTTCCGCGACGGCAATTTCCTGCGCGGCTACTATCTGGCGGGCGACAGCAAACAGGAACTCTACGGACATGCTTTCGGCCTGCGCGGCTTTGGCCGCGAGCTGCGCCGCCAGGTGAATCGCGAGATACCGTATAACTTCGGCATCTACGCGCAAGGAGAGTGCCTGCCGCGGTTTGAAAATTACGTGAAGCTCGACCCGCACAAAACCGACGCCTGGGGAATTCCAGCGCTGCACATCCACGCCAGCTACGGTGAGAACGAGCATGCCATGGCGCGCGCCATGCACATCCGGTTAAGCGAGATACTGGATGCCGTCAAGGTGGAGGAATTGCAAGCCCCCTCGGCGGAGCTGAGCCTCTTTGGAAAGAACATCCACGAATGCGGCACCGCGCGCATGGGCGCCGACCCGAAGAAGAGCGTCGTGAACCGGTTCAATCAGGTGCACGACGCCAAGAACGTATTCGTGACTGACGGCGCCTGTTTCGTCACCCAGGGATGCTATGAGCCGACCTTGACCATCATGGCGATCTCCCTGCGCGCCGCCGAGCACCTGGCCGCCGAATTCCAGAGAGGGAACTTGTGATCGACCCGGAAGAACTGAGCCGGCGTGTGTGGCTGCTGCGATTGGGAAGCGGCGCGTTGCTGGCCGGATGCAGCGGCATCGATCTGGGAGCCGCGAATGCCGTTCAGCTCCCGCCGGGTTTATACGAGCCTTCCATCGATCACCTGGCGCACGTCCTAAAGCCCGCTCCGAAAGCCGCGCAGCCAGACGCGCCGCTCTTCTTTACGGCGGCGGAGTTCCGCCAATTGCAAGCCCTTGTCGCGCGCATGCTCGGCGAAGACCCGGGCACGCCGCCGGTTCCGGAAATCGCCGCGTGGATCGATTTGATCGTGCATGACGCGGCCGACGTCCGCCAGATGGCACGCTCGCTCTCCGCGGAACACCGCGCCCTGGCCGTGGGATTCTACGGGGAAAAGGCGGTGAAGGAACTGGAGTCGCTCGATGTCCAGGAGATCTGCCGCACCGGTCTGGCGCGCTTGAACGCGGAGCCGTCCGTCCCGCTCGCGTTGCCCGAATCTGAAGGCGATGCGTTTATTGTCTGGCTCAAACACCGCGTCATCGAGGGATTCTATACGTCACAGGCGGGCCTCAAAGAGCTGGACTATAAGGGGAACTCTTTCTACAGCGTCTCCCCTGGCTGCGATCGTTAACGGAGTTATCATTGTCACTAATGACCCGAATTTTTCTGTTTGCCGCTGTCGCGTCCACTCTGCTTGCGCAAAGGCCGAAGATTGTTTGGAGCGATCAAGAAAAGCCGATCATGGAGCAAATGCGCAAGCTGCGCGACCTGCCCGATGACGAACGGGTGAGCGCCACGAAACGGCTGGCTCTTCAGATACGCCAACTGCGGGCCGGTACGAACAAGGAGGTTCTGGCGGAGTCGCTCGCCAACCTCGTGACCGAGGGCGATCCGGGCCTCGAGACTTTGCAGGAAGTCGCCACCACATTAGCGCAGACGCTCCGCGAGCAACCAGCCGCAGCCGGCCAAGATGGGCCATATGTCACGCTGGCGGCACTCGCACGGTACGAGCATGTCAAGGCGGAGTCGGGCGATCCGCGGTTCGCAGCGGTCATGGCCGGGCTGGAGGCGGACGACCAAGCCCGGCAGAGTGCGGACTTCACGCTGGCGGGCCTGACGGCGAAGCTCTGGACGCTAAGAGAGCTGCGCGGCAGCGTGGTGCTGGTCAATTTCTGGGCCACCTGGTGTCCGCCCTGCCGCAAGGAGATGCCCGATCTGGAAGCGCTGTATCAGCGGTTCGGACAGAAAGGGCTGGTCATTCTGGCCATCTCCGACGAAGAAGCCGGTAAAGTACAACCGTTCATCGCGGAGCGGCATTTCAGCTATCCGATCCTGCTCGACCCGGGCCGAAAGGTGAACGAGCTGTTCCGCGTGGAAGGGATCCCGAAGAGTTTCGTGTACGACCGCGAGGGGAAGCTCGTGGCACAGGCGATTGACATGCGCACGCGGCAGCAGTTTCTGGAGATGCTGTCGCATGCGGGACTGGAGTAGCGACGAAACGTCACGCCAGCTTGAGCGCCTTGTGGATCTCGACGCTGACGCCGCGCAACGTAAGCTTGACGGATTTTTCTTTCGCTGCCTTCGTCAGGTTTTTCAGAGCTCGGAGCTCGCTCGAATCGATGCGGCGGAGGGAAGAGAGATCCAGGACCAGTTCGCCCCTGGCGCTGTCCAGATTTCCGAGAGCTTCCTGCAAGGTCTCATTCATGGTCATACGAGTACCTCAACTTCTTGCTCGACCGGCGGAGCACTGACTACCTTCGCCGGGGTTCGCCCATAATAAGCCTTCCAGAACAGATCGATCAACTCACTGACCAGAGGCATGCGCGGGTTTGACCGCCAGGAAGGATCGTCAAAGGCAATCTTCGCCAAATCGGGAATGGCCCGCTCGAATTCCTCCTTCGAAATCCCCATGTCGGCGATCGACCGCGGCATCGCCATTTGATCGACTAGCTGCTCGATCACCGTCACCAGGTTCGCCACCTTTTCGTCAATCGTGTGGCCGCCCAGTCCCAGCAGGTCCGCAATCATAGCGTATTTCTTGTGCGCGACATACGCCCGCTGGTTCGGCGACGGCATGAACTTAGAGGGCACCGAGGCATTGTACGCGATCACATGCGGAAGCATCATCGCGTTGGCGCGGCCGTGCGCCACGCCGAAACGCGCGCCGAAGGCATGCGCCAAAGCGTGATTCACACCCACAGACGCGTTGGCAAAAGCCAGCGCCGCGATGCAGGCGGCATTGTGCATCATGCTACGGGCCTCTTCATCGCGCGGGTGCGCGTAGGCGATGGGCAGGTACTTGAATACCATTTGAATCGCCTGCAAGGCGTTGGCATCCGTAAAGGCCGAGGCGTGAATGGAAACGCAAGCTTCCAGGGCATGCGTCAAACAGTCGATCCCGGTATCCGCGGTCAGGCCTTTGGGCATCGACATCACGAACTGCGGATCCACGATAGCCACATCCGGAGTGAGTGAGTAATCGGCCAGTGTCACCTTGCGTCCGCTTACTTTGTCCGTCAGGACGGCAAACGGAGTGACTTCGCTCCCGGTTCCGCTGGTGGTGGAAATGGCGATCAAGCGCGCCCGGCTGGCGTCGGCCGGGAACCGGACCACGCGTTTGCGGATATCCAGAAATGGCGCGGCCAGTTCGTCCAGGTCGGCGTCGGGCGAATCGTACTTGAGCTTCATGATCTTGGCCGCGTCGATCACCGACCCGCCGCCCAACGCGACGATTTGGTCCACCGCGTATGCGTTGAGCGCCTCGACGCCATGCATCACCACTTTCACTTCCGGCTCCGCATCGGGAATGGCCAGAACATGGACCCGCGTTTCCGGCGGCAGCGAGCGCCGTACAACATCCACATGCCCCATTTGTTCCAGAGCCGCATTAGTTACGATCATGGTGGAGCGCGACGCAAACTGGCGCAGATTCTCCACGGCGTTCAGGTTGAAATAGATTTGATTGGGAATGCGGAACCACATATGCGCCGGTGTCCTCCGGGCCACGCGTTTGATATTCAGGTAATGGTATACGTTCACGTTATCCATGGTGCTGTTGCCGCCGCCGGTCCCGCACCCGAATGAGAAAGTGGGCACCAGATCGTTGTAAACGCCGCCCAGCGCTCCGATGGACCCCGGCGCGTTCACGATGATCCGCCCGGCGTTGATCGCGTCGCCAAACTTCCGGATGATCTCGTCGTCGTGCGAGAAAATGACCGCTGTGTGTCCCAGCCCGCCGGCATGGTTCACATCCACGCACAGCTTCAGCGCCTCATCGGCGGATGTGGCGCGGCAGACCGCCAGCACCGGGAACAATTTCTCGACCGACAGCGGGTATTCGCGGCCCACGCCCTCAATCGGCGCAACCAGGAGCTTGGTGCCGGACTTCACGCGCAGGCCGATCATGCGTGCGATATCCGTGGCTTTCTGGCCGACTGCCATGGGCTGCATGTGTCCGGTGGCCGGATCGATCACCGTGCGCCCCAGCAGCCTGGTCTCCGCTTCGTTGCAGATATGCGCGCCCAGCTCCGCGAATTTCCGCAGCACCTGATCGTAGATCTCATCGTCGATCACCACGGTCTGCTCGGAAGCGCAGATGGTTCCGTTATCGAAGGTTTTGGAGGTGATGATATCCACCACCGCCATATCCAGATCGGCTGTTTTTTCCAGATACACCGGCGTGTTGCCCGGCCCCACTCCCAGGGCCGGCTTGCCCGAGCCATAGGCGGCTTTCACCGCGCCGCGCCCGCCGGTGGCATCGATCAAGGCCACGGTTTTGTGCCGCATCAGATAGGCGTTGTCCTCCAGCGTCGGCGATTCCACGCATGTGAAAACGCCTTCCGGCGCGCCGTGCTTCACCGCCGCCTCGTACATGATGCGCACGGCCTCGGCGCAACAGTGCCAGGCGTTCGGATGGGGGCTGAAGATCACCGCGTTGCGCGTCTTGATCGCCATGATGCATTTGAACAGAACCGTCGACGTGGGGTTCGTAATCGGCGTGATCGAGAAGATAACCCCGATCGGCTCGGCCATCTCCACGAGGCCGCTGTCCGGAAACTCGCGAATGACGCCGACCGTGCGCTTGTCTTTCACGTAGTTGTAAACGAACTCGGTGGCCACCATATTCTTGACGGCCTTGTCTTCCATGACCCCGAGCCGGGTCTCCTCGACCGCCATGCGGGCCAGATACTGAGCCTGATCGAGTCCGGCCAGGACCATTGCCTTGACGATGCGATCGACGTCCTCTTGGGTGTATTGCGTAAAGACGGCGGCCGCGATGCGGGCCTGGCCAACTAGCGATTCCAGGTACGCAATCCGTTCTTCGCTGGGGGGCGCAACATTCTCCGGCATACTTCGCTCTCTCCTGTCAGATTGAGACGGCGGATTCGGACCGCACGCTTGCGATTAAAATCAGAGTATAGCATCTTAAACGCGAAACTGCGCGGATAAGACCGCTATGTCCGATAGAAATCCCCCCCGATCGTTCTTGGATGAGCGAAATGCCGTACCGCTTACTTCGTCAAGCCAGCCACGTAAACTCCGCGGTACCCTTCGGCTTTCGCCTCGGTGCCGATCACTTTCACGATATGTCCCATATGCTCGGCGCCCGCCGTCCGGATGTCCACGCCGCCGTCGCGCCGCGGATCGTGCTCCTCGGGCATGAGCATGTACAAAGTGCCATCCTTGGTCAGCAGGCCGATGGGCTGCCCGTTTTGGGCGCACTTCTGGCCGCAACTGCGGTGCTTCTCGCCGTGCTTGCCCAGTTGCAGATAGCACGAGAAGTCCACCACCTCGCCCACCAGGGTAACCTCGTGGCCCGCCTCGGGCTTCTTGTCAACGCCGGCCGCGATGGTAGTGGCCGACCACGGTTGCTCGGAACTTTGACCCAGCGTTGCCGCCGGAGCATCGTATGTACCGGTTTCTACCTTCATTTCAGGATGCAGGATCGCGCCTGCCATAAGAAGGGCCGCCGTGAACGTGATCGAGGCCCCGGACAGAACAGCTTTGGAAAGGTTCGACATAGCCCCTAGTTTACAACGGCTGGATCGCTTCAGTGGGCAGGCTCGTAGCCTAGTGCCACATAGTTTTCCTGATCCTGGCACTCTGGGCTCGATTGGAGGACGGCCAATCCTGGCCGCAGCCGCCTTTTGAGGCGGCTAACGCCGGCTAAAAGCCGGCTGCGGGCATAATTGCCCGCCCTCCAATTTCTGCAGAATCGAGTCTCATTGGAAAACTACGTGGCATTAGGCTCGTAGTCTGCAGTGGCCGCGAAGGCCGCCCGCGCGCCGGCGCGCCAATCCCGGATGCTACCCTGGTAGGTGGCACTCCCCTGCCCGCACGCTACAATAGTCAGCGTGAAAGCGCTAGCGCTCATCCTGTCCCTTGCCGCTGCTGCCGCCGCGCTCGCCCAGCAACCTCCCGCGCAGCACAGAGTCGAACTGCTGTGGCCGGACCGGGCGCCGGGAGCCGTCGGGGCAGAGGACGCCGACAAGCCCAGCCTCACCGTCTACCCGGCCCCGGAAAAGTCCGCCGTCCAAACTGCCGTGATCGTTTTTCCCGGCGGCGGATACGGCACTCTGGCTAAGGATCATGAAGGCGATCAGATCGCGCGCTGGCTCAACTCCCTTGGCATCCAGGCCTTCGTGCTGCAATACCGCGTCGCGCCACGCTACCGCTACCCGGCGCCATTCCTGGACGCCCAACGCGCCATTCGCTTCGTGCGCGCGCACGCCGCCGATTACCGCATCGCGCCCGGCCGCATCGGTATCTGGGGATTCTCGGCGGGCGGTCACCTGGCATCCACGGCCGGCACACACTTCGACGCCGGCGATGCGCAAGCGGCCAGCCCCATCGATCGCGCCAGTTCCCGCCCGGATTTTATGATCCTGGCCTACCCTGTGATCTCGTTCACCACGCCTTACACGCACCAGGGCTCGCTGCACAACCTGTTGGGCGACAACCCGGACCCCAAGCTGGCGGCGAGCCTCTCCAACGAAACCCAGGTCACCGCCCAAACGCCGCCCACTTTCCTGTTTCATACCAATGAAGACACCGGCGTGCCGGCCGAGAACAGCGTGCTGTTCTACCTGGCTCTGCGCAAGGCCGGCGTGCCCGCCGAGATGCATATCTACGAGCGCGGCCCGCACGGCGTCGGCCTCGCGCCCACGGACGCCGTCCTGGCCAGTTGGGCCGGGCGGCTTAAGGACTGGCTTGAAATTCGCGGCCTACTCCAATAGCGCGCCGCTCGACAACGGCGCCGTCCTGATCCCGCTGCCCAGCCTGACGCCCGCCGGTGTCATCGACATCCTGGTGGTCGCGTTCCTCATCTATCAGGCGCTCATGATCGTCAGGGGTACCCGCGCCGGCCACATTCTGATCGGCATCCTGATCATGGTGGCGCTGTATGTGGTCGCACTCTATACGGGCCTGGAAGCGCTGCGCTCGGTGCTTTCGTATATCGTGCCGTACCTGGCGCTGGCCGTAATTATACTGTTCCAGTCGGAGATCCGCCGCACGCTGGCGCGCCTGGGGCGCAAGGGCTGGTTCGCGCGCGGCTACCAGCGGCCAGAGTTCACCGAAGATATTTTGATCGCGGTGCGCCGTCTGGCCGCGGATAAAACCGGCGCGCTGATCGTTATCGAGCGCGACATCGGGCTGCGCACCTTCGTCGAGAGCGGCGTGCGCCTGGACGCCCAGTTGTCGAGCGATCTGCTGCTGGCCGTCTTTCAACCGCGCGGCGCCCTCCACGATGGCGCGGTGATCGTGCAGAAGGACAAAATCGCAGCTGCCAACTGCTTTCTGCCCCTGGCCATCAATCCCGGGATTTCGTCCGGCTTCGGCACGCGCCACCGCGCGGCCATCGGCATCACCGAAGAGACCGACTGTCTGTCGGTGGTGGTTTCCGAAGAAACGGGCCGTATTTCGGTGGCCGCATTCGGAAATCTCACTCCCGGCCTGAACCTGCGCGAAGTGGACGAACGGATCTGCACGCACTTCGGCGTGCGGCGGAGCGCGCCGCACCTGATCGAGGAATTCGCCGCCGACATTCCCATGGAGAGTCATCACGCCGCCGGGAGCGATCCGAAATGAAGAGCTTCTTCACCCACAACATCGGCTGGAAGCTTCTATCGCTGGCGGCGTCCGTGCTCATCTGGATTTCCGTGGCCACCGAGCCGGAACTGGCCACCTTCGTCTCGGCGCATGTGGAATATAAGAACCTGTCGCCCGGCCTGGAAATCGATTCCGATGTGGTGGAAACCGTGTATCTGGAGGTGCGCGGGCCCTCCGAGGCGCTGCGCCTGCCAGAGTTGCCGCGGCGCTCCGCGGTGCTCCTCGATATGGGCGCCATTGAACCGGGGCAACACACCTTCACCATCGACAGCGGCGACGTCCGTCTGCCGCGCGGCGTCGAACTGGTGCGCGCAATTCCAGCCCAAATCCGGATGAATTTCGCACCCGGAGCTACGCGTAGCGTGCCCGTCGATGTCCGCTTTGCGAACGGTTTGCCGGAGGACTTGCAGGTGGTCGAGGCGGCCGCGGCGCCTTCCGCGCTGGCCATCACCGGTCCGGCCAGCCGCGTAGCGCACGTGGCGTCGGTCGAGACCGATCCCGTGGCGCTGAAGCCGGAAGCGGGAACCAATCTCTACACCGTGGAAACGTTCGTGAACGATGCCCGCGTGCGCTTTCAAGACTCGCCGCAAGTTACAGTTAAGGTTACCGTCGGAAAGAAGTAAATGGGCAAACAGCTATTCGGTACGGACGGCATTCGCGGGGTGGCAGGAGAGTATCCCCTGGATGCCGCCACGGTGCACGTCTTC
>DATKFU010000016.1:0-3063 GCA_035511215.1 Bryobacteraceae bacterium | reverse complement strand
CGCAACCCAGAACGTCAAGGCGTCGATCAGCGCCTCGCACAGGATGATCTCTTTCGAGACGGCCAGCGCCTCTTCGTTCCACACGCCCGCGTGCTCACCGGGCAGATAGAGATGGTTCGGCGTGCCCTCGCGAAGATTCGGCGTGATCTTCCGCCCATACATCTCCATCACGTCGCCGGCGGGATTGAAGACCGGGACGACAAGCGAGCCGTTGAAGTGCTCATGCCCGCTCTCGCGCAGGATGCCCAGTGTTTGCAGCCGTCCGCGCATCTCGGCGCCGGCGGCGCGGTTCTTCGCCGGAAGCCGATACCCCAGCGTCCGGTTGGCGAAGCCAAGCCGGAAGCGTTCGATGATCTCCGGCGACTTCAGCCCGCGCGACTCCAGATATTCATCGCTTCCGGCGACTGCTTCAACGTCTCGTTGTAGTAGCTCACGACCTGCAACAGAAGCTCGCGGTCGTCCGCGTCGCGCGCTACGGGCGGCGGCAGTTTGCGCACCGTGCCGTGTTTCACCGGCCTGGATTCGAGTATGCCCGGAACGGCGGCTAAAGGAAGATAGTCTTCTCGCAGCAACTCGACCGCATGGCGGAAGCTGACGCCGTTGGCCCGCATTACCCAGTCGATGGCCGTCCCGCCCGCGTTGCACGCCCCGAGGCAGTGCCAGAGGTTCTTCGCCGGAGTGATGACCAGCGACGGATTGCGGTCGTCGTGGAACGGGCAGAGGCCCAGCAGGTCGGCACCGTGCCGGTGTAACTTGATGCCCCGCGCCTCGGCCAGCCGCTGAACCGATACCTCCCGCTTCAGCCGCTCGACCTCATCCTCCGGGATTCTTGCCATTGGGACCGCCCTCCGCCGAAAACCCTGTCAAGTGCTTTTCATGTCTTTTTTGCTGTGTACATAAATAACGTATCATAACGTATGGCTTCAAGCGTTTTTAGCTCTAAGCCATAGACTGCACCTATGCCGAAAAAATCGACTCTAAAATTGCCGCCGATTGATTTTGGGAGCGAGGGTCTGGGGAAGCGCCTTGCCCGCATCCGCAAGGAACGCGGATTTACGCAGGTGCAACTCGCCGCACAGATTGGCATCATTCAGTCGCTCGTTTCCGATTACGAGACAGACCGGCTCAAGCTCTCTGCGGAGATGGCCGTGCGCTTTGCGCTGGCTTTGGGTGTCACTACCGACGAGCTGCTGTACTCAAGCGTCAAGAAGACTCCGGGCAAGGCACCCAGCCGCAAGGTGCTGCGTCGCCTGGAACAGATTGAGAGTCTGCCCCGCCGCAAGCAGGAAGCTCTCATCATGACCATTGACCAGTTCCTTAGCAGCGCCGCTAGCTGACTGCCGCCGTCGGTTCTTTCATGTGTTTTTGGACACATGAGAAGAAGACATTCTTCTCATAGCTGGAAAACACCCGTAGCGGAGGCGTCAGTCAAGGCCGCGCGTTCTCTGCGCGCCGCGTGAGCGGGCGGAGCGAAGCGGAGAGCCTTTACGGACGCCGGAGCGGAGGGTACGGCCACCTCAGTGGCCGAGGCCCATGCCGAAGTCCTGCTGGATTGCTTCCTTGGCCACCGACTGCGGCCCGATCTTCTGTCCCGCAAGCTCATCGTGGATCGACTGCTGCATTGCCGAGGGATGCGATACGTCCCGGCTCAGCGTGTGCCCCAGCGTCTTCGCGTCGTTCGTGTACATCTGCACGTCGAACTGCGCCCGCGACACCGATACATACGCCATGCGGCTGTTGAGCAGCTCGCCGTGCGCCTGCGATGAGTCCACATGAACGAGCACTCGGTCGGCGGTCTGGCCCTGGCTGCTGTGGCTCGTCACCGCATAACCGTAGTCCAGATGCGGCATCTGCCGAACGTTGAACTCGACCTCGCGGCCTGAGTCCATGCGCAGTTTAAGATTCCCGCTATTGTCGATCTTTTCGACCGTTCCCAGTTCGCGATTGGCGAGTCTCTGCTCCTGATACGGAGCCGTCATCTGCACTCGGTCGCCCTGGGCGAACACGCGCTCTGTGTCGCGGTAGACCGTCACGCCCTGCAACCGGCGCGGGTCGTAACGCAGCTCCTCGCCGCTCTTTCTCGTCACGGTAACTCGGTTGCTTTCGGCGTCCACACGCGCAACGCGCGCGTACTCTCCGGCGTCCAGTCCAATCGGTTTGCTGCCCTTCGTGTAGCGGATCACATCGCCGCTTTCATAGTTCTGCGCGTGCTGCCGGTCGGCCCCTGTCAGCTCCTGCCGCGCGTAGAGAACCGGCACCCGATACTCGGTGCCCGTGACCTGGCCGGACTCCCGCATCGCGCGATGGATTTGGCTGTTGATCTCCCGCCGCGATTCATTGTCGGGCGAGATAACCAGCGTCTTTTCAGGTGCCCGCGCATACTCTCGCGCCATCTCTCCGATGCGCTCTCCACGGTCTTTGATCTCGTGCACGCGGCCCTGATAGTTGAGGCTTTCAACGGCCTGTTTTACTTCACCCCGCGCTAACTGTTCGACTGTTTCTTTGAGCACCGGATCTTTCTGCCGGAGGATCTCATCGAGCCGCGCCGTGCGCAGCCCCGCCTCCTGCAACTGCGCATACGGGCGCCCCGCTTCGACCGCTTCATGCTGGCGCATATCGCCCACGAACAACACGCGATCGTAGCGGTTCAACCGTTCCAGGAACGCGTGCATCTGCCGCGTGCCGACCATGCTCGCCTCGTCCACGATGTAGAGCCTCCAGCGCCTATCGTCGGGCTGCTGGCCGCGCGCAAGATGACGCTGCAACGTCTCCGTTTCCATGCCCGCCTCGGACAGCTTTTGCGCTGCTCTCGATGTCGGCGCAAGCCCCTTCACTTCGTATCCGTAATGCGCCACGGCATCGCGGACGGCGGCTAAAGAAGTAGTTTTTCCGGCTCCCGCCACGCCCTCCAGAGCCATCATTTTGTCGCGGCTTTCGAGCACGTCTTCGACCGCCCGATGCTGGCTCACGCTCAGATGCGGATGACGCTTGAAGGTCCACTCCCGTGTGTGTCCATCGACGATAACATTGCCGTCACGCCCCGCCCGCACCTCCCTCTCCCCC
>DATKFU010000015.1:0-24941 GCA_035511215.1 Bryobacteraceae bacterium | reverse complement strand
TCAACTGGCATCGAGCCGAATCGATGCACCAGGGAGGGATGACCATGGCGTCTGCATTAGCGAATGTCGAAACACCGGTCGCCGTCAAAGCGACCAGACTATTGATCAATAACCGGTGGGTGAGCAGCGAATCCGGCAAGACATTTCCCACCATTAACCCCGCCACAGGAGAGGAAATCGCCCAAGTGGCGGAAGCCGATTCAGCCGACGTCGACAGGGCTGTGCGAGCTGCGCGCGCCGCCTTCGATGGAGGTCCATGGCGGAAGATGTCGGCCGCCGAACGAGGCCGCATGCTAAACCGGCTGGCCGACCTGATTGAAAAGAATGCCGACGAACTGGCATTGCTGGAGTCACTCGATAACGGCAAGCCGTACCAGGTTGCCAAGGCTGCCGACCTGCCGCTGACCATCGCGTGCTATCGCTACTACGCGGGCTGGGCGGACAAGGTGCAGGGCAAAACAATACCGATCGCGGGCGATTACTTCTGCTACACGCGCCACGAGCCGGTAGGTGTCGTGGGACAGATCATCCCGTGGAATTTTCCGTTGCTGATGCAGGCCTGGAAATTGGGTCCGGCGCTGGCGACCGGCAACACGGTGGTGATGAAACCGGCCGAGCAGACTCCACTTACCGCGTTGCGCGTCGGCGAGCTGATTGTGGAGGCTGGGTTTCCGGAAGGAGTTGTGAATCTGCTGCCCGGTTACGGCCCCACGGCGGGCGCCGCCATCGCCAATCACATGGATGTGGACAAGGTTGCGTTCACCGGTTCGACCGAGGTGGGCCACTTGATCATGGAGGCATCCGCGAAATCCAATCTGAAGCGAGTGACTCTGGAGCTGGGCGGCAAGAGTCCCAACGTGGTGTTCGCCGACGCCGACATGGATCAAGCTATCGAAGGAGCGCACTTTGCCCTCTTCTTCAACCAGGGACAGTGCTGCTGCGCCGGCTCCCGGCTCTTTGTCGAAGACAAGTGCTACGACGAATTCGTGGAGAGGAGCGTGGCGCGGGCGAAGGCACGCAAAGTCGGCGACCCCTTCGACGCCTCGACGGAGCAGGGACCGCAGGTTGACCAGGCCCAATTCGACAAAGTGCTGAATTATATCGACGCCGGCAAGCGCGAGGGTGCGTCCCTGCGATGCGGCGGTGGACGCTGGGGCGACCGGGGCTACTTCGTTGAGCCGACGGTGTTCGCGGATGTGCAAGACCACATGAAGATCGCCGAAGAAGAGATCTTCGGCCCTGTGATGAGCATTATCCGGTTCAAGGATATGTCCGAAGTCATCGACAGAGCGAACCGGACCATGTACGGCCTGGCGGCCGCGGTATGGACGCGCGATATTGGCAAGGCGCACGCCATCGCCAACGGTGTACGCGCCGGCACGGTATGGGTGAACTGCTACGATGTGTTCGACGCGGGAGCTCCTTTCGGCGGGTTTAAGCAGTCGGGGGTCGGCCGGGAGCTCGGCGAATACGGCCTGCAGCAGTACACCGAGGTGAAGACGGTCATCGTCAAACTTTAAACGCGCGTTTTCAGCCAAAGGTAAACGCGAACGCCAGCGCCCCCGGATCGAGAAACTCGATCTCGAAGGTGCGGTCGTCGATGGTGTTTTTCTGCCGGATGAGCTGATAAAGACGGTGTTCGGCGACCTTTCCGTTTCCTTGCGCGTCGGTATCCACTCCGTGGTTGTCACCGGGCGCTTGACCGTCGATGGTCACGCGGAAACGGACGGGCTTCCTTTGGGATGCCGTCCCCAACACCAGGTGGAGATCTCGGGCGTGGAAGCGGTAGACGATTCTGCCCGGAGCGGAGTCGAGGCTCGCAACCTGAGCCCGATCTGTCCAATCGCCCGAGAGCCCCCACTGATTGAGCTCCAGATGCTTGGGGAACGAGTAAGTGTGGACGATATCCTGACGCAGCCCGCCAGGAGACATAAAGCTATCCGCGCGTGCATAGCCGATGTAGGTCTCGGGCGACTCCACATCGGTGTCCGGCGGTGCTTCAGCTCCAGTGGCCGCGATCTTCACCAGTCCGCCGGCGGCCAAATATCCGTTGCGTTCCTTGAGTAACTCCTGGATCTGACGTTCCGATTCATCGTACTTGCCCTCACCGAAGTGGCTGTAACGGATGCGGCCGGTAACATCGACCAGATAGTCGGCGGGCCAGTAGGAGTTATTGAATCCCTTCCAGATCTCATAGTCGTTGTCGAGCGCCACTGGATATGCGATGCCTAACTCCTTTACCGCCCGGCTTACATTATCCCGATCTTTCTCAAAAGCAAACTCCGGCGTGTGCACACCAAGCACGACCAGACCAGCGCCCTTATATTTCTCCTCCCACGCCCGAATGTAGGGTAAGGTACGCAGACAATTGATACAGGAATAAGTCCAAAAATCTACGAGGACGACCTTGCCCTTCAGGTCATCGCGGCTCAACGGCGGGGAGTTGAGCCAGGCGACGACGCCGGAGAGATCCGGCATCGTCCGGGGTCCTGACGCGGCGCTCGATTTTGTCGAGGACATCATCATCATTCTGGGGTCTTTCGGCTGCACGCTGGGTTGAACGCGATCAATGAGCGATTGTTCAATACCAGAGGTGCTCGCAAGCGAGAGCCGCGTCAACAGGCCGCGGTCCAAACCCAATGCGATGACAGCGACGCCAGCCAGGACGGCGGCGCCCAGGATGCAGCGTAATCCAGGCTTCCGCTCTTAATGAACGCTTGAGGGCGGCGAACACCTGGCCACCGGCCATTAGCGCCACTGACAGCGACGCTGCGGCGCCCGCGGCGCATGCCAGCAGCAGTAAGACAGTGCGAGCGCTGGCGCCTTCGACTGCCGCGCCTGTCAGAACCAGGCCGAGGATCGGCCCGGCGCACGGGGCCCAGAGCAGTCCGGTAGCAATACCTAGCAGAAGAGATCGGAGCACGCCTGGCTGGGCGCCGGAATTCGATGAGCGGGCCAGGCGGCCACCCATTTGAACGAACGGTCTGGAAAGCCGATCGGCCAAAGCCGGCCAGAGGAGGGTCAGTCCGAATACCGCGAGCACAACCAGAGAAGCTACCCGGCCATATCGATTGGCGCGTACGATCCATCCACCGCCGGCGGTAGCAAGCGCCGCCAGAAGCGAAAACGTGAGAGCCATGCCGGCCAGGAGCGGCAGACCGCTCTTGCGAAAGGGTCGATCCGCCCTGGAGAACACGAACGGGAGAACCGGCAGAATGCATGGGCTGACGATGGTCAGAATGCCGCCCAGAAACGCGAGAACGAGTAGGATCATAGAGCTTGTCGTCTATAACGTACGCTGTCTAGTATACACACCAAGACCGCGGCAAGCTGATATGATAATTGCTGCCGCCCGCCGATTGCGCGTTTGCAAATGTTAACGGGCGCCAAGCGATAGCATCGCCGATAGCATAATGGAGTGACGCCAATGCCAAAACCAGCCATCCAATTCACGCGCTTCATTTTCAGGACCGGCCTAGCCGGTCTGATTGCCTGTAGCATTCTGGGCGCAGCGCATCTGCCCGATCCCACGGTGGATCAGAACCGATCGGAGAAGAAGTCCGAAACGACGGTTTTCGCCGGCGGCTGTTTCTGGGGAGTCGAAGCGGTCTTTGACGCCGTAAAAGGAGTGACGGAGGCGGTGTCCGGGTACGCGGGTGGAAGCAAGGCAAACGCACACTATGAGCTGGTGAGCACCGGCACAACGGGCCATGCGGAATCCGTGCAGATCACCTACGATCCGTCGCAGATTTCCTTCGGTCAACTTCTGAAAGTGTATTTTTCCGTGGCTCACGATCCGACGGAGTTGAATCGCCAGGGTCCGGATCAAGGGACCCAGTACCGGTCGGAAATCTTTTACACCAGCGAAGAGCAGCAGCGCATCGCCGAGGCATACATTCAACAGTTGAATGCGGCGACCGTATTCCGGAAGCCCATCGTCACGAAGGTCGCCCCGCTTCAAGCCTTCTACCGGGCGGAAGAGTACCATCAGCATTTCGTAGCGCGGAATCCTCGCCAACCATACGTTGCCCAAAACGATTTGCCTAAGTTGGGGAAACTGCTCAAGGAGCTACCGGAGCTGGTCAAAGGGGGAAAGCCATGACGACTTTCAATTCGGCTGGATTACAGCGGCGGTTGTTTCTAAAGCTCGCCGGCGGCGGCTTTAACGCGGCGATTCTTCCGGCCACGTTCGCCTATGCGGCGGAGAAGAAGCGACTGGTACGTATTGTCGAGTTCGATGCGTCGGGCGCGCGGACGGGGGTTACCGAGGTAGAGAAGATTGAAAAGCCTTTGGCGGAATGGAAGACCCAGTTGACGGCAGAGCAATTCGAGGTAACTCGCCAAGCGGGTACGGAGCGGCCATTCACGGGCAAATACGCGAACAACCACGCGGACGGGCTATACACCTGCGTGTGCTGCAATACGGTTCTGTTCGATTCGAAAACAAAATTCGAATCCGGAACGGGCTGGCCCAGTTTCTGGCAGCCCATCGCGAAGGAAAATGTCGCGGTCCGAATGGACAACTCACTCGGGATGCAAAGAAACGAGGTGACGTGCAGCCGGTGCGGCGCTCATCTGGGGCATGTCTTCGACGATGGTCCGCCTCCGACGCACTTGCGCTATTGCATGAACTCGGCCGCGTTAAACTTCGTCGCGCGGGGTAAACAGCAGGCGTCGCGTTGAGGTCAAAGCCTGCGAGATCCCGCACTAACTATCTGCCTGGGTAGCTGACACGCCACACGGTGTTCGAGCCATCGTCGGTCACGATGAGCGAGCCATCCTGGGCTACCGCAACACCCACCGGCCGGCCCCATACGTTGCCGTCCGCAGTGACAAAGCCCGTCAGGAAGTCTTCGTATTCGCCGGTGGCGCGACCCTCTTTCATGGGAACCCGGATTACTTCGTAACCTGTGCGCACGGCCTTGTTCCAAGAGCCATGTTCGCCTGCGAAGATGTCGCCCTTATATTCAGCCGGAAACTGCCGGCCGTCATAGAAAGTCATCTCCAGAGAGGCGTTGTGTGGCTGCAGCAAGACGTCCGGCGTAATCACTTTGCTCTGCAGCTCCGGATGCTTGCCCTGCTGCCGCGGGTCCTGGTGTCCGCCCATGTAGAACCAGGGCCAGCCGTAGAACCCGCCGGGTTGCACGTGCGTGATGTAATCCGGCACCAGGTTGTCGCCCAGACCGTCGCGCTCGTTCACCGACGCCCACAATTCGCCCGTTGCGGGATTCGTGGCAATGCCGACCGGGTTGCGGATCCCGTATGCGTAGATTCGCATTCCGCTGCCGTCCGGATTAAACTCCAGGATATCGGCGCGATGAAATTCCTGCGGGTTGTTGTCGGCGTCGTCGTCATTGGAGTGCGAGCCGACCGAGACAAACATTTTGGCGCCATCGCGGGTGAAGGCGAGATCGCGTGTCCAGTGCCCGCCTCCGGTCAAACGGCCGCCGGAAGGAACATCCGGAACGATCGTTTGCGCCGGGCCGCGGGCTTTCAAATCGCCATTGCGGTAGGGGAATCGCACCACCGAGCCGGTGTTCCCCACGTAGACATACTGCGGGTCGGGCCCGGGCGGGTAGAAGGCGATTCCAAAAGGCTGCGTCAATCCCGTGGCAAATATTTCCACGGTTTGCGCCTTACCGTCCGCGCCGATCCCGCGCAACACCCGGATGCGTCCTGGTTCGCTCTCCGCCACGAACAGATCGCCGTTCGGTGCGCGGCGGACCAGGCGCGGATTCTGCAAGCCTGTCGCAAATTGGGTCACGGTGAAACCTGGCAAAGCCTTGGGCCAGGCGTCCGCGGGCCGTGCGACGATATGCGGGCGGTTGTCCGCCGATTGAGTGCTATAGGGTTCCGGCAGGTTCGCCAGCGTGATCTTGCGTCTTGTGCCGGGTTGCTGGTGGCGGTAGTCGGTGAAGGGCGCTTGTGGCTGAACACTTGGTCCGGAGGTGTCGCCGGAAAGAAAAGGCGACACTCCAAAGGCCACCGCGAATCCCGCCACGGCGCATAGTATGACTGTATTACGATGATTTGAACGACGCACTTTTTGGCCCTCCAGCCACGATTGATCTGCGGCCCATTTACTATTCAGATTATTTTAGGTAGCCGGAGGATGCAGCTAGGATTGAGCCCGCACGGGGCGAGTCTAGAGACCCGCCGTAGGCGTGGACGCCTGCCCCACCCCCAGCGCCTTCAAAATAGCGCCGGGGTCGTACACGCAGCCTCCCCACGTGCCCCCGCTCACCTGCTGCAGCGCGGCCCACAGCCGTGTTTCGGGAGGCAGCGCGGGGTCCGGCGCCAGGTCCGGGCGCAAGGGACGCGCGCCCAGCACACGTGCGCCTACTTCCGCGCCGAACAAGTCCGCGCCATGCCCGACCAGGTTCACGGACCCTTCCAGGTTGACGCGATCCACGACGATTTCGACGATATCCCCATCCAGCACCTTGCCGATGGGTCCACCAGCCAGCGCTTCGGGCGTGATGTGCCCGATGCAAGCGCCTGTAGAGACGCCGCTGAACCGCGCGTCGGTGAGCACTGCCACGTGCTTGCCGAAATCCAGATACTTCAGCGCCGAAGTGATCTGGTAGGTTTCCTCCATGCCGGAACCCATGGGTCCACGGCAGATCAATACGATGACGTCGCCGGGATTCACTCGGTCCGCCCCGTGGCTCTTGATGGCCGCAATGGCGGCGGCTTCGGTGCGGAACACGCGCGCGGGGCCAGTCTTGCGGTAGACTCCATCGGGACCCACCACGCTAGGGTCAATGGCCGTGCTCTTGATCACCGAGCCTTCCGGCGCGAGATTGCCGTGCGGGAAAGTGACGGTCGATGTCAGTCCGGCGCGGGCGGCGTGGGCGGGGTCCATGATCACATCGTCCGGGTCGATGCCGTCGCGATCTTGCAACTGGCGGCGCAGTTCGGCGCGGCGCGCGGAAGCTTCCCACCAATCGAGGGCGGCGTCCAGTGTCTGCCCGCTGACCGTGAGGACGCTCGAATCGAGCAGGCCCGCGCGCCGCAGGTGCAGCATGACTTCGGGAACTCCGCCGGCCAGAAAGACCTGCACGGTAGCGAACGAACGGGGGCCGTTGGGTAGCGCATCTACCAGGCGGGCTACGCGACGGTTGGTGGCCGTCCAATCGGCGGCCGTGGGGCGCCGCAGGCCCGCAGAATGCGCCACGGCGGGAAGATGCAGAATCAGGTTGGTGGAACCGCCGAAGGCGGCGTGCACCACCATGGCGTTGCGCACCGAGGCATCCGTCAGGATGTCGCGCATCTTCAGACCGCGGGCCTCCAGCGCGAGCGCGGCGCGGGCCGAGCGGCGGGCCATGTCCAGCCAGATGGGATGTCCCGAGGGAGACAGCGCCGAGTGCGGAAGCGCCATTCCGAGCGCTTCGGCGACCACTTGCGAAGTGGCCGCGGTGCCCAGGAACTGGCATCCGCCGCCGGGAGTCGCGCAGGCGCGGCATAGATTTTCGGCGGCCGCCTCCAGCGTGACCTGGTTGTGCGCGAAGCGCGCGCCAACGCTTTGCACGCGCCCAGCATCTTCGCCCTCCGCGGCCAACAGGGTGACGCCGCCCGGCGCCAGGACGCAAGGCAGATCGTGCATGGACGCCAGCGCCATCATCATGGCAGGCAGGCCTTTGTCGCACGTGGCCACACCGATGACGCCGCGCCGCGTAGGCAGCGAGCGGATCAGGCGGCCGAAGACGGTGGCCGCATCGTTGCGGTAGGGCAGGCTGTCGAACATGCCGGTGGTGCCCTGTGTACGGCCGTCGCAGGGATCCGTGCAATAGGCCGCGAAGGGGATGGCGCCCAGCGCCTTGAGTTCACGCGCCGCGGCCTCCATCATCAAGCCGACCTCCCAGTGGCCGGTATGGTAGCCCAGCGCGATGGGCGCGCCGGTGGCATCGCGGATACCGCCGTGCGTGCTGAGGATCAGGATTTCCTTGCCGCCCAGCGCGCGCGGGTCCCATCCCATGCCGGCGTTCTGGCTCCATCCGAACAACTCGCCGGAAGGGCGCGTGAGCAGCATTTCGGGCGTGATGGGAAGCGCGCCTGCGGGGCCGGGCGCCGTGCAGCGAACATCGAACAGCGTGGGGTCGCCGGAATCGAGAATCTGGTTATGTGCCATTGCGTGGGATAGCCGGCCTAGCGGCAATACTGTTCACTTGATGGCGTTTCGGTGGGCCAGACGATCGGTTTATATCGCTGCCAGCGCTCGCGAAGGCGGCAGACCACGAAAGGCGATGGTCTGCCCCACCAAATTGAACAGTGTTGAGCCTAGCGGCTTGCGCCGGATTAATGCACGTCTGGTAGCCGCTGCCGTTTTTCTTGAGCCAATCCACAATATCGCGATCAAGCCGGATGGTCATGCAATCTTCCGTTTCGCCGCTCTACAGCCAGTCCAGTTCCGCATAGCGTTCGCCGGTCAGATGCAGAAATAGCTGCTCCAGCGTACGGAATTCCTTGCCCTCGTGCGAGATCGTGCCGTCGCGGTCGAGCGCACCGATGTCTCCCTGCCACACTAGCTTGCCGGGCTTGGTAATGATGGCGACCTGCGAGCACAGGCGCTCCACGGTCTCGAGCACATGCGTGGTGAGGAAGACCGTGCGACCCTGCGCGGTGATTTTGTTCAGCCATTGCTTAATGGACGCCACGCCGGCGGGATCGATACTCTCGAACGGCTCGTCGAGGAACAACAGGTCCGGCGCATGAATCACGGCGGCCGCGAAAGCCACGCGCTTGCGCATGCCCGCGCTGAATTCGGAGAGCCGTTTCTTGCCCGTGCCGCCGAGTTCCATGGCGTCCAGCAGTTCGCTTACGCGGCGGCGCGCCGTCTCTTCATCGAGGCCGAACATGCGGGCTTGAAAAAACAGGAACTCGTGCGCATACAGCGCATCGAACAGGCCCAGCGATTCCGGCATCACGCCCATGCGCCGTTTCAGCGCCACAGCTCCATCGTGGAACGACTCGCCCAGAATCCGGATCTCGCCCGCGGTGGGGTCGAGCAGCCCGGTGAGGCAGCCGATGGTGGTGCTTTTGCCCGAGCCGTTCGGACCCAGGAAACCGAACATGGTTCCGGCCGGCACCGTCAGGGAGAGATTCTCCACGGCTACGGTCTCTCCGTACCTCTTGGTTAAGTTGGCGACTTGGATGGCAGAAGTCACTGATTAGTTCCGTCCTTCGAGAGTGTTCAAGAGGCGCTCTCTGCGGCTGACAAACACGGCCGCGCCCCGGCGCACGGAGTAAAGATAGAAAGCGATGGCCGCCACCGCCGCCGGAATTGAGATCCACCAATGGTTCAACACCGTGGCTGGGCCGACGTTCCGGTCCAAAACAACCACGCCGAAGATGCACCCGAGCAAGCCGCCGATGAGCAGTACGTTGGCGGCCAGCGAGAGCTGATTGCCGAAGGTGGTTTCGAAGTTCGTGGGCCGCGGTGCGAGCAGCGAAGTCCAGATCGACAGCGCGTTAAACAGGCACAGTCCGCCCACGCCGCTGGCCAGCAGCATGGGGGCCATGCGCGCATCGAACGGGACCGGCGCAAAGACCAGCCAGAGCAGCAGCGCCGCGGCCACCAGCGTGCTTCCGACGAACAGCGCGCTGTAACTGGAGGCGCGCAGGATCGCGCCGGGCGCTATCGGCAGCAGGAAGTAGCGCCGGAATCCGGAGGCGTCGAAGCCGAACTGATTGGTGGACATCACCGCCGTGCCCAGGAACCCGACGACCGTGAAGGCGCCCAGCGCGCGCACGAAATAGTGCATCGGCCCGCCTTCCGCGGCGCGGTTGAAGGTGAGGAATGCCAGAATGGGAATTGCCGCGATGTAGTTGAAGCGCACCTTGTTGGAGCGCACGTAATAACGAAGGGACCGGCCGATCAGGGGCGCCATTGCGGGCCCGAAGATGGATGCGATGCTTTCGTACCGGCTGTCCCAAGTGACCGCCGCAGCCGCCGCGCTGCGTGGACGCGCGGCCTGCTTTTCGATGGCCGCGAGCGCCACGAGCAGGGCCGCTATCCATACGGCCAGCAGACCGAAATGCCGCACGCCGGCGCCGGCGTTCACCATCAGCGCCGCGGCGGCGAACGGCGGCGTATAGTGCAGCACGGCCATCATCCCCGCTCTCGCTCCATGCGCTTTTGCCAGCACGGGGATCAGCAATCCCGGCAGCATGGCCGCGCCTATGAGCATCAGGAATAGGATCGCCGTGCCGCCCTTGACATGCGAGAGCCACTCGATCAGGGTGGCCAACACGCGCGCCAGCAGGTAATCCGTAATCAACAGCAGCAGGACCGCCACCGCGCCCAGCCAGAAGCTGCCTGCGCCAAAAACGTACATTCCGGTGGACAGGCCCAAGTCCAGGCCGAACACGAAAATCCAGACCGGCTCCAGGATGCCGATCACGTGGCGGGCCGCGAGCCGTTCCCGGAGGCTGAGCGCATAGCGGCGTAAGGCCGCGTCGGTGAATGCGGTATTGATGCCGAACCCGGTGACGACGGATGCGATCAGGGCATTTACAAACAGCCCTCCCAGCACCGCCTGCGCGACCCCTTCGGCATGGCCCGACCGCACCGCGACCATGGCCGCGCCGTAGCCGCCTGCGGTCATCAGGAGCAGGATGAGGACGGCGAACAGGTAGCCTGCGAGGAACAGGGCGATCCTGCCGTTCCGCGTGCGCGTTTGGGCCCACAGCAGCGTGTAGCGCAGACCTACCAGGCGGAGAATTAGTGGCGTATTCATGAGCCGGACCTCCTATTCTACGTGTATTGGCGTGTAGAAGGGGTGGAACCTCATCCCAGGCTGAATCTGCTAACCTGCGCATGAGGTGCCATGAAATCCCGCAGCGTGCAGCGGACGCGGCGCAATCCCGCGCTTCCAGCTCTAACCCAAAGCCGGCGCATGCGCCCGCTCAACACCATGAATTTTCCGCAGGCGCTGCGTGAGGCGATTCCCACGCTGGCGCGCTGCTGGGGCCGCTGTTTGGCGCTCACCTCGGTCACTGGACGCGCGCTGAACGACCCGTTGTTCTGGGGTAAGCGCGTGCGCATTAAATTCCAGGTTGAGGAGACCGGCAAACTGACCGGCAAGTTCGACGTTTGGATGGACGTGGATCCGGAAGCTGCGCGCGGCCTGGCGCGCACGTTGAACCAGTTGGCGGACGCGGCCGAAAAGGCGCCGCCTGCCGCGGGATCCGCGGCGGTTTAGACTAGACATAGTATGCTTCCTTCAGCCCGCGGCCCAGCGACGGACCTTGACCAGCTCTACCTCACGTTGAGTCCCGAGCCTCTGACAGGGGAGGAAGAGTTTGCACGCTACTACCGTTCCCAGGTCAACGAAGTCCGCGGTGGCGATACTGTTGTTGGGCTCTCGCAGAAGCTGCGGCAGGCCTATGGGACGCTGCCATTCAGGGCATTCCTCATGGGCCACCCTGGCGTGGGCAAGTCGACCGAGATTACCCGGCTCTTAGCGCGCGTCGAAGACCAATATGTTGGGGTGCGATTAAGCGCAGCTTCCGAGCTGAACCCCGCGAGCTTCAAGGTGTTCGACGTACTGCTCCTGATGTTGGCCCGCCTTCCTGAGCGGGCCAATGAACTGAATGCGATCCCACTTGAAGGCATGCTTCCCGCCCAATTGTTCACGGACATTCAGCAATGGTTTGGAACCGAGCAGGTGGAGCGGACTGGCACCCGCATGATCGGTGCCGGGGTGGAAGCCGGAATCGGCATGAAGGGGGACTCCCCGTGGGCGGCGCTGCTAGGCCTCTTCGCATCCGCCAAGGCGGAGGCTAAGTACGCAGCAGAGCGCAAGACGAAGACCGTGGAGTATCGGCTGCAAAGGCTACCGGACTTGGTTGGCTATTGCAATCGGTTGATCGATCTCTGCGACCGGTCTCTGAAGGAAAAGACCGGGAAGGAGTGGCTCCTGATCGTGGAAGACCTGGACAAAACCGTGGTCTCTCCGGCTCAATTGCGGGAGCTGTTCACGCAGTACGGAAACGTGTTTGAAGATCTACGGGTGAACATGATCTTCACCATTCCAGTCTGGCTGGCTTATTCTCCCGAAGCGATCCGGCTCCCATTCAAGCGGTATACAATTCAATACACCGGTCTACGACAGGCAGCACAGTCCACATGCAAATGGCAGAGCGGCGGTTCAAACGGTGTTGGAAGCGCGCGTTTCACCATCCCTGTTTGTCCCAACGCAAATGACTCGGCTGATGGT
Organism: Bryobacteraceae bacterium; assembly: GCA_035511215.1. Taxonomy (GTDB): domain Bacteria; phylum Acidobacteriota; class Terriglobia; order Bryobacterales; family Bryobacteraceae; genus Bog-159. Next base: position 12,720 of record DATKFU010000015.1, on the reverse strand, counting down.
AGCCTCCGGCGGCAACCTACGCGACCTGTTTGCATTAGTGTCGGAAGCTGGAGAGGGAGCTCGCCAAAGGAATCCACTGGCCAATGTGATCGGAGCTGACGATGCCACGTCCGCGATAGGTGCGATGCGGAGAGAATACCGCATGCGGCTGGGCCAGAGTCCATATGATCTGCACCAAATGCCTTATTCGGAGAAAGTCGAAAGACTGATTGCGGTGTATAACAGCGCTGCCGATAACGATGTGCCGGACCCGGTCTTATACTCACTGCTGCGCGGCCGTGCTATCGAGGAGTTCAACGGCGAAGGGTGGTTTGGGGTGCATCCTCTGGTGGTGGATATCCTGAAAAACCAACAGCACCTAAAGCCGCAGGACCCTGGCGGAACAGACTGATGGAGCCGGGGTCCATCCGGAGCATCGTCGAACGGCTGGCACATTGGTGCAGGCAGCACGAACGCGGCCTCGCGCGCGTCGAGTGGGATTCCATGTACACGCGCAAGGAGGTAGTCAACCGGCTAAAGCTCGCCTTGGGCAACTCGGACATCCCGCTGATCGAGATCGACCTGCCACCCGGGGAAGACGGATATAAGACCGCTGTTGGACTGGTCGATCAACTCCGGTCCTCCAGCGGCTCCGCAGCTTCGATTACCGGCATTGAGTGGGCCTTCCCTGAGGGCGGCAATAAGTTGGACACCTTGGTCGTGCTCAGCTTTCAGCGCGAGATACTGGCGTCTCTCCTGGTGCGTCAGATTTGGTGGGTGCCCTCTAGCGCGACAGAGCGATTTATTCTTGGGGTCCCCGACCTGGATTCGTGGTTCTCAATGCGGCTGCATCTCACGGAGGTCCCGCTACAGCCTGCAATAGAGACGACTGATCGCCAGGTTGTGAGCGTCGCCTACGCACGTTCGCTCGCGCGGCGTTTTTGGGACAGATTGGAAACCGTACGGGCGCAGAACATTCCGGAGGAACGGATATGGACTGAATTGGCGGAGCCTGCTGTGAATGCGCTTCGATCTGCCGGTCTGGGCATCGAGGCGGATGCCGTCCTCTCGCAAATGTCCGATGCGCGAGAGCGATTGGAGCGCCAGATCCGAGAGTTCAGCTTGACGCGGGGACCGGAAGACGCCGAGGCGATCTCGCTTACCGAGCAGCTCGCTCGGCTCCTAATGATTCAGGGAGACTATGCGGGAGCGCGGTTGCTCCAAGAGAGGGTGCTCGGGGCGAGTGCCCGCGTGCTGGGCGGCGAACACCACAACACGTTGACCGCGATGAATAATTTGGCCGAGACGCTTCGGGCACAAGGCGACCTCGTGGGTGCGCAACGTCTCCAAGAGCGGGTGCTAGAAGCGAGGAGGCAAGCGCTGGGAGAGGAACGCCCGGACACTCTGACCTCGATGAACAATCTTGCTGCGACGCGCCTAGCTCAAGGAGACCTTGCTGGGGCCCGGCGGCTCCTGGAACGGGTGCTGGACACGAGGACGCGTGTGCTGGGCGAAGAGCACCCGGACACGCGGATCGCGATGAACAATTTGGCGCACAATCTTTGGGCGCAAGGCGATTTCGCGGGAGCGCGCCGTTTACAGGAGCGCGTGCTGGCTGCGAGGAGTCGCGTGCTGGGCGCGGATCATCCGGATACGCTGGCGGCAATGAACAACTTGGCCTCGACTCTCGCGGAGCAAGGCGATTACGCCGAGGCGCGCAGGCTCGATGAGCGGGTGCTTGCGGCAAGAACACGAATGCTCGGAGGGGAGCACCCGGACACGCTGACGTCTATGAGCAACCTGGCGTACGCGCTCGGGCAGCAAGGCGAACACCTAAAGGCACAGGGCCTCCAAGAGCCTGTGCTGGACGTGAGGACACGCATGCTAGGCGACGAGCACCCGGATACCCTCGCGGCCATGAACAACCTGGCTGGGACGCTCAGGACGTTGGGCGATGTCGCGGGCGCACGGCGGCTCCAGGAACGGCTGCGGAAGGTGAGCGCGCGCGTGCTGGGCGATGAGCACCCGGACACGCTGCGAGCAATTAGTAATCTGGCTTTGACACTTCGGGCACAGGGCGACAGCACGGAGGCGCGGCGGCTCCAGGAGCCAGTGCTGGAGGCGGCCTCGCGCGTCTTGGGCGAGGACCACCCCCACACCCTAGCCTCGATGAACAATCTGGCGTCAACACTCGCGGCGCAAGGGGATTTCGCAGGCGCGCGGCGACTCCACGAGCGTGTGTTGGAGGTGGGCTCGTGTGTGCTCGGCGACCAGCACCCGGACACGCTGACGTCAATGGGCAACCTGGCTGCCCTCTTGGCTCGGACCGGGGATCGCGAGGGAGCTATTCGCCTGCTCCGCAAATGTCTCGCCGGTCGCCGCAAAGTCCTCGGCGAGAATCATCCCGACACGGTTGCTGCCGCCGAAAACCTGAGTAAATTGGAAGAACAGCAACAGGCGCCGCCAACGGCGTAAGAGCGGGGCGCGCCGCAACAGTAGCCGCGCTGCGCCCCGCCCCGCCTAACTAAGTTACTTACGGCAATACTTATGGCAAGGGGACGTGCGGAATCAATTGTCCCTTCACCGTGCCGGAAGATACCGTCTTGGTGACGCCGCCAGCTTCCTGGTCGGTCGTGTAGCTACCGGAAAACTGAGTACCCTGGCTATTCTCACTCAGGAACATGGTGGTGATGTTGCGGGCAAACAGCGACCCATCGGCATTCAACACCAGGCTGATGTATTGGACATACAGAGTAACAGGCGTATTTGCCAACTGCCAGATGCCGTGGCCCGGCGTGCTGGGATTAGTTGGCGTAGCCGAAGGCGAATTGGCAACAAACTCGGAACCATCCGTCTCGATGACCGAGCCATCCGTAGTGAACGTCGCCAGCCCCGGAATCTCGGCAATCGGCGGAGTAGATGTGGGTGGCGTCGTGGGCGTCAAAGTAAATTGCCACGACCCGGCTAAACTCGGCGTCGCGGCTACCGCGGACATGGGCTGAACGGCGATGGCGATCAGCCCGCAAACGATGGATGCAAGAAGCGTCTTTCTGCGCATATACCTTTCCTCCGCTGCAATTGTAAATCGCAAGGCCCTCGCGCGTACCCGATTTTTTTCGGAGACAGTACCGTACTGGCATTCGTGATGAACGTTACAAACTCTTACGCGCCGTACAAACTCGCTTTACAATGGCCGCCTAACCTGGAATCGAGGAGAGCAGAAACATCATGAAAAACACTTGGTTACGTTTTGCAGCAACAGCGGCGATAGCGGGAGGCATGCTCCTGGGCGCCCAAGAAGCGGGCACGCAGCCGGCGCAACCGCCCGCGCCACAGGTGCACCAGCATAATGGCGGCGCGCGCATCGCCCGCTACCTGAATCTGACCCCGGCGCAGGAGGCGCGGGCCAAAGCGGAGCTCCAGTCGGCGCGCCAATCCGCGCAACCCATCCGGCAGGAGTTGAAGCAGGTTCGCCTGGCAATGTTCCAGGCCGTCCGGGCGAACGACACCGCCGGCATCGAACGGCTGAGCGCCCAGGGCGCCAATCTGAGGGGCCAGATATCGGCCATGCGGCACGAGGCATTCGCCAGAATCTATAGCACGCTGACCCCGGAACAGCGGGCTAAAGCCGATCAGATCCCGGCCCATTTCCGGCAGATGCGGCAGCGCCGGATGGAAAGCCATCAGCAGCCCAGCAACGGGTAATCAACGGTAGGCCGCTTACCGACATGCGCGGCTCAGTGTCTCGCTGAGCCGCGTCCGTAAGAGGCGCCTCACTAAGCATCCAATAGGCCCGCTATCGCGCCTCGTACGGCACCGCCTTAGGATCTGGCGCGTCCGCCTCCAGCAGCCAGGCCTTACGGTCATGATTGCGCGCGCGGTAGTAATCCAGCAACTCGCGATTGGCGGCATCTCCCATATCGCGCGCCCACACGATGGCTGAGCCGTCGATATCGGCGCGATTGTACACCCACTCCTGCAGCGGGTTGTGATCGGCAGCGTAACGTACGATTACTAGCTGACGCCCGCCGGGCGTGCCTTCACGCTGCAGCTCGTGAATCACGCTCAACCGATGTGCGGAGAACCGACGGTTCGCATAGGGGTCGGGGTCCCGGGCGACGTGGAATCCCGCATCGATGAAAAACAGCGTGGCGAAGATGGCCAAAGCGCCCCCGCCCCAACGCACACGCATGTACTGCGCGCCCATCGCCACCAGCGCCATCACCAGCCCCGCGGCTGGAGCGAAGTAATGCGGCAGCGAAGTTCTTTCCAACAACAGCCCTGCTGTGGCGGCCGCCAGCATGGCGAGCGCATAGCGCACCTTGCGGCTGCGCCGGAAAATCGCCGCAATCGCGACCGCTGCCAGCGCTAAAGGCGTAACAAAGACCGGCAGCATTTGGCAGAACGCCACCAGCACATGCCCGGGCGATGCGCGCGCCCGCTTGTAGACTGCCATGTCCAGATCCATCCACAGTTTCCGGATGGCTTCGTGCCGATAGACTGGAGGCTTCTTGGGCGCTATCGTCCAGAAGATGGGCGCTACGCCATATTGGGCCTGGTTCACGGCGTAGGGCATCCGCAGCGCGTCGCCAGTCACACGATAGTTGTAGTAGAGCATGGCCGCCAGTCCGCAGGCCAAAATGGCCCCGGCCGGCGCCGCTACGCGCCACGCGAGCAGTTCCTTGAACGGCCGCCGCGCGCGGCGTTGCCACATCAATAGCGCGCCGACGGCCGCCCCCGCGGTGACGGCGCCCTCATAGGGCCGGCTATTCGCCAGCGTCACCACGCCCAAGGCCGCCATGACTGCCACGCCGGCCGAGGGCCGTCGAACCAATCGCGGAACCGCACCCAGAACCAGTGCCCCGGCCGCCGCAGCCACCGCGCCGCCCCAATAGGAATCGATCCAATAGCCCGCGACGCCCCACTCCGCCACGGCCATCAGCCCACCCAGCAATGCGTAGCGCGGCGGCAACCATCCTTGCAGCATCCAGCAGAGGGCCGCACACATCGCCCCGCAACTCAGCCAGACGCCATACCACGGTTCCCCAAACAGCTTCCAACCCAGGGCCAGAAACAGCGACTGCGCCGGCGGATACTTACTGGCATACGTGGGCTGGAAGTTCTCATGGAAGGTTTCGAAGTGTACCCACATCGGGTGCGGCCGGTTGGTCACCCGTCCCAGACAGAAGGTCTCAGCGCCCAGCAGGTAGGCGAACTCGTCGTGGACCGTTGGCTGCGGAATCGGCCGGACCGGCAGAATCGCCAGGCGCACCGCCAGAGCCAGCAAGCCCACCGCCAGGCACATCCAACCCGCTTTTTTCTGAAGATGCATAAGGAGGGACAGGCTTCAGCCTGTCATCTGCAGCATCCGGCTGCAGCAGCCACGGCCGCCGGTCTTTATAATAGTGCAGCAACTCGCGATTCCTCGCTTCCCCCATATCGCGCGCCCACACAATCGGCGATCCGTCGATATCCGCAGTGGTTGAAAACCCAGTCGTCCAAAACGTTGTGGCCGGCGCGTACCGTACGATCACCAGGTGGCGCCCGCCCTGGTTTTCAAGCCAGTGGATCGTACTGCGCCGATGCGCGGCAAACAGCCTGTGCGGGTACTCGTCCGCAATCAGCCGGGATGCATGTACCGCCGCGGTTCCGAAAAACAGCACGACGAAGGCCGTCAACGCCAGCCGGCCGGACTTCACCCGCAGGTATTGCACACCCCAGCATTACCAGCAGCAGCACCAGCCCCGTGGCGGGGCAAAGTAATGCGCATTCGGAAATCTCTCGAGCCATATCCCCACTGTGGCAAATGCGCCCATTACCAATGCCATACGCACTTTCCGGCTGTGCCGCAGCAGCACGGCGGCAATCAGGGCCAGGGCTGAGACTGCCGTCAAAAAGAAGTACCATAGGGTGCGCACGAAGAATATCGCCTCAAGCGGCGGCCAGGCGCGCGCATTTACATAGAAAGACATGTCGTAGATTGTCCAGAACCGCCGGATAATCTCGCGGCGGTACACTGGAGGTTGCTGCGGCGGCATGATCCAAAAGATCGGCGCTGCGCCATATTGAGCTTGGTTCACCGCATACGGCTCCAGCAGGGGGTCACCGGTTACACGATAGTTGTAGTAGAGCATCGCCGCCAAGCCGCAAACCAGAATGGCCAACGCGGGCGCAGCCACCCGCCACACCATCAGATCCTTGAATGGACGCCGGGTACGGCGCCGCCAGATGAGTAGGACAACGGCAGCCCCGGCCGTCGTAACCGCGCCCTCATAGGGCCGGCTGTTCGCCATCGCCACCACGCCTAGCGCCGCCAGCGCGGCAAGCCCCGCCGAGGCACCGACGCCAACTCCAGGCGACAGGCTAGTGTAGTGGGTCAGAAGTCCTTGAACACTCGCCGCTCGTTGTAGCGTGGCAATCTTTGTTCCGGACGCCAATGCGGATCGATGCTTGCGCCCTGGGGGCGTGCTCCTGCCCACCTGAAATAACCACCGGTAATTTCTTCGTTTGTTTAGCTCGAACTCTCTCTTTACGTTCGTTCTATCTGAATGTATAATTACAGTCAGATGAAATTGACACATTCGCCCACCGGCCCTCCTGCCAATTGTCTTCGGCAGCGCAGGCGCCAGCTGATCCCCCGGCTCAAGCTTCCTTCAGACGCCCTTCCCGGCTCGCTCTCCCTGACTCACCGCCGTTGCGGCAAGGCCTCCTGTCACTGTGCTGACGGCCAGGGTCATCCCCTTTGGTCCCTCACTTTTATGGTCCAGGGCAAAAAACGGGTTGAGCATGTTCCCCAACCGTGGGTCGATGCCGTTCGCCAACGTGTGGACCGCGGCCGCCAGTTCAAGGAGAGGTTGGCGGAATTGTTGGTGTTGAACGCCGAACTTCTGGTCCTCCAGCGGCACCAGCCGCCACCTAAGAGCCGCCAGAAGCGCACGGCGCATTGAAGATCAGCATGCTCCGAGCGGCCAAGATATGGTTAACGGCAGAACAGCAGGACGACTTGGAGCGCTTCGCGCAGCCGAACCCTGGCCGCCCGCTTGGTCGAGCGGGCCCAGATCGTCTTGCACGCCGCCGCCGGCAAAACCGACGTGGAGATCGCCCAGGCTTTGGATAGCACTCGTCAAACGGTTGGAATCTGGCGCCGGCGATTCATGGATCGAGGGGCCAACGGGATTGAGAAAGACGCTCCGCGCTGCGGGCGCCCCCGCCTCATTGCGCCGCGCAAGATCGACGAGATCGTATCGCTGACCACCTGCCAGACGCCTGCCAATGCCACTCATTGGAGTACCCGCACATTGGCGGTAGTGGCCGCCGTCAGTCCTTCCACGGTGGGCCGCATCTGGCGGGCGCACGGTCTCAAACCGCATCGTGTGAAGACCTTCAAGTGGAGCAACGATCGGCACTTCGCGGAAAAGCTGGAAGATGTCGTCAGCCTCTACCTGCACCCTCCGGACAACGCCATCATTCTGTCCGTTGACGAAAAATGTCAGATCCAGGCTCTGGATCGCACCCAGCCAGCGCCTTCTGGTTCTCCCCAAGACGCGAATAGACGTTGCCGATGCCGCTCAGCGTGGCCGCCTTGCCCGCGCGGTCGGCGACCGCACGCCGGAGCGGCAGGGCTTGATTGTGGTAGTCCAGCGCCTTTTGCATCTCCCCTAAACTTTCATAAATGGTCCCGATTCCGTGCAAGCACAGAGCCACCTCGCCATCGTTGAGGAGAGAACGCCAGAGTGCGGCCGCCCGTTCGTAACCAGCGATGGCCTGGAGCCGCTTCTCCCGGTCTTGCGCGCGATCGCCGGCAACTGCGCCGAAGACTTGGGTCTCTGCCTGCAGCCGCATGCGGTCTTGTTCCGTGGGTGGGTGAATGTCCGTTAGTTCGATGCGGTACCGGCCTGCCTCCGAACTGCGCGGCGACATCGTCACCCGGATTTGGTATTCGCCGCCCCGATCGGCGATGAGCGATGCAGACTCGGGACCGAACGCGCGGTTGGGGCTATCCGCGGTGACCAGCGGCTTGCCCTCGGGGCCCGTCAGCACCAGTACCACCTCCACACCCTTCTTCTCGGCCACCACGTGCAGAAATAGCCCGGCGGCGACTTTCACGGTGAACACATCGGTCCGCCCCGGCCCCAACTCCCGCTCGACCGGCTGGTGCAACGCCAGCGTGCCCGCCTGGCGAACTCCGGCCGGCAGGGCGGCTCCGCCCGGCGGGGTCTGTGCGCACGCGCTCGGGATCAGCACCGTCCCCGTAGCAAGTATGGCGACTCCGCGCAGATAGATCGCGAGTTTTCTCGCCAGATCTATTCGTATTACCGGTACCCGCCGGGAACAACTGCTGATATTGGCGCGCATGGAACAAGGCCCTTTGTGGCTCCTCACCGGCCGCCTAATATACGTCCGACCGCCTCCGCGTGCTTGCCATCCGATTGGTTGGGTGCGCTTCTCCTCGATACTTCGGTGCTGCAACAATGGGGAGCATGGCTTTGATCGTTTTCTTCCGGGGTATCAACGTTGGAGGACACAGGGCTTTTCGTCCGAGCGTGCTCGCCAAAGAACTGGGCATCTACGATGCCGTGAACGTGGGCGCCGCAGGCACGCTTGTCGTTCGCAAACCTGGCTTGCGCGCAAAGTTCCTTGCCGAATTGCGCCGGAAGCTGCCGTTTGAAGCAACCATCGCTTTCTGCGATGGCGGTGATCTGATTCGATTAGAAATGGCCAATCCGTTTGGATCTGAGCCACCGTCCGCAGATGTTGTTCAATTTGTGAGCATCCTGTCGGAGGCTGGACGCCGCGGAGTTTCTCTTCCGATTGCTCTTCCCGAAGGCGCGGAGTGGCTGGTGCGAATCATTGGCTCGAAGAATCGTCTGGTGTATGGGGTATACCGCCGCCACATGAAAACGATTGGCTGTCTCGGCCAGATCGACAGGCTGTTTGGAGCGCCGGCGACAACGCGCAGTTGGAACACAATACTCTCGGTGCTGCGGATTCTAAAATCCCACTAGCCGTTGGCCGGAAGAATGCCCAGCCGGAGATGTGCCACTTTCGTCCTTCTGGCCCGTCGAGAGGCCGCTGCCGAGCTCGCGAATGGAATGCTCGAATCCGTCCGGAAGCGAGTTGATGAAGTCCAGCAGATTGACCTGTTCGGCGGCATCCTCTACAGCCTTAGGTACGGATCCTGCAAGACACGCCGAACTGGCGCCGCAGCTCCTGCGGATCGAGTTGGCGCACGTCGCGGCCGCCCACCCGGATGGCGCCTTTCTGCGCGTCGTAGAAGCGCAGCAGCAGCGGCCCTCGCCGCGCACAATGAAACGCGCGGGCTGCACGCCGGTAATCCCTGAAAAAACGTGATTGCGATCCAGGAAGTACTCGTAACTTTGCAGGGAGAAACGTTCAACGGAGGATCGCCGGGGTATTGAGGCTGAAGACCGCTGTACTGGCATCAATGCCTAGAGCCAGCGACAGTAGCGCCACAGCCGTGAAGCCAGACGATCGCCGCAGCGCCCGGAAGGCATAGTGGGCGTCTTGCCAGAGACTTTCGAATGGACTCCATGCCGATGTATCGCTCTTAGTGTGTCGGCCCTCTATGCGAGACGGAGGGCTGCCGCGTCCGCTGGTGTTCGCGCTTGCCAAGCCCCTCGGCGATCATGGCGGTTACAAGGGTGTTGAGGCTGACACCCTCGGCCTTGGCGCGGGCGGTCAGTCGCGAGTGCAGGCTCTTCGGAACCCGCTGCCTCCACTGCCCGCTGGCGCCCGATGTTGTACCCGGGCTAGGCGCCGGCCTGCTGAACTCCTTGAGGGTCAGCAGATAGCTTTTTAGCGCATCTTGTCCATTGCGGATCGCGTCTTCGGGCGTCTCTCCATCCGAGATGCAACCCGGCAGGTCGGGAAACTCGATCAGATACCCGCCGCCCTCTTCCTTCGCGAGAGGACGAACGGTGAAGGGATAGTCTTTCAACCGCAAGTTTCGTTTCATTCCGTACCTTCCAATTTGTCGATCAACGCGACGAAGCGCTTGATATACACGGGTTTGATCGGGCGGGCCGCCGGAACCGTCAGCATCCCAGCAACCCTATGCATGAATACGACATGGCTGGTGCCCGGTTGCCGGTACTCGATGGAATAATGCGCCGCCAGCACCTTGAGATCTTCGATCCTCCAATCGCGCGGGTTGACGCGCATCCGGTTGAGGATCTTCGCTGCGTTCGCCATCCCTACGTTTGATGGTACCTCAGGCGGTACCACGGGTCAAGCGGATATTCGGTGCCAATCGGTACCTAATGGACACACCCCGCCGCTTCGCGTAGACTGGCAGCAAGGGTTAATCCGGAGAAGAGGCCCATGCACCTGGCGGTTGATCTGTCGGAGCAAAATGCCGCTGCACTGGAAGCTCAGGCGCGCGCCGCCGGTATGCCGGCCGAGCGTAATCTTGCCCATATCGTCGCACGGGCGCTTGAACGTGAGCATTGCCCCGGACACGACCACGGAAGAGTTGGAAGCCGCCCTTCAGGAAGCCCTGACGCAGGTTCGGCCGTATCGTAGCTGGCGCCTGTGAGGGTTGTTCTCGACACCAATATTCTTGTCCGAGCCAGCCCCGCGCTAACCCCAAGGTTTCACCGCAGGGTCTTGCACGCGATCTTCGGACGACGACCCTAGCCTGCCAACCGCGATTGTGGGCCGCGCCGATATTCTGTTCACCCGCGATGAAGCCTTTCGACACGAGGTTGTCGAACGGGTCTGCGCCCCGAATGGCATTAGAATTCTGGACGATATTGACCTTCTGCACGAGCTTCGCCGGTCAAGGGCCAGATGAGCGGCACTCCTCCATTGGTCGGAATTGCCCCTTAAGCGTTGCAGCCCGAAAGCGGTGGCTGAATCGCCACGGCCGGCAGATCGCTTCGGAGGGGCGGCGTGCGCGCCATTTTGCCCCCTTTTCCTACCGCAGGTCGTGCACCATAACATGCTTTGCAGGCAGTAATCTTTTCCTGCCTTCCACGTGCTACGATTGTATATACAGATGCGCTACGAGTGGGATGAAGAGAGGAACCGGCTCAACCAGAAAAAACCATAGGATCTCATTCGAAATGGCGGCTTTGGCCTTTGAGGACGAATGCTGCCTTGTGCGTCCGGACCGTGTGGAAGAAACCGGAGAGCGACGATGGCAAGCGATTGGGGCGGCTCGATTGAGCCCGGATGCCTCAATCGTACTGTTCGTCGTTCATGTTTACAGGGAGGAAATCGATGGCGAAGAAATCACCCGCATTATCTCGGCGCGAAGGGCTAACAAAGATGACTTCCAAAGATATCAAGAACAAGAGATGGACTGAAGCGGAGCGACGTTTGGTAAAGCGTCACGCTGCGAAGCAAGCCGCCGGAGACGATTCCGACATCAACTACGACGACATTCCTCGGTTGACAGATGAGCAGTTGGCGCAAATGGTTCGGCTGCGCGACATTCGGCCGAAGGTGCCGGTCAGTGTGAGGCTCGATCCAAGCGTGCTCGCGTGGTTGAAATCAAAGGGCGAGGGTCACCTGACCCGCATCAACGATATTCTGAGGAACATCATGGAAGCCGAACAGCGGATCGCACAACGGTGACGTAAGTGGCTCATCGCACTCGCCGCGCTTCTGCCGGATAGAGAGTCGCGCGAGATCGCGCTTTGAGACCTTGACGCCGGTCGGGTCGTAGGTGGTGTCCAGGCGCGCGGCCACTTTCAAGCCGGTCGTGTTTGTGGTGGTGCGGATAAATCTTAGGGCCTTCTCATAAGTGTCCAGGGGCGCGGCTTGCCAGTTCTGCCGATCTGGCTGAACAGGCGATGCTCGATGGGATTCCATTTTGGAGGCGCCGGAATGGTAGTGAGAAACGGTGACGCTGAGTCCCAGGCCATCGCACAGTTGACGCGGAGGTTCTTGCCTCCAGACGCAGCGCTGGGCTACATTGCTGCCGCCGGTGTCGGCCGGAATGAGGATGTGGCGGGATTGCGGACAACGTTTGTGTCCTTCGATTTTGCCGCCACCTGCGAAGGCAGGAAACGGCGAAGGCGAAAGTTTCGTGTGAAGCTCCCAGGAACACACAGCCGCGGTTGGCCTGGGTATCGTAGATGCCAAACGGAATGCCGATGCCCTTGGCGGTGGTCATGATCGTCGACATCCGTGGGAGCTTGCTCCCATTTCACTCCAGGGTTCTTGACGTTACCGATCGTCTCCCTCTTTTTGGCATCCACGCTCAGCACCGGGTTCGCCCCGCTTCGCGAACCGATCCCGCTGCCGAAAGAGATAGCGAAAACCGGCGGTCGTGGCCGGAAGTAGAACCGCCGGAAATCTTCTTGCTGTTGGTCCAGAGGGCCGCGCCGATATTCTGTCCACCCGCGTTGAGGCCTTTCGACACGAAGTCGTCGAACGGGTCTGGAATAGCATTAAAATTCTGGACGATATCAACCTTCTGCACGAGCTTCGTAGGTCAAGGGCCAGATGAGCGGCACACTCCATTGCTTCAACTTGCACGTTAAGCGTTGCAGCCCGAAGGCGGTGGATGAATCGCAGGAACGGCCGGCAGATCGCTTCGGAGGAGCGGCGCGCCCGCCATTTTGCCCCATTTCCTTACCGCAGGATGGTAGACGGTAACATACTTTATCGTCTAGTAAAGAGATGGACTGGAAAGCCTCCTCCCGAATGAGAAGGGCGCCGAACCTACGTTCTGAACTTTTGTCACACTGCTCAGTTAGAGTTGAAAAATCGAGA
>DATKFU010000014.1:0-22711 GCA_035511215.1 Bryobacteraceae bacterium | reverse complement strand
ACCAGATCGGCGGGCAACGCGTCGACGATTCGATACACGAGCCAGTAGCTCGGCGGCTCCTCTCCCAAATCTTGTGCCAGCCGCCTAGCTTGACGGCAGATCGCTGCAACCGGAATCGGCGGCCTCTGTAGGGCGATGCCTTCGATGGCCTCCTTGAGCTTGGCCGACATCTCGCGGTGCTGGCCGGTGTCTGTTCGCCTCTTTCGCCCGAGGGCGGTCAGGCCAAACTGCCGATACAACGACACCCAGCGTTGAGCGGTTCGGAACGGGACTCCTGCCGCCGCCGCGACCGCCTTCAACGGGCGGTCATCCTCCAGATGAGGTTGAAGCAGGCGGAACCGATCAAGGGCGAGCTTTCGGGCCTCTTCCGTGAGCCCCGCCAGTTGGTCCATACTCGAAGAGTACGCCAAATAGCGTGCAAACTTCTACGCCAAATAATTTGCAAAGTGACATGGAGACGGAATGGGTCCTGCGCAGTCTCTATCGTTTTCACGGCGCCCGGCTATCCTCCGCAATTCTGGCGCTCACGAGCCTTCCCACCGTGCGCGTTGAGGATCCCGCGGCAGTGTCCAGAGCGGTGGGATGGGCGTCATCCGGCATGGATTTTGCCGATGCGCTGCACCTCGCGAGCCGCGGCGAGAGCGCCAAATTCATGAGCTTCGACAACAAACTCAGGAAGCGCGCGAAGGCCCTGGGCGCAGTGGGGCAGGCTCTCAGCCTGCAGCGGCCTCTCAGGCAGCCCAAAGCATCCCGCCGAAAGGTATAGTCTCAACAGCGCGGCTCAGCCGGCCCCCGCGTCTGTGAGGCGATCAATGCTGAAGCGTACCGTAGTGGTGGCGATGCTGCTACAGGGCGTACTGAGCGCCCAGGACATTGCCGGTGATTGGCAGGGCACGCTGAACTTCGGGAAAACCGAACGCCGCGTCGTCATCACCATTGTCAAGGCCGCTGGCGGCGGTTGGACGGCGACAGAACTTACTCCGGATGAAGGCTCCAACGGTGTCATGGCCAATTCCGTCACTTTTGAGGCCTCTACACTCAAACTCGCTTTCGATGCGATTCGAGCTACCTACGAGGGCACGTTGAGCGACGGCGGGAACTCGTTGCAAGGAACGTTGACCCAGGGTTCTCGGGTCCCGCCCCAGTCGACGACTTCAAGCTTGACGTTATCCTCGACCGAAATGAACTGGATCGAGTGCGGAGTCCGATCCCGACGCCAAGAAGACTCCCAGGTTGCGCGCTCCAAATCGGCGTCGACAAGTTCGCACCCAAACTCACCAGCACGTACCGCGTCTACGGCATCACTCGCCGCGGGTCGGGAGCCTCTGTCGCCCCGCCTCCAACCCGCGCAAACTACGCCGCCGATCGCTTGGGTGACGATGTTCTGGCAGTGATCGCCGCGCTCAACCTCGACCGGCCCATCCTGGTCGGTCATTCTTTGGCAGGCCAGGAGCTCAGCTCGGTGGGTTCGCGTCATCCGGAAAAGGTCGCCGGCTTGGTTTACCTCGACGCGGGATACTCTTATGCTTACGACCCCTCGCCATCGGAGCCGCCATCCCCTCCGCCACAAAGCGAAATCGCTACGGCCCAGGACGCCATTCGCGCGGGCGGCCAGAAATACACGCGGATCGACGTGCTCATCCTCGCCATCTGCGCTCTTCCGCACGAACGCGGAATAACCGATCCTGCTAAACGCGCTGAGGCTGATGCCCGTGACCTGGCCTTTCAAGGCGCACAGGCAAAAGCATTCGAAAAGGGCCTGCCGTCCGCGCGAGTCATTTGGCTGGCGCACGCGGATCACTACGTGTTTCGCTCCAACGAAGCGGACGTGCTGCGCGAGATGAACGCCTTCATCGCTGGCCTGCCTCCGAAATCCGCCGATCGGCGCAACTGACTCGCAGGCGCGCCCAACCCCGATTCGTCCGAGAACCCTTCCCCAGGCACAGCACTTCTTCTCAGTGAGCGCATATCATAACCTTGCCGGCCATCCACCGGAAAAGTTTTTCGCATTGCAACATATTTACGTTACATGGCAAGTTACATCTTCGCGGTCCAGGCACAATTCCGCGCAACGAGGCCAAACCAACGCGGGGAAAATACCATTCGAAGCCAAAATATGCTGTTACCGGCGGACGAATCCAAAACTAAATTTCCAATCGAACCCGATTTGATTCTTTATTTTCAACAAACCCCCAAGACGAAAGCCAAATCCCATCGGGGCGACCGAGGCGGAACTAAAAGCCGCGCAACATGGCGCGCCCAACCCCGATTCGTCCGAGAACCTTCCCCAGACACAGCACTCCTTCTCTGTGAGCGCTTATCATAACCTTGCCGGCCATCCACGGAAAAGTTTTCGAATTGCAACATATCTACGTTACATGGCACGTTACATCTTCGCGCTGCAGGCACAATTCCGCACCGGGCCACACTAACCCAGGGAAAATACCATTCCAAGCCAAAACATGCGGCTACCGGCCCGCCGAAAAGGCCTCGGGGACGAACCCAAAATCAAATTTCCAATCGAACCCAATTTGATTCTTTGTTTTCAACAAACGCCCAAGACGAAAGCCAAATTCTGTCGGGGGGCACCGAGGCAGAACTAAAAGCCGCGCAACATAGCGCAACATAAATGTGGTCTTTCACGCGCCCGTACCCAAGGTCGACAATGTATCCGGATGCAACAGCAAACAGCCAAAACCAGCCCCTTGTCGCCGATATGTCGCCGCCCCCGCCCCTGTCACGCCATCGTCTTTTCGCGTGCGTGAATCTCCTGCAAGCTCCAAACCCTTATCGGATCGCGCTTCCGCGCCGCCATCGCCTCGGCCGCCGCGCGTGCGCCGCTCATGGTCGTGATGCATGGCACCCGATGCATCACCGCGCTCCGCCGGATGGCCTTTTCGTCGAAGAACGCCGGCGCCCCCGCCGTGGTGTACACCGCCAGTTGAATGGACCCCGCCTTCAACAGGTCCACGGCGTTTGGCCGGCCTTCGTTCACTTTGAACACCACCTTGCAAGTCAGTCCGGCGGCCCGCAGCACCGCCGCCGTCCCGCGCGTAGCCACCAGTTGGAACCCCAGCGCCGCGAACTTGCGCGCCACCGCTACGGCTTCCGGCTTGTGGTGCTCGTTCACGCTGATGAACACCGTGCCCTTCTCCGGCAGCGGCGTACCCGCGCTAATCTGCGCCTTCGCAAACGCCTCGCCGAAGTTCGCCCCCACCCCCATCACTTCGCCCGTGGATCGCATCTCCGGACCCAGCGCCGGGTCCACTCCCGGAAATTTGTTGAACGGAAACACCGGCGACTTGACGAAGTCTTGCGGCACCGGCAGCACACCCGTCGCGTCCGTGAAGTCGCGAATCTTCTTGCCCAGCATCAGCCCCACCGCGATCTTCGGCAGCGGCACTCCGGTGGCCTTGCTCACGTACGGCACCGTGCGCGACGCGCGTGGGTTCACTTCCAGCACGTACACCTTGCCGTGCTGAATCGCGTACTGCACGTTCATCAGGCCGATCACGTGCAGGGCCTTCGCCAGGCGCACGGTATAGTCTTCAATGGTGTCCAGTTGCGGCCGCGGTATCGACTGTGCGGGCAGCACGCACGAGCTATCGCCCGAGTGCACGCCGGCCTCTTCGATATGCTCCATGATGCCGGCGATCAGCACGTCCTCGCCATCCGACAGCGCGTCGACGTCCACCTCCGTCGCGTCTTCCAGAAACCGGTCGATCAGCACCGGCCGGTCCTGCGAAAAGCTCACCGCCTCCCGCATATACTCGCGCACGGTCTCCTCGTCGTACGCAATCACCATGGCGCGCCCGCCCAGTACGTAGCTGGGCCGTACCAGAACCGGATAGCCGATACGCGCGGCAATCGCGCAAGCTTCTTCCGCGCTGGTCGCCGAGCCGTTCTCCGGCGCGGGAATCTGCAGGTCTTCGAGCAGCTTGCCGAACAACTTGCGATCCTCGGCCAGGTCGATGTTTTCCGGATTGGTCCCGATGATCGGCACGCCCTGCCGCTGCAGCGGCAGCGCCAGCGTGAGCGGCGTCTGCCCGCCGAATTGGACGATCACGCCATCCGGCCGCTCCGTGTCGAAGATGTTCAGCACGTGCTCCAGCGTCAGCGGTTCGAAGTACAGCCGGTCGCTGGTGTCGTAATCCGTGGACACCGTCTCCGGATTGCAGTTCACCATGATGGATTCGCAGCCCAGCTCCTGCAAAGCGAACGAGGCGTGGCAGCAGCAGTAGTCGAACTCGATGCCCTGCCCGATGCGGTTCGGGCCGCTGCCCAGGATCATCACCTTCTTGCGGTCGGAGGGGTCCGCTTCGCACGCGCTTTCATAGCTCGAATAAAGGTACGGCGTGAAGCTCTCGAATTCCGCCGCGCAGGTGTCCACGCGATTGAAGACCGCCCGCACGCCCATCGCCTTGCGCTTCTCCCTCACCGCCAACTCCGCCGCGCCCCACGTCTTGGCGAGCTGGGCGTCGGAAATGCCGTAGCGCTTCGCGCGCACCAGCGTTTCCTTGGACACCCCAGCCAGGCTCTCGCCCTGCAATTCGCCTTGCAGCTTGACAACGTCTTCCACCTGCCGCAGAAACCATGGGTCGATCGCGGTCATCTCGTGAATTTCTTCCGCCGTATAGGCGCTCTCGAAAGCGAAGCGGATGTAGTTGAAGCGGTCGGGCGTGGGCGTAATCAGCTTCTGCGGGATCAGGCTCCTGTCCAGCTTCTCGGAGCCGAAAGCCTTGCCGGTCTCCAGGCTGCGCAACCCCTTCCACATGGCCTGTTTGAAGGTGCGCCCGATCGCCATCACCTCGCCCACCGATTTCATCTGCGTCCCCAGCGTAGTATCCGCGCCGGGAAATTTTTCGAACTGCCACTTGGGAATCTTGACTACTACATAGTCGATCGTCGGCTCGAAGCAGGCGGGCGTCTTGCGTGTAATGTCGTTGCGGATCTCGTCCAGCCGGTAGCCCACCGCGAGCTTGGCTGCGATCTTGGCGATCGGAAATCCGGTGGCCTTAGACGCCAGCGCCGAGCTGCGCGAAACGCGCGGGTTCATCTCGATGATCACCATCCGTCCGGTCCGCGGATCGATGGCGAATTGCACGTTCGATCCGCCCGTATCCACGCCGATCTCGCGCAGGCATCGAATCGCGCCATCCCGCATCATCTGGTATTCGCGGTCGGTGAGGGTCTGCGCCGGCGCCACCGTGATCGAATCCCCTGTATGCACGCCCATGGGATCGAAATTCTCGATGGAACAAACGATGATTACGTTGTCCGCCAGGTCGCGCATCACCTCCAGCTCGAATTCCTTCCAGCCGAGCGCGCTCTCTTCAATCAGCACCTCGTGCACCGGCGAGAGCATCAGGCCGCGCTCGATAATCTCGGTCAGGTCCTCGCGGTTGTAGGCGATGCCGCCGCCGGTCCCGCCCAGCGTAAAGCTGGGCCGCAGGATGCACGGGTATCCGATGCGCTCCGCGAATGCCAGGGCCTCCGCCTCGCTTCTCACCAGCTTCGAGTGCGGCGTCTCCAGGCCGATCTTGCGCATCGCGTCTTTGAACAACAGCCGGTCTTCGGCCTTCTTGATGGCGTCGATCTTGGCGCCGATCAGCTCCACGCCGTAGTGATCCAGCACGCCCGCTTCGGCCAGTTCCATGGAGAGATTCAGGCCGGTCTGCCCACCCACCGTGGAAAGCAGCGCATCGGGCCTCTCCCGGCGGATGATCTCTTCTACGTAAGGCCGTGTCAGCGGCTCGATGTACGTGCGGTCCGCCAGGTTCGGATCGGTCATGATGGTGGCCGGATTCGAATTCACCAGCACCACTTCGTAGCCGTCGCTGCGCAGCGCCTTGGTCGCCTGTGTTCCCGAATAATCGAACTCGCAGCCCTGCCCGATCACGATGGGACCGGAGCCGATAATCAGGATGCGGTGCAGATCGTTTCGCCGGGGCATCGGTTAACGCTCACCCGCCATCAGCTTCACGAAATCGTCGAAAAGGTAGTGCGAGTCGTGCGGCCCCGGCGCGGCCTCCGGGTGATATTGCACGCAGAACACCGGGTGACTGCGATGGCGGAAGCCCTCCAGCGTTTGATCGTTCAGGTTCATGTGGGTGATCTCGACTTCGTTCGTGTTCAGCGAATCCGGGTCCACGGCGAAGCCATGATTGTGCGAGGTGATCTCGACCTTGTTGGTCGTCTTGTTGATCACCGGATGATTCGCGCCGCGATGGCCGAATTTCAACTTGTAAGTGCGGCCGCCCACTGCCAGTCCCAGAATCTGGTGGCCCAGGCAGATGCCGAAGATGGGCGTCTTGCCGATCAGCCTCCGCACGTTGTCCACCTGTGTTTCGAGCGGCTCGGGATCGCCCGGACCATTCGACAGAAATACCCCGTCGGGCTTGAGCGCCAGGACGTCGTCGGCCGAAGTCAGCGCCGGCACCACCGTAACCCGGCAGCCCACCTGCACCAGCCTCCGCAGGATGTTCTGCTTGATGCCGAAGTCGTACGCTACAACGTTGAAGCGCGGCTCGGCCGGCGGCCCCACCAGTTCGGATGGCGAGCACGGCTCCACCGGCTTGTCCCAGCCGTAAGGCTCCGCGGTGGATACGCGGCTAGCCAGATCCAGTCCGGCCATGGTGGGGATATGCCGGGCTTTTTCGATCAGCTTGGCGGCGTCTGTTTCAAGCGCGGAAAGCACGCCGCGCATCACGCCGCGCGTACGCAAATGCCGCACCAGGGCGCGCGTGTCCAGTTCGGAAACCACCGGGATACCGTGCTGGCTCAGAAACTCGCGGGCTTCCTCGTCGGAGCGCCAATTGCTGGTGATGCTGGAAAACTCGCGCACCACCAGGCCTTCGATGTAAGGCCGCGCCGATTCGTTGTCCGCGGTGTTGGTCCCGTAGTTTCCGATTTGCGGATTGGTCAGGATGACGATCTGCCCGGCATAGGAAGGATCGGTGAAGATCTCCTGGTAGCCGGTGATGGCGGTATTGAAGACCACCTCGCCGGATCGCTCGGCGGACGCACCAAAACTCCGGCCCTCGAAGACGCTGCCGTCTTCCAGGGCGAGGATGGCGGATGGCAACTCGATGGTCCTCCCAATTCTATGGACGAAGCCTGGATCAAGCTTATTTTAGCAGGGGCCATGGAGCGCGCGAAAGTGGCTGCTGGCTTACGGGGGGCGTGTGTCAGTCTGGGCGTAGGATGGCTTGTGGGGCAGGCGTCCACGCCTGCAGCGGGTCTCCAGACCCGCTTTTGGCGCCGTTCGAATACGAAAAGCGGGTCACGTCGGGCCAACGGCGATCTTCCCCAAATCGGTTAAGCACCCCTGGCTCACGGGCGCTTACCCAGCACCGACTCCACAAAATCACCCAATTGCTCCGCCGTAAACTCGTTCCCCTCGAAGTTGGCCGCCAGCTTCCCCTGGCGGTCGATCACGATGGTGTGCAGGGAATGCGTCAGCGTGCCTTCGTCCGGCCAGAAGTTCACTCCGAACCTGCGGCACACTTTCTTGACCTCGGGTTCCGGCCCCGTGAGAAAGTGCCACGATCTGGCATCCGCCTTCCACGTAGAGGCGTACTCGGCCAAGACCTCCGGCGTGTCGTGTACCGGGTCCATGGTGACACTTAGCAGCACCAGGTCGCGGCCCATCCGGTCCGCAAAACGCTTTTGCAGACGTCCCAGGTTGTTCGACAACCGGAAGCAATAATTCGGCAGTGGGCAGCGTGTGTATATGAATGAGGAGACCAGTACTTTGCCCGCCAGTTGGGACAATCCGATGTTGTGGCCGGCCTGGTCGGTGAGCGTAAAATCGGGGACTG
This sequence comes from Bryobacteraceae bacterium, assembly GCA_035511215.1. Classification (GTDB taxonomy): domain Bacteria; phylum Acidobacteriota; class Terriglobia; order Bryobacterales; family Bryobacteraceae; genus Bog-159. Next base: position 14,891 of record DATKFU010000014.1, on the reverse strand, counting down.
CCGCGCCCAGGGCCAATTCGTCCGTTGCGCCATCCGGGTGGCCCAGGCCGGCCAGAAGTTGCAGTTGGCGTAACTGCTGCGGCTCCGTCTCCAGGCTCTGGTAATGGTGAACGCGGACATTCTCGGCATAGGAGTCGTCGTTGGTGACCACCAGCGTAAAGTCCACCAGCGTGCTCGGCTTCAAGGCATCCAGCGCCTTTCCATCGCGCACAGAGATCGGCATGACCATGGCGTCCATGTATCCGGGAATCGCCGTACAGGATGCCACGAAGGTCCGGTGCGCCTGGTCTATTTTCAGCACCAGGCCGGTTACGGGATAACGTTGCGCGGCCCACATGCTTCCAGCGCCCACATACAGGATGATGGCTAACGCTCCTCGCATTATGGTGCTCCTCCTGTGTCCGCGGCCGGACGATTCGCGCCGCCCAGGCGATATGGACGGTAGCTGAGCCTGGTATACGCGGTGGCGAACTCTTTGATCTCGAGAAACTGGTTCTTGCCCACCTCGGAAAATACCTGCGGCGCCGGATTCCCCGGCCACCGTATTTCGATCTGCTGTATCTGCGCGGACTTGCCCAGGCCGATGTGCTGCCGTAACGGCGATCCGCCGAAAGAGCTTTGGCTGCCGACCGTGGCATAGATCTCCCGCGTCCCCTTTCCTTCGTTCTTCACCGTCACCTTGATGCGCGCTCCGATCGCCGAGCGGTTTGCCTTCACGCCCACCAGACGCAAGACAATCCAGTCGTTCGCGTTGCCGGGGTTCTCGAAAAGGCGGAATGCGTGTCTGTCGCCTGGCACCGCGCCGCCGATCGAAGTCAGAATGTCCAGGTCGCCATCGTTGTCGAGGTCGGCCATGGCCACGCCGTGCCCCTTATGCAGCTCGCCGGTGCCCGAGGAAGCCGTGACATCCACGAAGGACTTACCCTCTTTGTTGTGCAGCAGGACATTGGGAAGCAGAGAGCCGTATGAGGGGTTTCCCGTCCCTAAGTAAATGTCCGGATATCCATCGTTGTCTAAGTCGCCAAAATTGCCGCCCATGGGCATGAAGACCTTATCCATCCCGGTCTCTTTGGTTACATCGCGGAATGTGCCGTTCCCCAAATTCTTGTATAGCTTCAAGGTTCCCGCGTTATGGGGCAGCCCCAGGTAGGTCCGCACGCTCTCATCGATCGAGGTGAAGTAGCTGGTCACGAATAAGTCGGGCCAGCCGTCGTTGTCGTAGTCGAAGAACCACGTGGCCAGGCCGCGCCCCGCCCCCGGCACGCCGGCCTGTTCGGCAACCTCCGTGAATGTTCCATCATGGTTGTTATGGTACAGGAAATTGCTCGAGCCGTAATTCGAGACATAAAAATCTACGTACCCGTCGCCGTCATAATCCGCCGCGGTCACCCCTTTGGAGAACGCCGTACGGTCGATGCCTGCCGCGTGTGAGATATCCTGAAAGGTCCCGTCTCCTTTGTTCAGAAAAAGCTGGGAAGGACCTCGTTCATTGACTACAAACAAATCCAGCAGGCCGTCATTGTTGATGTCCGCCCAAACCGCCGATTGCGTATTGGTGGCCGGCTCTGCCAGGCCGCTCTGTTTGGTCACGTCCGTAAAGGTTCCGTCGCAATTGTTGCGCAGTAGGGATTTGCGCTGCCCAAGCTCCTCCCAGCCGCCGCGTAATACCAGCACATCCAGGCATCCGTCGTTGTTGTAGTCTGCCTGAATCAGGTTCAGTCCGCCCAACTGTCCGCTCAGCCCGGCGGCGGCCGTCCGGTCGGCAAAGGTGCCGTCCCCATTATTGTGAAAGTAGTGCATCGGCGCGCAGGTCTCGGAACTGGAAGTTACTAAGTCAAGCAGCCCGTCGTTGTCAAAGTCGTCCACCACTACGCCCGAGGCCATAGCGAATACGTTCAGTCCCGCCGCCGGCGCTACATCTGTAAACCGCCCGATGCTTTCGGCGGAGACAAAAAAGGACGGAGCCAACATATACTGCCGCGGCATGCCGTCCGGATAATTGCCGAGGGTCATCTCGGCCAGGTTCAGCAGCCACTTCACCTCAATGCTGCCCGGCTCCTGGGTGAGATACTTGAGGAAGTGTTGGACCGCCTTCTCGGAGTTGACGGTTTGCTTATACCGCAGCGCCGGCTTCATGGGGAAGAGGCATCGCTCTCCGGGATTCCGGTACACGTCGTTCTCCATCTCCGAAGCATGCAGGTACAGGATTCCGAGTGACTCATCCAGCGTGGGCAACATCTGAGGGGAATCCGAGGATGCTAGTTGGTAAGCAACCTCGAACTCTTCGATGGCCAGCGCCATCTCGCCTTGATATGCGTGCAGCTGCCCTATGGTCATGTGGATGTGTACCCGATCGAACGAAGGCGAGCTCGTCGATAGCGCCTTAGCGTCGTCACTCGCGGGATCCAGCGTGCGCCGCAGCCACCGCATCACCTCGGTGTACGAGCGGGTATGGACGTCACAGATAGCTTGCGGGTCCTGATCCCAGCCGGGAACACCTTGCACGATCGTCGACAAGGCCGACCACGAAGCCGTAAGTCCGCCCACGTCGGGCGCATACCGCACGCTGCCTGCCGCGGACAGGGCGGATTGCCGCGCGGGGCTCGCACTATCGGGGGCACCGGACCCGGTTTCCGCCTGCACTTTTAGAATGGCATAACCGGATGGCAACCGGACCACGCGCGACAGGTCTCCGGGCCGCAGGCCTTGCAGCGCTTCCCGCAGCTCCGGACGCAGCGACGCGGGGTCTATCTGCCCCAGGAAACCTCCATCCACGGATGTGGCATCCGTGGACTTTTCCCGCGCCAGCCCGGCAAAATCCGCGCCGCGCTTCAATTGCAGCAGGATTCTGGCAGCCTCGTCCGCCGCATCCACCACGATGATGCGCACCGCGACTGTGCCGGCTGCCTCGGCCGCCAGCGAGCATAACAAGCCGGCGCCAAGACCGAGAGCGACGATTACCCGCTTGAACACCGAAAGCGCCTTCCCTTGTAGACTTGTGTCGACCGCAATAGGTTACGGAATTGGCTATTTCACGCCGTAAACCGTGGTCTTCGGATTAAAGTTCCGCCAATCGAACCAGTAGTCTTTCAGCACCTCGACCGGTTCGAGACACATGCCTTTGGCCTTTCCCGAGATAGCGCAGCCTTGAAAGTTCCACTCACTGCCTGTGGCCGCATCCATCAGCAACGCGCCCGGCGCGCCTTGCTGGTTAGCGGGCATCCGATAGAAATCGGGCGCCCCCTGGATGCCTGGAATGCGATCGCGGAACGCCCGTACGGACTGGCTGTCCCCTCCCACAACCAACAGCACCGGCGCGACGCCCACGCGATCCTGCACCAGCTTCTCCCGAATTACCTGGTCGTACGGAAACGCGCGGCTGGCGCCGAAGGCTTGAATTCCCAGCATTAAATCGCGGGCCTTCAGTCCGTGTTCGCGGAAGTCGATTACCGTGGGCGCGCGCTGCATGCGAACATCCCAATCCTTGCGCGCGTATCCGGACCGGTATGGCGCGGCATCCTGCAGCACCGTTCCCTGCGGTTCTTCGGATTGCCAGGTGGCGAAGTTCAGTTCATCGGAGTGAACGAACGGCAACTGACTCCCCCTTAGCGGACCCGACACTGCCCTGCCGCTGATCTGCTGCCAGTAAGTGCCGGTCTGGTCGTCGCGCATGAGAAAGTTCTGGTTATTGATACCGGCCAAGTGGAACGTCAGCCGCAGGCCCGCTACATCTCTCCCCCACACCAGACCGGTGTGACAAAGCGTTCAATAGGTTGCTACGATCGCAACCTTATCCAGTACATCGTTGATTACATGATGATAGGAAATGTTACGGATCGGATACGCGCGGGCAGCGCCGCCGATCTTTACCGCGATCACTTTCTCGTCCTTATCGAGCTTAGTCCGGGACGCGGGTGCGAACGACGGACGATCGTCGGGATGGAACATCAGCTCATAGATGTTCACGCGCGCCAGCGCCGCCAGGACGCACACAAACGCGGCCCCTGCCGTGGCGAATGCCCGCCGCCATCTGCGAGGCTGCGCGCGCCAGTAGAGGACCAGTGCCGTCAGGGCGGCGGCCACGGAGATGAAGGTAGCGGCGGATCGAAACCGCATCACTTCGAGCGCGATCGCCAATTCCCGTGCACCCTGCGCCCGGAACGGCCGGATCACGTAGATGGGGTAAACCACGCAGGCCAGAGATACAAACAGGCAAGCGAGCAGGACCAGGACGAGCGTACGTCGAGTTCGTTCCGGAGACCCACCCATGTGCTGAGAGTCTAGCGGGTAAGACGGGAGCCTGTCAATAATCAAAAGCAATTAGGAGACTGCGCAGCGACTGCGGATCACAGAGTCAGCCGCAGGTAGATTGCGCCGGGGGTTGCGTCCGGCGCGTAGGGACCGGTGCGCTCGAATCCCAACTGGTCGTACATTGCCAAAGCGCGCTGCATCACGGGCATGGTATCGCCCAAAATTTCGCGATAGCCGGCCGCGCGGGCTTCGCCGATCACCCACTGGAGCAGCGCCAGACCGGCACCGCGGCCGCGGAACTGGGGCCGCACATAGAGCCGCTTAGCTTCCGCCCGCAGGTGGTCGAGCGGGCGGAGTGCGATGCAGCCCACCGGGTCGGCGCCCTCGAGCGCCAGCGCCAGACGGCCGGCAGGCGGCATGTAATAGCCGGGCAGCCCTGCCACTTCCGCCGCGAAATTCTGAAAGCAAGGGGTGAAGCCGAACGATTGCCAGTATTCCTCGAAGAGCTGCCGCACCACTGCCACGTGCTCATCGGTAGCTGCGCAAACGATCTCCATCAGTGCGTCATCGAATAAACCACGTAGTTCACTCCAATGCGAATGCCCAAGTCCGAATACCTCTCCGGATAGTGCGGGTCGTCGGCCCACTCCCACGAGTCTCCGATATCGGAGTTGTAAGAGATGGCCACCATCACGCGTTTATGATCGTCGTAGATGCCCTGCCAGTGCGCGACGTCCCCGCCCAGTTCGGGATTCCGGTTCGTGGTGTGCCGCGCCAACGCCCACTCGCCGGGTATCTGGTAGCGGTCGTCCAGATCGTAAATCGTGTGGAAGATGGCGTCTCCGCTATCGATTTCCACGATCCGCCGATCGGGAAACACGCGCCGCATGCTCTCATTGAACCGATCCCATTCCTCGCTACCCCAGAAATCGTCGAGCATCAGGAAGCCGCCGCGCAGCAGATACTCGCGCAGTTTCGCGGACTGCGCATCGGTCAGCTTCCAATCGCCCATCTCGCCCGCGCACAGCCAGGGCCAGTTGAACACGTCGTCTTCGTCGTCCAGGTTTACGGGCTGTTCCACCGAGCGCGCCGATATGCGCGTGAGCCGCCGGATGGCCTGTGCGAAGTGGCGGTCCGCGCGCGGATAGTCCTGCGTCCAACTGGTGCCCCCCTGGCGCCAATCGGCGATACCGCCAAAGCGGCGGGAATAACGCCCGAAGCGCGCGTTCGGGTGTACCGGATACATCAGCCGGCCGAAGATCCATTCCGCGTTTTGCTGCCAGTCCTCCGGCAGAGACACGTCGTCGTATGGCTCCAGGCTGGGGTATACGCGGAAGGGACGCTGAGCGCACAAGGCGGCCAGCAGTACCACACCGGCCCACCATGATTTGGGCCATGATTTGGGTAGAGCCATACGCCCGCCTCAATGCAATCCGCGCGCCACGTACAAATCCGACTGCATCGTCACATAGTTGTAGGCGTACGCCTGCCCATCCGGCGTAACATGCAGATCGTGTATCTCGAGCACCGGCTGGGCCGGATGTATCGTCTTCCACGCCGATCGCTTCCCGTTGGCTATCTCCACGATCGATACCGGAATGCTGTCCGAACTTTCTCCATCGGGCACCGCGTACACGGAGCGGCTGTCCGCGCGCCATCCAATGACCGCTTCGCCCGGCCCGACTCCGCGGACCTCCTCGGCGGCTCCGCCATCCACCTGGTAGACGCGCCATCCGCCCTGCATCAGGGGAATCAGCAGCCGCTTGCGATCCGGCGATACATAGTAAGCGAAGGCGTCCGGCACACCTTCCGGACACAGCGGCTGCGCAGTTCCGAGGCCCGCGTCCCACACAAAGCATTGCCATCTCTTTCCGGGCACGTGCCCGAACACAAGGTAACGCTGGGCGCCGTCCAACCAGCCATACACGATGCCGCTGGGCACACCCGGAACCTTCACCTCCGACTCTTCCCCGGGGCCGGTGGGAGACAACACGAAGCGCCGCGAACCATCCGCATTGAGGTTGTAGCCGGAAATCCAGCTTCCGTCGGGGGACAGGCGGTAAGCGTGTCCGTCGGCCGCGCGAATGGCCGGCGACCCATCTGTCTTCCGCAGATACACGCTACCCTTAATGCCGCCGCTTTCTCCGGTGACATTGGCCGCCACCACGCGGCCGTCGTCAGTGATTCCCGCCACCTTGCCGGAATCCAGGCAAGAGAGGTCCCGTTCGGCCGCGGCGTCGGGTGGCTTGCCCAGAATCCCTACCTCCACCGAACCGGTGCTCAACAGCAAATCGCCATTGCGGGCGATATCGTAGAGCTTTACCCGGGATGGCAGCCGCAGCGCCACGCGCCGCCTCCCTTTCAGATCGACCGCGTAGACGATGCCCGGCTCGCTCGGGTCGAAGGAGCGAAACCAGATTTCGGTACCTTGCGGATTCCAGCACAGAGTGGCGGCCTCACCGGTGGAGTTCTGGCCGGAGACCTCGCCCAGCCAGTTCTTCTTGCCCGCCCGGTCCACCACCATCATGCCGATGGCGGTTCCATTGGTGCGCGTGACGTACACCACGCGCTCGCCGTCGGGAGATACGCGGGTCATCCACAGCGGCCAGCCAATCTTATCGGCGAGCACGGTTCCGACCGGATACTCGAGCCGGTTGATGCCGTCGACCCTGCGTAACACCGCCATCGACGAGCCGGCCGGCGCCCAGTCTGCTGCCAGCACGCCATCCAGCAGCGGCCGCGTCTGCCCGCCGGAAAAAGACGCGGACAGCAGCCTTCCCGTCGCATAATCGCCGAAGGGCGGGGCGATCAGCGCCATCTCCTGTTGCGGCGAGATGGCCATTAAGTGGCTGCCTGGAGGCATCTCCAGATCCCGCGATTCGGGAGTGCCGGGCACGGCCAGATAGATACGCGACGCGCCCCCCTCCCAGCTTGCCTGGTACACGATATTGCGCCCATCCGGGGTGAAGCGCGCCGTATTCACGAATCCCTTGCGAAAAGTGATGCGCTGGTACGAAGGATTTTCGCGGTGCAGCGTGCGGTCGCGCACCAGGAAGCCGATCGCGAACAGCGCCAGTCCCGCGGCCGCTGCCGCTACCGCACGGAGCCAGTTTCTGCGAGCCGCACGCGGCGCGCGAGGCGCCGGCATGACCGGCTGCATGCTGGTGCCCGTCGCGCCGGCGATGGAGCGCAGCGCGAACGCCAGATCGGCCGCCGATTGAAACCGCTGCTCCGCGCGCTTCTCCAGGCAGCGGCGCACAATGGTGGCCAGCGCCGGGGGCAGTTTGGCGTGCTCATACTCGAATTCCGGAGGGTCCAGGTTCAAGATGGCATGCATCGTTTCCACAGCGGTGGCGGCTGCAAAAGCGCGCTTGCCGTTCAGCATTTCGTACAGCACGCAACCGAAGCTGAAGATGTCGGAACGCGCATCCGCCGCCTGGCCGCGAACCTGCTCCGGCGACATATAGCCCACCGTGCCCATGACCATGCCCGGCTCGGAAACGCCCAACGCGATGGTAGCGGATTTGTCGCCGGCGGCCGGGGAATTCTGCTTGGCCAAGCCGAAGTCGAGCAGCTTCACCTGGCCAGTGCGGGTGACCATCACGTTTTCGGGCTTAAGGTCGCGGTGGACGATGCCCAGCGCGTGTGCGGCGGCCAGGCCGTCGGCCATTTGACTGGCGATCTCAACCGCTTTGCGCACCGGCAGCGGACCGCGATCGAGCACCGCGCGCAGCGGCTCGCCTTCCACCAGTTCGGAGACGATGTAAGCGCGTCCGCCATCCTCTCCCACGTCGTAGATGGCCATGACGTTCGGATGGTTCAGCGCGCCCAGCGCACGGGCCTCCAGTTCGAATCGCGCCCGCCGGGCCGGATCGGAGGCCACCTCCTGGGGCAGAATCTTCAAGGCGACCAGGCGTTGCAGGCGGCGATCGCGGGCACGCCACACCTCGCCCATGCCGCCCTCGCCCAGTTTGTCCAGGATTTCGTAGCTGCCTAATACGTTTCCGGCCACTTCTTAGAACTATAGCGCGGGCCATGCTGGCGTGCATGCCGTGTCCCGTTTTGGGCGGAAGTTACGCTTTTGTACATTGAGGGCCGCTCAAATCGTCCGCGGCACTTGCACGCCGATGTCAATTTCTTGAGAAGGGGGAGAGGATAAATGTTAGAACACAGCACGCACGCAGCTTCGCTCGCGCAGGGTCTTTTCACATTGGTGCGGGGATTGCGCCACAGCAGAGTTTCAGCCTGCCTGGCGGTATTCGGCAGCATGTACACGTATCTGTTCGGGGTGGCGCCGGCTACAGCCGCGGTGCATCCGGTCATTGCCTCGGCTACCACGAATTTCTCGATAACCGAACCCACCATCACGATCACTGGCGAGTACTTCGGGTCTATTACTCCCGGCGTCACCCTGGACGGCGCTTCGCTGGTGGTCACGACCTACACCCAGACTGCAGTGACCGCGCTGCTTCCGGCCAACATCAAGCCAGGATCGTACGTACTGGTGCTGACTAATGAAGTTTTGGACCTTCAGGGCGATTTCGACGTTACCATAGGAGCAGTCGGCCCCGAGGGGCCTGCCGGACCAAAGGGGCCGGCCGGAACCACAGGAGCCACTGGTCCGCAGGGGCCTGCCGGACCTGCCGGACCCGCGGGCGCGAACGGCGCACCTGGCCCGATGGGACCGGCAGGTGCGACCGGGCCGCAAGGCGCAGCCGGACCCACGGGCGCTACCGGGCCGCAGGGTCTGACCTGGCAAGGCGCATGGAACATCTCCGCGACGTATGCCCTGAACGATGCGGTAGGCTACAACGGTTCGAGCTACATCAGCCTGATTGCCAACAACACTTCCAACGAGCCTGACATCGTTCCGACGGCTTGGAGTTTGATCGCCAACGTCGGCGCTACCGGTGCAGCAGGGCCGGCGGGGGCCACGGGCGCAACCGGTCCGCAGGGACCTGCCGGTCCGGCCGGGCCGCAGGGCGCGACCGGTGCAACCGGACCGATGGGTCTTACTGGCGTAACGGGGCCACAGGGGCCGCAAGGCGCGAGCGGCCCTACGGGGCCGGCCGGACCACAAGGTCTGACATGGCAAGGCGCCTGGAACATATCCAAGACCTATAACCTGAACGACGCGGTAGGCTACAACGGCTCGAGTTACATCAGCCTGATTCCGAACAACACCTCCAATGAGCCCGACACTTCCGCAGCGGACTGGAGCCTGATGGCCAGTGTCGGCGCCGCCGGACCGGCGGGCGCTCCAGGCGCGGCCGGCGCAGCGGGCGCAACCGGTCCGCAAGGGCCAGCCGGTCCCGCCGGACCGCAGGGCGCGACCGGCGCAACCGGCCCCCAAGGTCTGATTTGGTTGGGCGCCTGGAACAACTCCACGCAATATGCGCTAAACGATGCTGTCGGCTACAACGGTTCGACTTACATCAGCTTGGCCGCCAATAACACGGGCAATACACCGGGGAGTGCTTCAACTGAATGGGGTGTGGTCGCCAGCGCCGGTGCTACGGGCGCGACGGGGCCCGCCGGCGCGACAGGTCCGCAGGGCGCCACCGGCGCTGCCGGAGGTACGGGCGCGACAGGACCAGCGGGACCTACGGGCGCAACCGGACCGCAAGGGCCACAAGGCTTGCCCGGGGTGTCGAATCTTTATTTCACAGCCCCAAACTCAAACGGAACGCCCATCACGATCACTGGCAATAACGCCTTCTACACAATGGCTACGCTCACTCTTCCGGCCGGCAACTATTTCATCACGTCGCGCATAGTTGCCGCCAACGACGGGGCCGGAGATATCGAGGTGGTGTGCGAAATCGCCGGCAGTAATATAACCGCGACCTATGCGCAGGCGGACTTGCTTCCGGACAACAACACGGTAGGCATCTGGCTGGCTACGCTGCCGATCCAGGTAGTGGCTAGCTTGCCCAGCTCCACTGCGGTCACGCTGCAGTGCGAGGCGGCCCCGGGCCCGCTGACACTGTTCATGTACTACCCGCAGATCACTGCGATTCCGGTAACCAGTTACACCCAACAGTAACTGGCGCCAGCCGCCCCATGCGGCTATCATCCAGCCGGGACCGGCGGCGCGGCCTCGGCGGCTTGCTCGGCCACGCACACGGCGTGCCGCATGATGCGGTCCAGGTGGCGGCAAATCAGGAGGAGATTCACATAAGCGGTCACGTCGCCAGGGGCTGAGGTCAACCGGGACACCTTATCGGCGAGGGCCTGACATTCGGCGCGGATAACCGCCTCGCGAGGCCGCGCCGAAAGCGCCAGGCTGCGATCCGCATTGCGCCAACTGTCGATCGCGGCCGACAGGATCTCCCCGATCCTGGCGCCGATTTCGGATATCTGAACCAGGATTTGGGAGGGAGGCCGGCCGGACTTCGCCGAGGCCAACCCGACCATTTCATAGGCATAGTCGCCGATCAATTCCAGGTCGACGATGGCGTCCAAAGCGCCGGTGATCAGCCGCGCGTCGCGCGCTACCGGCGACTGCAGCGTAATCAGGCTCAGGCACTGGTCGTGGATGAGCCGGTGCTGATGGTCGGTTCTGGCTTCGAGCTCGCTGGCTTTTTCCGCGCAATCGGGGCTCGGATTCACCACCGCGCGGAGCCCTTCGGCGAGAAGTGCGATGGTGGTCTCGCCCATCGCGATCAGATTCTGGCGGACCGACTCCAACTCGTCGACATAGCGGGCGCGCATCATGGCTGGTTCGAACCCTTTCGAACTTCCATCATTGGGTGCGGCGCCCGCAAGGTACGTCGACCGGAAAGCGTACGTCGAGGAACCGCTGAATCCAGCGTCCCGCGCAGCGCACCACGACTTTTGTTTTTGTCCGCATTGGTCTTACCCCCTTTCTGGCGGGTCTGGAGACCCGCCGCAGGCGTGGACGCCTGCCCCACTGGCCACTTCACTACCGCGCCAGCATCACCACGTGATACACCACCAGCAGGACCATCAAAATCAGATACGCGCGCAGGCTGAGCAGCGAGAATCGCACGCTGCGGGTCATCGCCATGGGGCCCAGCGCCTCCGTATCCACCTTCGGTTCGAACACGTCATCCAGCGGATGAACCACTACGAATTGTTCCTTTGTCGTTTTCATGTCTTCCTCCATCAGGATCGGAACAGGTTGGGCGCGGTCACCTGCGCCGCCAGGACCAGGGACAAAATGAACAGGACCACGATGATGGTCCAGTTCACCCAGTTATTCCAGGGCTTGTTGGCGTACTCGCCCAGGAGTTCTTTATCGTTCAGCAGAAGCTGCAGGAATATGATCGCCGACGGCAGGATCACACCGGCCAGCACCTGCACGCCGAGAATAATCAGCTGCAGCGGCGCGCGCGGGATCAGGACGATGCCCGCCGCAGCGGCCACGGAAATCAGATAGAGCGCGTAGAATCCGCGCGCCTCGCGCCACGGCAATTGCAAGCTATGTGGCCAACCGCGGACTTCGCCATATGCCCAGGCGCTCGAAAGCGAGATCGCTGTGGTGCCCAGCACCGCGGCGTTGATCATCATCAGCAGGATGAGGTGGCGCATTACGGGTCCGGCAAACGTGCCGATATCCATGGCCATCTGCGCCGGATCCGTAAATCGGAACCCGTGCGTCAGTGAAGCCGCGCCGGCCACCATCATGCACACGGCGGCGGTCACGGTCACGCAAGCGCCCATGAAGGTGTCCAGCCGTGCCCACTTCAGGTCGGCAAAACGCAGCCGCTTGTCGGCGATGCAGCTCTGCTGAAAAAAGAGTTGCCAGGGTGCGATGGTGGTACCCACAATCGCGATCACCAGGAACATCAGATCCGGTGTGATCCCGCCCGCGGGCCTGGTCGGCACCAGCGCGTGCTTCACGATCTGCGCGATGGGCGGCCCCAGCCGGAATGCGATCCAGAACCAGGCGAAATCCAGCAGGCACAGGAATACGACGATGCGCTCCCACCGGCGGTAGCTGCCCGTCGCCACCAGCATCACCAGACAGGCCGCCGCCAACGGCACGCCGTAGCGCGGGTCCACGCCCATCTTAGTCAGCGCCAGGTTGATGGCCGCAAACTCCGTGACCAGGGTCAGGAAGTTGACCAACTGCAGATCGACCAGGGAGAACAGGCCCCACCACTTGCCAAAGCGCTGGTAAATCATCGCCGCGTGGCCCTTGCCCGTCGCGATGCCCAGCCGCACCACCATCTCCTGTATGAAGTAACAGACCGGCAATAAGAGCAGAACGATCCAGAGCAAATGAGTGCCGTATTGCGCGCCGGCCTGGCTATAAGTGGATACCGCACCTGCGTCGTTGTCCGCGACCATGACGATCAGGCCGGGGCCGAAGACCATCAGAAACGTCAACAGATCGCGCGCGAGTTTGGATTTGACCACGCGGCCGCGTACGGGCGCCGCTTCGGTTTCCACGCCGGCCGCCGACCCGGCAGTGGACACGGCCGCAGGCATGATCAATGTCTTGTTCGTCATCGCCCTTCCCTCCTTTCGCGCACACTCAAAGTGCACACGTCCCGATAGCCGCCGGCCGGAACGGTGCGCACCGGACAGGACCGGAACGCAAAATACCGAGGCGAGCTACCGAATCAATTGGTCTTGAGGGAGAGGAAAACTGCGGCCTCCGCCCCCGCGTTCACCACCATGTGGAAGAAGCGCGGGCGAGGCGATAGAGGAGGTTACTGCTGCGCCGAGACGCAGGCCGCTACCGGATCACAACCGTTTCTTCCACGATTTGCCCGTCCGTACTAGGAGGGCGATCGTCTTTAGGTTCCATATACCTTTCTGGAGGCGAGAGAAGCAGGCGGGAAATGAAAAAGCCATTTCCCCCGGCGCAGAGAAATGGCCAACTATCGCAAAACGATCGCTGACGGATTCCCCAACGGGTCCAAGCTTCAGCACCGCGCGCCGTGAGAGATCCGAGGACCTCAGCCACATTAGGAAAACCCTTAACCCGGGAGTTCCTGGTCTACCCTGATTGCCAGCATCTTTGGACGCTTTAGGGCAGTGGCTTGTTTGCCGCGCGGACGCCTCGCCTACCGAGGATCCATGCAATACAACTACCAACTCCAAATTACCGCTTATGTGGCAATGCTGTCAACAAAAAAATCATAAAAAGTTTCTCATGAATTCGTATGGACTCCGGCGGGTGCCGAAACGGGATGGATTGCTGCACGCGGCGGCACGAGCTGGCGTCATCTACACTAATAAGGTCACATGCGCATTCTCCCAGCCCTGGCCCTGCTGGCCTGTTCCGCGCGCGCCCAGATGCCGGTGGGCGACTGCGAACCGCCCGCGGCTATTCAGGCGCTTTCGCCGGACCAGCACACTGGTGTAAAACTGAGCGAATCCGAGCGGATCGCCAAGATCGCCAGGATTCGGGAGGCGCTATCGCCGCACCCGGACGATCTCTTTCTGAACCGGTGGATCGTCGAATTGCAACCAAAACCGCAGACCGGCAGACTCGCCGCGGAGTTTCAGGGAAAACTGGCCGGGCACCCGGACGACGGGCGCTACATATACCTATATGCCCGGGCACTGGTGGGGAAGGATACGCCGGCCGCCATCCGGCTCCTAAAAAAGGCGATCACCCAGGAACCCGAACTTCCCTGGACCTATCTGGCATTGACCGGGATTTACTCTAGCGCCGCTTTCCGCGATTCAGCCAAAGTGGCCGAGAACTTGCGCACCTATCACAAAGCCTGCCCGGCGAACCTGGACGCATTCGCCAACTTGAACGTGGTCGAAGACGAGAGCGCCTTGCGTGAACTGGCTGGCGTATTGCGAACGCAGCTTATGGGCGCCACCGCCCCGTGGCATCTGCGCTACTATTCCCCGCTGTGGGCCGCTGAGTTCCGCTTGACGCCTCCCGCAGAACTGGACCGCGCGAGGCAGGTTGTCGCGGAGGATCTGAAGCGCATCGAACCGCTGTCGCAGGACAACGATCCCGGCGTCCTCAACGTGCTGAGCGATGGCTACCGGCTGAGCGGCCAGAAGGACGGCGAGGCGCGTACCAACGCGCGCGTGGCGGCGGCGCGTCCCCACGATCCGGCATTCGAGGCTTACGAGGCTTGGGAGAAAGATCATCCCCAAGGCTCCGGGCATGCGGAATATAACGCTCGCGCCGAAGCGCTTTACCAAGCCTCCGCCGGCTGGGTCAAGCAGTGGCCAGACAATCCCGTTGCGTGGCAGCAGCGGCGGGAAGCGCTGGTTTTCACGCGCAGCCATTCCGCTGAAGACTGGAAGCAGGTCGCGGATGGCTTGGGCCGGACCGGCTTCAGTCAAGACGAGCGTTCGCTCAAGCACTCTATCGCGCAGGACTGGGTCGCCGCGAACGTCATGGTTAAGGAAGCCCTGGACATGCTGCGCGCGCTTCTAGATTTCTCCGAAACCGATCCGCCCGCCTACAGCGATTTGATTCAAGGCACTATCGCGGCCGATCTGGACGACGCCAACCGGGCGAGTTCCCGCTTCGCTATTCTTGTCACGCTCACGGAGGCGGCGCTCGAATTGAAGGATTTCGAGCTGGCCCGTTCGACCTTAGTCAAGATGCGCAAATGGCTGGACACGGACTTCCGGAAATACTACGACCAGGACCCCATGAACTTTCCGGATCGGGAAGGCCGCCTCCCTCTCTC
>DATKFU010000013.1:0-11211 GCA_035511215.1 Bryobacteraceae bacterium | reverse complement strand
ATACGGTCGAGCAGGTTCTGATAATCGAAGAAGAGGCCTTCGAATCCGCGCCCGATTAAGATGCGGAGGGCGGCCACGGCCAGATGCGTTTTGCCGGTGCCGGGGTCGCCGACGAGCAGGAGACCCAGGTGCTTGCCGGTGGGAAACTCGCGGGAGAAGGCTTTCACGGTGAGCAGCACGTTGGCCAGTTCGCGATGGCCGATGGGGTTGTCGCGGGGCAGCGCGAAATTGTCGAAGGACGCGTTGCGATAGAGCGGCGGGATGGCGGCATTTTCTTCCAGGCGGCGGGCACGCTCGCCGAATACGCAATCGCAACGTTCGGCGCCGGAGAGGTCGGCGCGCTCGATGATCTTCCAGCCGCTGCCGCCGCAGTCGGGGCACACGGTTTCGGTGGGCATGACGTACCATTATCGCGCGGGTAGGTAGGGGCGTGGATGAGCTTTCCGATAGCGCTTTTGATGCTGCCGGACGGACAGGTGTTACCTGACCTGCTTACGATAAGTAAGGAAGATCGTGCGGCTCTCTAGACCGCCCCTGACTCGTGCGATCCTGAGGGCCGTGAACAACGGCTTCGTTTGCAGGAGCGAACAAACCAACCTTGGGAAGTCGGTCGAGTCCCGTACCGCTGTAGAACATGCTTACGGTGTCCTCCTGGCTTTGGATATCGGCGCACCGAATGCGCGCGTCGTCGCGGGGGGCTTGTTGAAGGCCGGGCGCTTCATCTGCGCCGATCGGACGCTCGTACAGCCAATACCTCCCGCGCTTCGGCCGGTATTGCCGCAAGGGGCGAATCGCTGACGCATCGCCCTGAACCCTCGGACAAGTTATCGCACCGATGGGTGAATTGCGCGCGCTGAAGAGCGGGACTGGGAGTCCCGCGCAGGCTGCGAGCCTGCCCCACTTAGCCGCAACCATGCGAGCAGCGTGAATGCGCCCATTACGAAAATGGAGACGAGCGCCGAGGCGCCCACAATGCTGGTCACTCTCCACTGTGCTCCAGTCGGGTCCGATACGGGCGAGATACCGGCCCGCGGTATAAGCGCTAGATTGCCAGCCGCGGAGATTCCGTAGAAGAGCACGGCCATCCGCCAATAGCCGGACGGAAGCGAGTGACCTTTCGAGTAACCATGGATTGCGCGCCGGCGCAGATAAAGTGCGAATAACTGGTATATGACATATACCGTGAGATACCAGCCCAGGAAGTTGCTCACCGGCACGCCGAAATAGGCGCCTCCCTGGAGCCAGATCCAACTGTGCATGACGGTCGACCAGACTGGGTCCATCGAGAGGTCCCAAGCTACCATGAGGAACGCTCCTGCCAGGGGTACGGTAACGACCCGCGATCCCGCCAGGGGGCCGCGAGCTTCGCCCAAAATCAGGCGGCCTAGCGTCCAGGACAGGTATCCCATGCCAACATAGGCAAAGCCCAGTAAGATCGGGACGTGAAAGATGCTGGGTCCCATCAGCCCGGTAAAGTAGTAATGCCCAAAAGGAATGCCGGTAAGGATGCTCAGATTCTCGGATGCGTTCCCCACCACGAGGCAAATGGCCATGAAGACGAGAATTCCGCGGAGGCCGTAGCGGATCGCGCCATGCAGTAGGGCGAACAGTGCCGGAGGAAGAACATGCAACAGGACGATGACCAGCATCGGGACCGTGCCGGCGAAGGGTTGCAAGGCCCTGCCGGCTGCGTAACAGACGAGCAGTGCCCAAAGCAGCAGGCTCATTCGATCGCCGCCAGCACATCGCCCGCCGCTACCGTGGCGCCTTCGCGCGCCGTCAGCGATGCTACCCGTCCGGCCTTCGGCGCTTTCATTTCGTTCTGCATCTTCATGGCTTCCATCACTAATAAACCTTGGCCGGCTGCCACCGTATCGCCCTCCGCAACCAGCAGGCGCACGATTTTGCCGGGCATCGGGGCAGTCACATCCAAGCGGCCTTCGATGCCCTGTCTTCCCGTTTGGCGCGACCAGCGGCGGGGGTCGCGGATCTCGACTTCGAAGCGGTGGCCGTCGATGAAGACGATCACAGTGGCACCCGACTGCTCGACGCGCGCTTCGTAACTGCGGCCGTCCATCAGAACCGAATAGACGCCGGGCTCAACAGCGGCGATCTGGGCGCCGTTGTCAGCACCGTTGTCAGCGCCGTTGTCAGCGAGGTCGATTTCGCGCGCCCGGCCGCCAATCGCGATCGATACTTTCATCGCAGCGCCTCGTGGCGGCCGATCTCGAGCCAACGGCTGTGACGCGGCGGTGCGCTTTCCGTACGCGCGGTGCCGCGCGTGGCATGGAAGGCCGCTACCAACGCCGCGACGGACTCCAGATCCGGCGGCGGATCGAAGGGCTTGCGGCGCTCCAGAAATTCGTCCACAAAGCGTGTGTGCAGCCGGCCTTCGCGGAATTCCTCGTCTTCCAGGATCTGGCGGAAAAAGGCGATGTTGGTGTGGATGCCGGCCACGTCGTATTCGCGCAGGGCGCGCAACATGCGGGCGATGGCTGTCTCGCGCGTACCGCTCCAAACCGCCAGCTTAGCCAGCAGCGGATCGTAATCGATGGGCACGGTCCAACCGTCGTAGACGCAGCCGTCCAGGCGCACGCCCGGACCGAGCGGACGAGTCAGCCGAGTGATTTTGCCCGGGGATGGGAAGAAGTTGTTGTAAGGATCTTCGGCGTAGATGCGGCACTCGATGGCGGAACCGCGCCAGGCGATGTCTTCCTGGCGCAGGCGGAGTTTTTCGCCCGCGGCCACCTCCAATTGCAAGCGCACCAGGTCGTAGCCGGTCGCCAGTTCGGTGATAGGATGCTCCACCTGCAGACGGGTGTTCATCTCCAGGAAGTAGAAATCGCCGCGGGCGTCCACCAGAAATTCGACGGTGCCGGCGTTGTAGTAGCCGGCGCTGCGCGCCACGCGAATAGCGGCCTGGCCCATCGCATCACGCAGGCCGGGACGTGCGGCCACCAGCGGCGACGGGCACTCTTCCATAACCTTCTGATGCCGGCGCTGGATGGAACATTCGCGCTCGCCGAAGTGGAGCATATGCCCGTGACGGTCGCCCATCAATTGAATTTCGATATGGCGCGGGCGCTCGATCAGCTTCTCGACGTACAGATCGGGGTTGGAGAAGGAGCGCCCGGCTTCGCTCGACGCATCGCGAAACGCGGCGTCCAGTTCGGCATCCGAATCGACGCGGCGCATGCCCTTGCCGCCGCCTCCTGCGATCGCCTTCAGCAGCAGCGGATAGCCGAAGTGGCGGGCGAAAACGCGGGCTTCCGCCGGACCACTGAGTACGTCGTGGTTGCCGGGCACGACCGGCGCGCCGGCGGCCATGGCCATCTGGCGCGCGGCGGTCTTGGACCCCATGCGACGGATGGAGTCGGCCGACGGTCCGATG
Source organism: Bryobacteraceae bacterium (assembly GCA_035511215.1). Classification (GTDB taxonomy): domain Bacteria; phylum Acidobacteriota; class Terriglobia; order Bryobacterales; family Bryobacteraceae; genus Bog-159. Next base: position 7,820 of record DATKFU010000013.1, on the reverse strand, counting down.
AAAGCGATGCCGGCGGCTTCGCAGGCGGCAGCGAAATCCGCGTTTTCGCTGAGGAAGCCATAGCCTGGGTGGATGGCCTCGGCGCCATGCCGGCGCGCGGCTTCGAGGATACGATCGATGCGCAGGTAGCTTTCGGCCGACGGGGAAGGGCCCACCCATTCGGCCTCGTCGGCCATACGCACGTGCAGTGAGGTGCGGTCGGCATCGGAGAAAACGGCAACGGATGCGATATGCATCTCGCGCAGGGTGCGTATGACGCGGACGGCGATTTCCCCGCGGTTGGCGATCAGGACCTTGCGGAACATCCCAGCGATTGTAGCAGGACAGGCGCGGAAGGCGGAGCGCAAGGCAAGAAAATCCGCCGGCCGCCGATAAGGAATGAAAGGAACATTCTAATGCAAGTAACATACACGGCCCAGGGAGGACTACAGCAAGCCGAGGATCAGGTGAATCGCACCGCTTCGCTATTGGCGCGCTCGCCGTTTTTCACCGGTCCGCCGCAGGACGAAGTTTCGTTGAGCGACGCAGCGGTGTCGCTGCTGGCAGCCAAGATCAGCTTCAGTGCGAATCTGGATAGCATCAAAGTGGCTGACGATATGGTCGATCAAGCCCTATCGCTGACGACGGACGCGGACTCCAAGCGCTGAACCCGGTTTATCCGCTATGCTGTCCTGTTATGGCCGAAGAAGACCTGAAAGCTGAACTGGAACGTTTGCGCGCCGAGAACGAGGCGCTGAAGAAGCCGGGACGGGGCCAGATTTCCGTCCGCGTAAGCGAGAAAGGCGGGGTATCCGTTTATGGACTGGGCCGCTTCCCTGTCACGCTGTACAAGGAGCAGTGGGATAGACTGCTGGCCGCGGCAGAACAGATCAAGACGTTCATTAAGGACAACGACCACCTACTGAAAAAGAAAGAAGCGTGAGCTTCTGAAAAACAAAGAAGCGTAAGGTTTTTCGCATTCTGCTGGACGGCCGGAAAGGCCTGTGCCAGCGCTTGGTGCGTGCTCGCACGGGGAACCCGCGCTGTCTGTGTTCCGTGTCACTCTCGTGGCCGCACGCCTGGTGGGAATCTCCGAAGCTCCCGGTAAGATGGGATTAGGAGGAGGTTCTGATGGCCAGCGAACAAGGAAAGAACACGAATGCGGGGAACAACGGATTATCAGGCAGTAACACGAACATGATGTGGATCGGCGTAGGTGTGGGGGCGGCCATCGGCGTGGCCGTGGCGCTGAGCCGGCGGAAGCGGGATCGCTGGTACACGGCCAAGCAGGTTTCGCGGCGGGTCGCAGATCGAACAGGCGATCTAGCGGTGGCGAGCAAGGACATCTTCGATCGCCTCAAGATCATCTATACGGAGAGCCGGAAGGTGGTTGAGGAAGCCTCCGAGCTTTGGTCGCAGGGACGGAAACTGGCTGGGGTGTAGCGCGCCATCAGAGCCGCGCCTCGTTGCTCAGCCCTTTGCATCCGCCCTCACTTTGCGTGACAATCCGGGAATGCACTTCGCATATTCCCCGAAGGTCCAGGAGCTACAGCGGGTGCTCACTGACTTCATGGACCGGTACATATACCCGAATGAGCCGCTCTACTACCGGCAAATCGCCGAAGGGGATCGCTGGCAGCCGATCCCCATCATTGAAGAACTGAAGCCCAAAGCCCGCTCCGCCGGGTTGTGGAACCTGTTCCTGCCGGACCCGGAATGGGGAGCGGGCCTGACCAACCTGGAGTACGCACCACTGTGTGAGGTGATGGGGCGTGTGACCATGGCGGGCGAGGTATTCAACTGCTCGGCGCCGGACACGGGCAACATGGAAGTGCTGGCGCGCTACGGCACACCGGAGCAGAAACAGCAGTGGCTGGTGCCGTTGCTGGAGGGCCGCATCCGCTCATGCTACTGCATGACGGAGCCGGCGGTGGCCTCGTCGGACGCCACCAACATCTGCGCCAGCATCGTGCGGGACGGCAGCGAGTATGTACTGAACGGACGCAAGTGGTGGTCCTCCGGTGCGGGCGATCCGCGCTGCAAGATCGCCATTTTCATGGGCAAGACCGATCCGCAGGCGCCGCGGCACAAGCAGCAAGCCATGATCCTGGCGCCGATGGATACGCCGGGTATCCGGATCGAGCGCATGCTGCCGGTGTTCGGCTACGACGACGCGCCGCACGGCCACGGCGAGGTGGTGTTCGACAACGTGCGCGTGCCGGCATGCAACATGTTGCTGGGCGAAGGACGCGGCTTCGAGATTGCGCAGGGGCGGCTGGGGCCGGGACGCATCCACCATTGCATGCGGCTGATCGGATTGGCGGAGCGGGCGCTCGAAGCCATGTGCCGGCGGGCGCAATCGCGGGTGGCGTTCGGCAGGAGGCTGGCGGAGTTCGGCACGCTGCGCGCGGAGATCGCCGACTCTCGCATGGAGATCGAGCAGGCGCGGTTGCTGACGCTGAAGGCCGCCTACATGATGGACGTGGCGGGCAACAAAGCCGCCAAGGCGGAGATCGCCATGATCAAGGTGGTGGCGCCCAACATGGCGCTGCGCGTGATCGACCGCGCCATACAGGCGCATGGCGGCGCGGGCGTGTGCGACGATTTTTTCCTGGCGCATGCCTGGGCGGGCGCGCGCACATTGCGGCTGGCGGACGGTCCGGACGAAGTGCATCGCGAAGCCGTGGCCAAGATGGAGCTGCGAAAATACAATGCAGGCGCAGCATGAAGCTGACAGGTAAAGTCGCGGTGGTAACGGGCGGGGCCAGCGGGATTGGCCGCGCACTGTGCAGGCGGTTCACGGCGGAGGGCGCGCGCGGCGTAGTGGTGGCGGATGTGGACAGCGCCGGCGCCGAACGAGTGGCGCACGAAATTGGCGGGCTGGCTGTGCGCACGGACGTGAGCCGCGAGGGCGATATCATCAACCTGGTGGAGCGGGCGACGGCGGCGTTCGGCGCGATCGACCTGTTTTGTTCGAATGCTGGCATTGCGATGGAGGGCGGCGTCGAGACACGCGACAGCGACTGGCAGCGTATCTGGGGCGTCAATTTCATGGCGCATGTGTATGCGGCGCGCGCGGTTCTGCCGGGCATGCTGGCGCGCGGCGAAGGCTATCTGCTGCAGACCGCCTCGGCGGCCGGATTGCTGACGCAGGTGGGCTCCGCTCCCTACGCAGTGACCAAGCATGCGGCGGTGTCACTGGCTGAATGGCTGTCAGTGACTTACGGCGACCGGGGCATCCGGGTGTCGTGCTTGTGTCCGCAGGGCGTGCGCACTAACATGCTGGCGGAGGCCGCGGAGGGGCCGGGACGATTCCTGCTGGAAGGCGCGCTGGAACCCGAGCAGGTGGCTGAGTCAGTGGTGGCGGGGCTGGCCGAGGAGCGCTTCCTGATCCTGCCGCATGCGGAGGTGGGCCAGTATCTGCGGCGCAAGGCGGACGATTATGATCGCTGGCTGCGCGGTATGCGGCGGATGCAGGCGAAAGTGGATACTAAGTCAGCTACTGAATCCACTGGTAACTGACGAAGGTCAGGCGGCGGCTGTCCGGCGACCAAGGCAAACCAAGGCTTTCCTTTTCTCCAACGAGTTTGGCCAGTACGCGTACCTTATTATCGGTGAGTGACAGGACACGCAGCATCACATCTTTGCCTCCAGAGGAAGATAGGAATGCGATTTGCTGGCCGTCCGGCGAGAGGCACGGAGAGTAGTTCCGGAAACCGTCGGACGGCAGGTCTTTGTCGGTGGCGAGGGGGCCGGAGGGCGCCATTCCGAATTTGTTCAGGTCGTCCTCCGGAATGCCGCCGGCCGCCGGTATCTTTTTCGTGCCGCCGCCGTCGGTCCGAAATACTATCGCGGCGCCGTCGGAGGTCCACATAGGCGATGAGAGGCGGCCCGGAGTGACATAGACAACGCGCCGGTCACCCGAGAGCGGAACTGTCTCGAGAGTGCTGTACAGCTTTGGCGTGGTGGCAGCCGGCGCGCCGATGGTGAGGTCGACGTTGGAGAATACGGCCTTCTCCACGATATCCTTGTTGTGAGAGCAGACGCCGATGCCGACGTAGAACGGATCGTGCATGGGGACGCGCATCGATCCTCCCGAGAATTGCAGATCTTCGCCCGCGCCCGCCACCCATATATAGAAGTAGTCGCCGCGCCTGGCGATACGCACGCGGGCGGGCGCCTTGGTGGCGGACTGGATTTCCGTCGTGTTGACGCCCTTTTCGTCGCGGGCCTGCAGCGAGGTCAGTCCATCGCCATGCCGCGCGACGTCGGCGTAAGTGGAATCCGCGTCGAGACTCTGGCGGACCATCAGGACGGCTTTGCGGTGCCCTTCGGCGCCGGCGCCGATGAACGAGATGTCGGCTGTCAGGGTGACATCACCGGAGACCTTCTTCCAAACAAATTGGAAAGCGTCGGCGGCGAACCACATATTCTCACCGCTGCCGGCGACGGTGTAGGTCCGTTTGGCGGAGTCATATTCGACGGAGCCGGCATGCAAGACAGTGCCGACGTCCGCATTATCCTCGAAGACACCGAGCGGGGCCGCGGGGGGCACGGCATAGAGCGGCAGCCAGAGACAGGCCAGCGCCGGGATCACATAGTTACTGCGTATCATATCGCTCCTATCGACCTGTAACAAGCGGGCGCGATGTCACACGCGGATTCGCGTACAACGCGCGCAAAGCGTCAGGCTGTGCGGCGCCGGATGCCAGAAACCAAGCCCATCGCGTAGGCTGTTCCAGCATGGCGGCGGTTGGCGTCCAGCCATCCAGTCCCAGCCCAATTACTTTACCGACCGCGAAGCGGGCCAACTCGGCGTCGCGGCGCCAGGAAAAGGGCGTATCGCGGAGGTCCACCGCCAGCGCATCGGTATATTCGAGACCCGGAAAGTAATCCGCATACTGGCCGGGCGAATCGGGACCGAATCCGGGTGCGGCGGCATTCCATACCCACACCAGGTTGCGCAGCTTGTGCCGATTCACGAGGCGATCGAACAATTGCCTATATAGCGCGGCCGATTCCAGTTTGCGGCCGGCCCACCAGAACTGCGCGCCGTTGGGCTGCGGATAGGGCCGCCAGAGCACCGGCACGCCGGCCTGCTGCAACTGCTTCAGGTAACCCGCGGCAACATCCACCTGCGCGCTCCATCGCTCGAAAAGCCGGGTGCCGGGCGTCAGCAGTTCTTTCCACTCGAAGCCGGATAGCTTGCCGGAGCCATCGTCAGTGGGGCGCGGCGGTCGCCAGCTTAATGTGACAATCGCATGGTTGCGATACTGACCGATGGCGTCGCCCGCGACCGCCTGGGGGTTGGGATCGGCCAGGTCGGCGCCATAGACGGCGGGATACCTGGCAGTGACTTCGAAGACCTGTTGCGTAGCTGCCGCAGTATCCTGACCACTTAGAATGCCCTGGCCGGTTATGCGATACAACTTAGTCAGTAAGTCTTTGGCTGCGGGCATGGGTTCCGGCGTCACTAATTGCGGATCGGGCGGGGACGACGAACTCCGAATTGAAGCCATAGCTTGCGACACGCGCGGGTCGTCGCGGCTCAAGGTGCGCGCGTCATCGTAGACAGCACGCACGGCGTCGAGCGGGTTGCTCATCTCGATGAACTCGCTCCAGGTCATGAACCAGGCGTACCGGGGTTGCTCTTTCAGCGTGGCGGGAGCGGGGAGTCCGCCGACTTCGCCCAGAGCCACAGGCTTACCGGCGGCAAGTGTGACTAAGCCGTCATAGAAGCTCTGCTTGAATTCGCCATACACATAGACTGAGAGCACGTCCGCGTATTCGAGACCCGGGAAATAATCCGGATAGGGACCGGGGCCGGAGCCGCCGGAGCCGGGAGCGTTGGCATTCCACACCCAAACCAGATTGTCGAGATGGTGATAGTTTGCGAAGCGGTCGAACAGTTGGCGATACAGCGCAGCGGAACCGCCATTGCCCTTGCGGCCGCCCCACCAGAACCAGCTGCCGTTGACCTCGTGATAGGAGCGCCAGAGAACGGGAACGCGAGCGTCGCGCAACTGCTTCAAGTAGCCGACGATTACGTCCACCTGCGCGCACCAGCGTTTGTAGAGGCCGGAGCCGGGAGTGAGCAACTCGCGCCACTCGAAATCCGAAAGGCGACCCTGCACGCTGTCGCGGAAGGCGACCGGCTCATCGTCGGTGGGGCGGACGGTGTGCCAGGTGAAGGTAACGATGGCGCCATTACGATATTGGCGCATGGCCTCGGCGACGAGCGCCGGGCGGGCGAGCGTGGAGTCCTTATCGGCGCCGCCCTGAAAGCCGAAATCCTGGCCGAAGACGGCGGGGTATTTGCCGGTGAGATCGTAGGCGCGGTCGGTCCAATTGGCGATGGTGTTTGGGTAGTTATGCTGGCCGGTGAGGATGTAGTGTCCGGAGATTGAATACAGGTAGTCCAGCAAAGCGCGGGCTTCCGGCGAAGCGTGCGGGTTGACTGGCGAGTGAGCCTGGGCGGGCAACGGGGCGCGGCACAGAAGCAGCAATACGGCGATTGCCGGTGCGGTTCGCGAGGTGATTGGATTCTGCACTGAAGATCACTTTATCTTATACCCGGTTTGAAGTGGAAAGGGCAGATGGCGCTGCATTTCGTTGCGTTTGTCGCCTGTTTGTCGCCAATTTGGCTTTCGTTGGCTGCTTTTGGTGAAAGCAAAGGATCGAATTGGGTTCGTATGGTTTTTCCGTTTGGGTTCGTCCGGCGGCTCTTCTCCAGTTCGATTTCTTGTAACATTGTATAACGTGGTTGTAACATGGCGTAACATGCCGTGACATCTTCGACTCGTAACTCAATTTAGTTCGACACGGATCGCCCTCTTCGTCCACCAAGACCAACCTACCACGGATGTTCGGCTGTCTCAGTCTGTGGATTGGCAGTTTAGCATGTTTTCAAGAGGATACGGGCGTTGGTGGGCTTGTGAATGCACCATGGCCTGCGGCCACAACGAGGTATTGCAAAGACGCGCTGGCGCGCGTGGCGGCCTGCGAGGCCGCTGCAGGCTACGAGCCTGCCCCACTCGAAGGCAGAATTACTAAGTACCTTATTCTTTCGCGATGCGGTGTCTCGTTCGTGCTTCGGAATTAATATCCCATCCGCCCTCTTGCTTAGGCAGCGGGCATCACAAGCACAAGGTAAAGAAGGGAGTATAATGTCGGGCGATGCCTGGCAGCGCCGATTTGGATTCTGCAAGGCGACGATGAGTTCAACCACGGAGGAAAAAGAAATGAAACGCTCGCACCGTATGGCTTTGCCCGTATCCATGATGATGGTTGCCGCGGGTGTATGGTCGTCGTCGGTGTTCGGCCAAGAGACGGCTAACGGAGACGCCGCACCCAACCTTACAGGAACAGGTGTTGCCGGCCATATTGCCGTCTGGATGAACAGCACCACTCTCGGCAACTCGCAACTGGTTCAGTCGAGCGGAAACGTCGGCATCGGCACGACGGCTCCAAGTTCGAAGCTGGACGTGGCGGGGGACATTAACCTGAGTGGGAGCATCCGCAATCAGGGAGGGATAGTGCTGCAGTTCCCTGGCACCGATAATGTCGCATTGGGGCTGGCCTTGCAGGGCAACACCACTGGAAGCGACAACACCGCCGCTGGTTTCGGCGCCTTGCTGAGCAACACGACTGGCATGGGCAATACGGCGATTGGGTCCAACGCGCTAGAGAGTAACAGCACGGGGACTTATAATACCGCAGTAGGTAACTACGCGATGTTTTTTGGCGGCGCCGGGGCGAGCAATAACACAGCGATCGGCGCAAATGCGCTGGTCTACACCGCGGGGACCGGTAATGCCGCCCTCGGTGAAGGAGCCTTGATC
>DATKFU010000012.1:0-25744 GCA_035511215.1 Bryobacteraceae bacterium | reverse complement strand
GTGACGGGCGGTGTGTACAAGGCCCGGGAACGTATTCACGGCGGCGTTCTGATCCGCCATTACTAGCGATTCCAGCTTCATGCAGGCGAGTTGCAGCCTGCAATCCGAACTGAGAACGGTTTTTTGGGATTGGCTCCCCCTCGCGGGTTGGCAGCCCTTTGTACCGTCCATTGTAGCACGTGTGTAGCCCTGGACATAAAGGCCATGAGGACTTGACGTCATCCCCACCTTCCTCCAGGTTATCCCTGGCGGTCTCCTGCGAGTTCCACCTTTCGGTATGGCAACACAGGACAGGGGTTGCGCTCGTTGCGGGACTTAACCCAACATCTCACGACACGAGCTGACGACAGCCATGCAGCACCTATACTATGGTCCCTTGCGGGAAGGTCTGCTTTCACAAACTGGTCCATAACATTTCGAGCCCAGGTAAGGTTCTTCGCGTTGCGTCGAATTAAACCACATGCTCCACCGCTTGTGCGGGCCCCCGTCAATTCCTTTGAGTTTCAGCCTTGCGACTGTACTCCCCAGGCGGCATATTTAACGCGTTAGCTCCGGCACAGACCAAATGAATGGCCCACACCAAATATGCATCGTTTAGGGCGTGGACTACCAGGGTATCTAATCCTGTTTGCTACCCACGCTTTCGTGCCTCAGCGTCAGTTATGGTCCAGAAAGCCGTTTACACCACCGGTGTTCCTCCTGATATCTACGCATTTCACCGCTACACCAGGAATTCCACTTTCCTCTCCCACACTCTAGCCTCTCAGTATTCGGCGCACCCTCCCAGTTGAGCCGGGAGATTTCACACCATACTTATAGAGCCGCCTACGCACCCTTTACGCCCAGTAACTCCGAACAACGCTTGCTGCCTACGTATTACCGCGGCTGCTGGCACGTAGTTAGCCGCAGCTGCTTCTGCAGGTACCGTCATAATCTTCCCTGCCGAAAGAGCTTTACACCCCGAAGGGCTTCATCGCTCACGCGGCGTCGCTGCATCAGGGTTGCCCCCATTGTGCAAGATTCCCCACTGCTGCCTCCCGTAGGAGTCTGGCCCGTGTTTCAGTGCCAGTGTGGCCGTGTGCCCTCTCAGGCCGGCTACCGATCTTTGCCTTGGTGGGCCGTTACCTCACCAACTAGCTAATCGGCCGCGGGCTCCTCTCCCGGCGCGGCTTTGCTTTCACAAAACCGCTTTCCTTACTAAAGCTTATACGGTATTAGCGCCGGTTTCCCAGCGTTATTCCGTACCCGGAGGTAGATTACCCACGTGTTACTCACCCGTACGCCACTTTACTCACGAGGTTGCCCCCGCTTTCTCGTTCGACTTGCATGTGTTAAGCGCGCCGCCAGCGTTGATTCTGAGCCGGGATCAAACTCTCGTTTGAATTGTTGAGTTTAATCGCCCCGACTTTTACTCAGAGACTGACGAATGTTTCTTGTGCATCCAACCAGATTGTCAAAGATCTTTGCCGATAGTCGAACGCATCCTTGCGGAAACGCCCGCCACCGGCAGGCCTCGAAACTTGTTGGCCACGCCCGCGCAAAAGTGCGCATGCGCAGCCCAAAAATGAGAGCTTTTGAAAAAGAACTACCAGGAAGGCCGTATTCCGCTCCGGCGGTGGCCCGCCCGGAGTTTTGTTACCATTCCTTACACGAGGATCCTAAACTTCTTGTACCATACTGCGAGGCGCGTAGCAAGCCCACACGTCAAAACCGCAGAGAGAACCTCGAAATCGGCGACTCCCTCAGAATATCAGAACCGTTACAGACACGCAAGCCCGATTTGCAACTATTTTTGTATGGAGCATCACGTACGGCGCGCTTGGAAGCTCTGCACTATAGAAATCAATGATTTGCGGGGGGGACACGGGGGATCGAAAAGAAGCGACGCCGTGCGGGGAACGCGGTGACGCGGGCCCCGGCAAGCACGGGATGTCCGGCGCGGCCGAGCGCAATGGCGGTGCTTTGGCGCACTTTCGCTGTCCTTTGGATGGGAAGAATTTGGCTTTGATTTTGATTCTTACTGAAAACAAAGGCGCAATTGGCTTCGTTTCGCAACCTTGATTTGGGTTCGATTTTGGGTTCGATTTGGGTTCGCTCGCGGTCCGCGTGAAATTGCCAGACGGTCAGACCGGCGGTCTACGAACCTCCTACAATAAGACTATGCGCCTGCCCCGATTCCTCGCATACATGGGTGGTTTCGCGGCATTGCTGTGCCTGGGTGAGCCGGCCGGCGCACAGACCCTTCCGGAGATCCTCTCCCGCGTGTCGGAGGAGGCGGAAGTCTTCCGGCATGTTGCCTCCCAAGTCCTGGCCGAGGAGACCTTAACCCAGCGGGCTTTGAAAGCGCCTTCCCGCTTCCGGCTGCGCATGGGGCCAGCCTCAGCCGAGCCCCCCGCACCGGTGCGCAAGACGCGCGAGATCGTGTCGGAATACAGCTTCGGGACCCTGCATGACGAAGGCGCATCGCTACACGAGTTCCGCAAGGTAATCTCGGTGGATGGCCAAGCCATCACGCCCGCGGCAGCCGCCCGCCACTCCCTGGCGCTGGGCCTGGCGTCGGCCGACGACCACGCCCGCAAGCGCATGCTGGAGGACTTCGAGAAATACGGGCTGACCAACGCGGTCGTCGATTTCGGCCCTCTGCTGCTGCTGTTTACCAAGCGGCAGACCGGCAACTACCATTTCGAGCTGACGGGCAGCGATCGCATCGGCGCGGACCAGGTGAAGATCGTTACCTATACGCAGATCTCGGGACCGGATCGAATGCTGGTTTTCCAGGGCCACCGCGCGATTCATCAGCCGATTCAGGGCCGCATTTACGCGCGCGTGCCGGACGGTCTGCCGCTGCGCATTACCATTGTGGAGAGCCGGCAAGACGGCAAGAAGACGTTCCGCGAGGAAGGCATCGTGGACTACACGCCCAACGCCCAAGGATTCATGGCGCCCGCGGCGGTGACCCACAGGGGTTTCGCCGGCGATCAAATGCTGGTGGAAGACGAGTTCCGCTATACCACTTTCCGCAAGTTCGGCGCGGACGCGGCCATCAAGTTCGACGTGCAACAGTGACCTGCAGCGATTAGGGCGGGCGTGTGTTGGTATCATTGGTGATTGCGCCGTGGCCCGCGGCCACTGGGGCATGAAAAAGAGGGCGGGCTGAGAGCCTGCCCCACTTGAATCCAATGGCCCGCCAACGCGCCTATCTCCTGATCACTGCCTTCGCGCTGCTGCTGGTGCTGTTCCCCTTCCTGTTCTGGTACATGACCTGGTTCGGCCGCAAGCTGACGGACGACCAGATTGGCGAGTACCTGGCCGACCGCGCCAAGCCCCGGCACGCACAGCATGCGCTGGTGCAGGTGGGCGAGCGCATGTCCCGGCACGATCCGGCCGCCGCGCGCTGGTATCCGCAGGTGGTCGAGCTGGCGGGCAGCCCGTTGATTGAACTGCGCCAAACGGCGGCTTGGATCATGGGCCAGGACCACACCTACGCACCCTTCCACGAAGCGCTGTTGAAGCTGATGGCCGATCCGCAGCCCATGGTCCGCCGCAACGCCGCGCTGGGGCTTTCGAACTTCGGCGACGCGGCCGCGCGCCCGGAACTGCTGGCCATGCTGCGGCCTTTCACCATCGTTTCCCCCGCCGCAGGCGTGGTCCAATACCGGCTCAAACTGGCCGAATACGTAAATCCGGGCACGCTGGTGGCGCACGTGGCCGGCGTAGAGGTACGCTCTCCGTTGCCCGGGGAAGTGCGCGAACTGAGCCGGCACGAAGGCGGCGTGGTGCGCGCGGGCGATCCGCTGGTGGAGATTTCGGCGGACAAGGAGCACGCCTGGGAAGCGCTGCGCGCACTATGGACGGTCGGCACGAAGGAAGATTTGGAAGACATCCGGCGTTATTCGCGTAGCGTCCCCGGCATGCCGGAGAAGGTGCAGGAACAGGCGCTTCTGACGGTGCAGGCGATCCAGGCGCGCGGGACGCGGTGAGATGGCTGCGGCACAATGCTTGGCAGCTTCGGCTCAGAGTCGTCCGGATAGCTTGGTGCATCGCCTCACGTTTGGAGAACTCAACAGCAAATAGCGAAATTATAGGCCGCCAGGTGCCGGCATGAGTGCCGGCACGGCACGCACGAGTGCGTGCGCCACGTCACCCAACGCGTCGTGAAAACACCCGCCTGACCCGTCCCGCCCGCGCGGAATTTTCCACTGTCTGTTGTGTTTTCAAACACTTGCTTGTGGAAATCGAAATGCACAGCGGCGGGCAGCCCATCTTGCAAGGAGGCGCCATACCATGGCCGACGATACCCTCACCATAACCGATAACCGGACCGGAAAGACTTACACGCTGCCCCTATATAATGATGCGATCCGCGCCATCGACCTGCGGCAGATCAAAACCGGCCCCGACGATTTCGGCCTACTCAGCTACGATCCCGCATTCCTGAACACGGCCTCCTGCCAGAGCGCCATCACCTACCTGGATGGAGACCGGGGAATCCTGCGCTACCGCGGCTACCCGATCGAGGAGCTTGCCGAAGGGTGCAGCTTCCTGGAAGTCGCTTACCTGTTGCTGAACGGCGAATTGCCCAGCCCCGACGAGTTGGACGGGTGGATGGCAGATGTCACCCGCCACACCATGATCCACGAGAACCTGAAGAAGTTCATGGAAGGCTTCCACTACGACGCCCATCCCATGGGCATGCTGATGAGCACGGTGGCGGCGCTTTCGACCTTTTACCCGGAGGCCCGGAATATCCACGATCCCACCGTCCGGAAGCTACAGATCACCAGGCTGATCGGGAAGATGCCCACGCTCACCGCGTATTCCTACCGGCACAGCCTGGGCCTGCCCTACGTTTATCCGGACAACGACCTGGGCTACACCAAGAACTTCATGAACATGCTGTGGAAGCGGACGGAGCCCAAGTTCAGCGCCAACCCGGTGCTGGCGCGCGCGCTGGAGGTGCTATTCATCCTGCACGCCGACCACGAGCAGAATTGCAGCACCAGCGCGATGCGCGCCGTGGGCAGTTCCTTCGCGGACCCTTACGCCACCACGGCGGCGGCCATCGCGGCGCTCTCCGGACCGCTGCACGGGGGCGCCAACGAAGAAGTGCTGCGGATGCTCGACGAGATCGGTTCCAAGGCGCGTGTGCCGGCCTATATCGAGCAGATCAAGGCCGGTCACGGCAAGCTGATGGGTTTCGGCCACCGCGTTTACAAGAACTACGATCCGCGCGCCCGCATCATCAAACGGGTTGCGGAGGAAGTCTTCGAGGTGACCGGGCGCAATCCCAAGCTAGATATAGCCCTGGAACTGGAGCGCATCGCGCTCGAAGACGATTTCTTCATCAAGCGCAAGCTTTATCCCAATGTGGATTTCTATTCGGGCATCATTTATCAGGCTATGGGTTTCTCGCCGGATGTTTTCACGGTACTTTTCGCCATTCCGCGCGCAGTGGGGTGGCTGGCGCAGTGGCAAGAGATGCTGAAAGACGGCGAACAGAAGATCGCCCGGCCGCGGCAACTCTATACCGGCCAGGCGGCGCGGCGGATCGTGCGCATTGAAGAACGGAACGCGCAGGCGGCCGGGCTAGCGGTGGCAGCCGCGGCCCGATAGGCGGCGTCAGCGAGTGGTATTCGTCAGCAGCGTAACGCCGACCAGATCAGCGACGGCAAGATCGCTTGTGCCGGCGCCGGAGAACGCGCCAATGACCAGAGCATACGGCTGGCGCGGGACGTCGTAGCTGAGCGGCGCCTGGAACGTGCCGTCGCCGTTCCCCGTCAGAATCGAGATCGCGTCCGACCAGAGATCCGCCACCGCCAGATCCGCTTTTCCATCGGCATTGAAGTCGCCCACCGCGACGAACTGCGGAGCGGCTCCCAAGAGGGAATCCACGGCGGGTTGAAACGTTCCGGTGCCGTCGTCCAACAGCACTGAGACGGTGCCGTATTGGAAGGGAGATCCATAATTGGCCACCGCCAGGTCCTGGCTTTGGGCAGCGCTGAATGGACCCACGACAACCGACGAAGGATAGCCTCCAACGCCATAGCTCACTGGCGGCTGAAAGGAACCGTCGCCATTGCCGAACAGGATGGAGAGACTGGCGGAGTGCTCGATGGCGACTGCCAGGTCCGGCTTTCCATCGTGATTAAAATCGCCAACCGCGACAGCGCCCGTATCCGTTCCCGCTGGAACCGGCAAGGGAGGCCCGAATGTCCCGTCGCCGTTGCCCGGCAGGATGACCAGCCCGGCTTGCGTGCTCACGGCCAAGTCGGGCTTGCCATCCAGATTGAAGTCGCCCACAGCCACGAATAGGGCGTACGGCACGGTTGTAACCGAAACGGTTGTGAACTGACCTTGTCCGTTGCCGAGCATGACGGTGATTGATTCAGCGCAGATGATAAGGTCCAGGTTGCCATCGCCATTGATGTCGGCTACGGTCACCGTCGCGCCTTTGGTGCGGGGTAGTCTGTGGCGGGCTGGAAGGTGCCGTCGCCATTGCCGAGCAGAACCGCAATTCTTGCCGAATCCAGCTCGGCTGCAACGAGGTCCGTGTGACCGTCGCCGTTGAAATCCCCCGAGGCGACGGAAGACACGGCGCCCCCGGCATAGAAGTTCACGTCGCGCGGAAAGTTGCCGCCGGCTTCGGGGATCAGGACGGTCAAGCCCCCACTGGCAATCGCCAGATCCAGCTCACCGCTGCCGGTGAAGTCGGCAAGGGCAAAATAGCCGAAAATCGGAGTGATGTTAGCCGGGGGCGCAAAGGTGCCGTTGCCGTTGCCTAACAGAAGCGTGACGCCATCGAGCGTGTTTACCAGCAGATCTATGTTGCCGTCGTTGTTGAAGTCGACCGCCGCCAGGAAATCTGGGTAGGCGCCGATTACAGAGATTGTCGTTGGCGGTTGAAATGTGCCGTCGCCATTTCCCAGCAACAGCGAAATTGCATTGTCCGGGCCTGGGCTCGTCGGTGAATCGTAATCGGCGACTGCCAGGTCCAGTTTCCCGTCGCCGTTGAAATCGGCCACGGCCACGTACCATGGCGCGTTTCCCGCAGCAATTCGGACGGGCCGCTGGATGGCGCCATTACCCTTGCATAGGAGGATGCTGACACCTTGCCCTGTGTGATCATCGCCGCCCGCGGAAACCGCTAGGTCCAGGTTTCCGTCTCCGTTGAAATCGCCCGCCACAACGCAACTAGGATAAACTCCGACCGGCCAGGTCCCATCCAGCCGGAACGCGCCGTCGCCTGTGCCGAAAAGGATATAGACCACGTCCAGGGCCGAGGTGTCGACGATTGCCAGATCCGGGTTGCTATCGTTATTGAAATCGCCAATCGCGATGGAGTCGGGCGTCCGCCCCAACGGATAGTTTACGGCGGGTTGAAAGGTGCCGTCGCCATTGCCAAGCAGGATGGAAAGGGCGCCGGAATTGCCGTTGGTGCTGGATATGGCCAGGTCCGCGTTCCCGTCACGGTTGAAGTCGCCGACTGCGAGTGCGACCGGGCCGGTTCCAACCGCGTAGCTTACCGGGGTCTGGAACGCGCCGTTACCTTTGCCCAAGAAGATCGATACGGTATTGGTGTAATTGCTGGTTACGGCAACGTCGGGCTTGCCGTCGCTGTTGAAATCGGCCCGGCGACAGATGTTACGGGGCCGGCGGTGAGGTAGGTGAGTGGGGCGTTGAAGGAAATACGAGGCGCACCTTGTAATGCGGCGCACATACCCAGCACGCAGATCTGGCATACCAGGACCCTATAGAGCGCACGGCGGAATCGAGGCATGTCTTTCTATAGCACGCCGTTCGAGTAACTGCAATGGCTTTGGCTACGCTTCCGTTCCGGGAAAAAACCACGCCGCTTTCGCCATTGACGGAGCTCGAACGTGCCCAAGCGGCCCGAAAACAGTTTCGTCGCCGCACGCTTCTAGGATGCCCCGTTCGCCGGAAACCGCTTGACAGATAGTTTCCAAGGAAAGTATATTAGTTTCCATGGAAACAAGATCGGAACAGCAGCCGCGCCGCGGACAACGGCCGACGCCGGATCTCGAGTTTCACCTTGGCTACTGGTTGCGGCGGGTTTCGAATCACGTGTCGGGCTCATTCGCCCGGTTGTTGCAGGCGAAGCATACCTCCGTTGCCGAATGGGTGGTGTTGTGCCGTGTCCAGGAACGGCCGGGGATCACTCCGGGGGAACTCGCAGAAGCCCTGGATTTGACACGCGGAGCTGTCTCCAAGGTCATCGACAAACTGGAGGCGAAGAACTGGACCGCGCGCTCGACCAAACCGGAGGATAGCCGCGTCCAGTTGCTTTCCCTGACGCGGTCGGGCAGCCGCATTCTTCCCCAATTGGCGGAGATCGCGGACCAGAACGATCGAGAGTTCTTCGATGGCCTGGAGGCCGGCGAAAGGGCCACCCTGCGGCGCCTGCTTGGCAAACTGGCCGAGTTTCACCAGATCAGGGACGTGCCGATGGAGTAAGCCCACGGAATTCAGAAAAAAGGAGTATCCGGTTGACTCAGGTTATGGTAACAGCAGCTTCGTGGGGCAGACCATCGTTTCTTGTGGTCTGCCGGGCTGCGGGGAGCATCCATGCGCGGCAGACGACGAAAACCGATCGTCTGCCCCACGGCACCGCGGCGATAGCCTGCACCTGAATGAAACGGATAGCCACCTGAGACTAACTTCACCCAGACTACATGCGAAGGAGAATTATCTGTGAGTAAAGCGATCGAGAACTTAGAGGCGGCCCAGAAACGCGCGATGGCTATCCGGCCTAAAGCCGGAGGCTTTCCCTACCTCGCCGAGACGCTGCGGCGCGCGGGTGTGACTCGGAATGTCTGGTCTCTACCCGCATGCCAGAGCCTATTTCTGACCAAGGACGGGCCCGTTGTGACCCAGGGCACGCCATTAGCGACCGGCACCGTGGACGTCCCGCCGTTCAACCGCGAGGCGCTGATTTCAGCGTTGCGAACGGATCAGGCGGGGGAAACCACGTTTCCGGAATTCCTGGCGGCTTCGTGGCGCGCCGGCGTGGTTCGTTACGATGTCGATTTCGCGGCGCGAACGGTCGCATACTATGGCTGCACTGGAGAGCAATACGTGGAAGCCTATCCCGTTGTCGAGGTCGATTCGTAGTGAGGTTTTGGTATCCTCGAGGAGCTGTTCCGGACCCGTTCAAAGACAACGCCCTTGGCCAGCCAACCTCCTCCTTCACGGGTCTGCCGGCTTGCAGTCTAGCGCTGCTGCAATCGCCTGCCTGGACCATCGCAAATCCTCTGCAAGCGTCCTCCCGCACGGGCGATCTTCGGGGCCGGTTGAGGCCCGTTGTGCGAGGAACGCGACCGCGCACGCGGCATTGTACAGGAAGGCGCGCCGCCGCTCAATCCTGCGGTTGAGTGCGGCTTCATACACGGATATGGCTGCGTCCAGAAGTTCGCAGCGGTCAAAATCGAATACGAGATAGCGAAAATCGTGATGCCGATCGGCCCGGGCGGCATCCTCATAGTCGAAGAGGCCGCACAGCTTAAGCGACGCCGCATCAATCGCCATATTATGGAAGCTAAGGTCGGAATGCGCCAGCGCGCGATCCGCCTCCCGGCGTCGACTGGCTATCATAATCTCGCGATCACCGCATCGGCGCCGGCAATCAAAAGGCGGTCAGTGGTCACGCGAACCAGCCGCTCGCGAATCCATTCGCCCCGTTCCGGCCAACCCGGTTGACGCGGCAGCCAACCGGCGGCATCCGCGGCACTGACGCGCCCGTGCTGTTCAGCAAGGATTGCACCCACCTCTCGGCCCAGCTGCGCAGCCAGTTCGGCGTTACCGCGCGCCAGGTCCAACACGCGCCGCGGATCGCTCATGCCCGGTACCATGGCACGCACATCGAAGTCGAATTCCGTGCCGAGTGTACCCTGGACCAGAATTCCCGGTGATAAAGAAGTGCAGCGTTCCTTAAGCAGCCGCAGCACGCGCCTTTCGGTGGCAAGCCGCCTGCGGCCCTCTGGCGACGCAGCGAACCAGGCCAAACGGTTTTCGGGCAGGCCACAACCCAGCGTTCTTCACGTGCCTCTACCCGCAGTTGCTCTGGACTGAACCGGAGCCCGGCTTTGGCAAGCGCTTCGCAGGCGAGCTCGGATGTGAGCGTGCCGAACGGCACGGCTAGCGCGCCGCCAGATCGTGCAGGAAGATGCCGCGAGCCTGCTTAAACTCGTCCGGCAGCATGGGTCCCAGTTGCGCCGACTGCCTCGAAGCCTGGTGCTCCTCCGCAAACGTGGTACCCAGCGATTGAAACGCCAGAACGCAGGCCTCCACTACGTCGCTCGAATACCCGGCGGCCGCATCGATCAATCGATTGGCGCTCTCGAGGATGCTTTCGGCGGTGCGCACGCGCGCCGGCGCTTCCGTAACGATAGCCGGATAACGGCCCAGCGCCAGGTGCGGGCCGAAGGCGGCTACGAACGCGCCCCAGCGGTCCAGCACCGTCAGCGCGCCGTACCGGTGGCGGTCGAGCGACATCTCGTAGGCGAAAGCGCCGCCTTTGGCCTGGCCATCCAGCTTGCGCAGGTACATCGCGGCGGAGTTCAACTCGCCGGAAAGCGAATCGGTAAAGGCGCTCACACACCCCAGAAACTGCGGCTCGGACAGGCTGGCGTAACGGGTGATTTGCACCGGAGTCTCAGGCGATGTGTTCGCCCAGCGCGCGCTCGATCTCCAGCGGTTCCACTCTCTCGCCGCCGTTCAGGCGCGTCAGGCAATCCTCGATGATCTGCTTGGCCTCTTCCTTACGGTAATTTTTGATAAAGCCGTCGTAGTAGTGCTCGCCGTTCAGCGCGTGGTTGATTTCGGCTTCCTTATTGTGATCCTGCAGTTCGGTAAAGTAGACTACCCGGTACTTGCCGGAATACTGCGTCTCCCGGTAGATCTCGAACATGACTTTATCGGACTCGAACGCCATAGATTACAAAGTTACCACGAAGGACTTGTGGGGCAGACCTCCACGCCGTGTGGGGCAGGCGTCCACGCCTGCGGCGGGTCTCCAGACCCGCCCCATTCCCTCAACTCAATGCATCGCCGCGGCGATGATCAGGCAGATGCCGATGGCTGCCGCGCCGGCGAAAATAGCCACCGCCACGTTGCGCTCTTCGACCAGTTCCCACCACAACTTCAGCGGCGTTACTTTCAGCAGAATCGCGGCGGCGATTACGAACACCGCGATCCCCAGCGAAGCGAAGATGACCGCGTTCAGCAGAGGGTGCTCGGTCAGCATGCACCCACTCTCGCGTCGATCCACTGCAGCCAGGTATCCAGGCCTACGCCGGTGGTACAGGAAACTTCCACAATCTCCACATCCGGCTGCACCCGCCGGATATATTCGCGCGCCAGGTCCATGCGAAACGGCACGTAGGGCAGCAGATCCACTTTGTTCAGCACCACCAGGTCCGCGCGGTTGAATGTGGCCGGATACTTCATGGGCTTGTCCTCGCCCTCGGTGACGCTCAGCACCACCACGCGCGCTTCTTCGCCCAGGTCGTAGCTGGTGGGGCACACCAGGTTGCCGACGTTCTCGATCAGCAACAGGTCGATTGCATCCGGCTGCCATTCGGCCAGCGCACTGGTGACCATGCGCGCGTCCAGGTGGCATGCGCCGCCGGTGGTGATCTGGCGCACCGGAAAGCCGTAGCGCGCCAGGCGCTGTGCGTCGTTGTCCGTTTGAATGTCGCCGGTGAGCACCGCCACGCGCCGTCCCGGCTCGAAGGATGCCAGGGTGCGCTCCAGCAGCATGGTTTTGCCGGAACCGGGCGAACTGATCAGGTTCACGCACCGCGTTCCATGCCGCTGGAAGCCCTGGCGCAGATCGGCCGCCAGCCGGTCGTTCTCGTTCAGCACCTTGCGTTCGAGTGGCACTCGGGTCATGTTTCTTCGATCTCCATATACGCGAACTCCAACTCTCGCCCGCTGGCCATCTCCGTCTCCGCGGAGCCGCACTGCGGGCACTCGGTGCGATACTCCTGAACGTCGAAATCCCGATCGCACCGGCGGCAGCGGTGGCGCCAGGGCAGTCGCTCAATCTGCAGCGCGAGCGGCGCCAGATCGGTATCCAGCACCAGGGCCTCGAAACAGAAGCGCAGCGATTCGGAATCCACTCCGGAGAGCTCTCCGATCTTGACGCCCACTGCCATCACATGGGCATTGTGCCGCGCGGACTCGGCGCGGACGGCCTCCAGCATCGAACCGGCTATGCTCATCTCGTGCATGATGGCGGGCGCTTCTCCGATCATAGCTCGCCCCGCTAGGAGTGGGGCAGGCTCGCAGTCTGCGGCGGCCTCGGAGAGGCCGCCCAGCGCGTAGCCAATCACAGACTTCCAAAAAATATCTGCCTAATGAATTCAACAAGGTCCAGCCTCTACCCGGCCCCTCCCGCACTCCCCCATGTCATCCTTAAGTAGGAAAAGCGCCGCGCTCAATGTTAACTCGCATCGCCCACGAACTCATGAATTACCAAACAAACCCAAAACGCGACCAATGACGACGGAATGCAACCTGATACAAGGTTTTGAGCATCTGTCGCCAAAGTGTCGCCCTGCCCCGAACCGCGCTCTCCACGCATATCCGCCCGCTCTTTCGCTACCATATAAGAGAACCCCTCGCCTGAAGCCGGCTGAAACGCAACCAATGGAAAACGCCACTCCCTCGATTCGTAACATCGCCATCATCGCCCACGTCGATCATGGAAAGACCACGCTGGTGGACGCCATGTTGAACCAGAGCGGAATCTTCCGCGAGAACGAAGTGCACGTCGAGCGCGTCATGGATTCCAACGCCCTCGAGCGCGAGCGCGGCATCACCATCCTGGCCAAGATCACCGGCATCCGTTACAAGGGCGTCAAGATCAACATCGTGGACACGCCCGGCCACAGTGACTTCGGCGGCGAGGTGGAGCGCGCGCTGAAGATCGTCGACGGCGTCATGCTGCTGGTGGATGCCAGCGAAGGTCCCCTGCCCCAGACGCGCTACGTGCTCATGAAGGCGCTCGAAGCCAAGCTGCCGCCCATCGTGGTGATCAACAAAATCGACCGGCCCGACGCGCGCGTACCCGAGGTATTGAACGAGATCTACGATCTGTTCATCGACCTCGACGCCACCGTGGACCAGCTCGATTTCCCGGTGCTCTACACCGTCGCCAAGACCGGCGTGGCCAAGACTTCGATGGAGGACGATTCGAGCAACCTGAAGCCCCTCTTCGACGCCATATTGAAGCATATCCCCGAGCCGGCGGGCGATCCCGGCGAGGTGCTGCAGATGCTGGTGGCGAACCTGGATTACAGCGACTACCTGGGGCGGCTGGCGATTGGGCGGGTTTTTGCCGGCACTCTGAATTTCGGCGACACCGTGGCCATCTGCAAACTGGACGGCTCGCAGCACTCCACGCGCATCACCAAGCTCTACTCCTTCGAAGGCTTGAAGCGGGTGGACGAAACCATCGGCCGGCCCGGCGACCTACTGGCCATCGCCGGCGTGGAAGGCATCACCATCGGGGAAACCGTCACCAGCGCCGAGAATCCCCGGCCGCTGCCCGTGGTGCAAATCGACGAGCCCACCATCGCCATGACGTTCACCATCAACACCTCGCCGTTTGCCGGCCGGGAGGGCGCCTACGTAACCTCGCGCAACCTGCGCGAACGGCTGGACAAGGAGCTGCTCACCAACGTCTCCATTCGGGTCGCGGAACTGGGCCACGACACCTTCAAGGTGATGGGGCGCGGCGAGTTGCAATTGGCCATCCTGATCGAAATGATGCGGCGCGAAGGCTACGAGCTGATGGTGGGCAAACCGGAGATCCTCACGCGCACCATCGACCACAAGTTGCAGGAGCCCATGGAACTGCTGGTAATCGACTGCCCCGAGGCTTTCATCGGGGTGGTCATCGAGAAGCTTGGCAGCCGCAAGGGCAAGATGAATAAGATGGTGAACCACGGCTCCGGCCGCGTGCGGCTCGAGTTCCACATCCCCTCGCGCGGCCTGATCGGGCTGCGCAGCGAGATCCTCACCGACACGCGCGGTACGGCCATCATGAACTCGCTGTTCTACGGGTACATCGAGTGGCAGGGCGATATCCCCACCCGCCCCACCGGATCGCTGGTGGCGGACCGCCCCGGCAAGTCCACCGGCAACGCCATCTTCAATCTGCAGGAGCGCGGTGAGATTTTCGTCAGTCCGGGCACCGAAGTTTACGAAGGCATGATCGTGGGTGAGAATGCCCGCACCGCCGACCTGGACGTGAACATCGTGAAGGAAAAAAAGCTGACGAATATGCGCGCGTCCACGGCCGACGAAGCCATCCGGCTGGTGCCGCCGCGCATCCTGAACCTGGAGCAGTCCATCGAATTCATCCGTGACGACGAATTCGTGGAAGTAACGCCGGCGTCTATCCGGCTGCGCAAGAAGATCCTCAAATCCAATCAGAGATAGTCCCCCATGTCGGAGGCGCGGCCGAACGCGGTGATAATTCTGATCGCCGCCTATGCGGCCTTGGTCTTCGCGGTGCTGGGCGTCACGCCGCTGTGGCTCGATGAGTTGCAGCAACTCGTGCTGGGACGCGCCAGCGTGCCGGCGCTGTTGGAGTGGGTGCAATTGAATCCGGGCGCTTCGCCGCTGCCCTACCTGGCGCAGCGGGCCGTCGTCGATCTGTTCGGCGCGTCGGCGTTTGTGGCGCGCATTCCGGCGGCCTTGTGCAGTATCGCGGGTGCGGCGCTTTTCGCGGCTCTTTGCGGAAGGTTCGGCGTCCGTTCGCGGGCCTGGGCCACGGCTATGTTTCTAGCGCTGCCGCTACAGTTCCGCTACGCGCTCGAGGCGCGCGGCTACTCGCAGGGCCTGCTTTGCGCGCTGGCGTCGCTGGTGCTGTTTCTGCGCGCGCGCGAGCGCGGCACGGTGGGGGCGGCGGCCTGGTATGGAGCGTCGGTGGCGGTCGGGCTGTACTCGCAGCCATTGACCATACTGCCGGTATTCGGCGCGCTGTTCTGGTCGATCGGCGAACGGGATGTAAGTTCCGAAACCAAGCGGCTGGTGTCTGGTGCGGCGGCGCTCGGCGTTCTCGCGTTCGTTCCGTGGTACTGGCTGCAGCACCAGGCCCAGGAAGCGTCCGCGGCGATGCAGCCGTATTTCTTCTCGTGGCGCCAGGTCACTCCATTCGGGCTGTTGCACGAGTTGAGCGGGGGCGGATATATTTGCAGCGTTGCCTTGCTCGCGGGTGCGGCCGTTGGGCTGGCCAGGTTGCGGAGCCGGCGCTTGCTCGCGTGCGTGGCGCTGGCCGCGCTGGCGGGGCCGGTCTTAATCGACGCGCTGGTCAACTATTTCTTTGCGGCGCGGCAGCTTTTGTTTGCCATGCCCGTGCTGGCCCTGTCGGCGGCGGGCGGCATCGAGCGGCTCCGCGACGGATGGCGGCGTGTAGGCTACGCCATGGCGTTAGTTTTTTTCGCGGCAGCGGCGGTGAGCGACTACCGCCTGGCGACGGTACCGAAAGACGGCTTCGGGGCGCAGGCGGGCGTGCTGGCGGCGCATCTGCCGGCCGATGCGTGCGTGGCGGTGGCGCCCCGCAATCAGGAGGTCTACTATTTGTTCCTGCGGCCGGAACTGGAGCAGAGGATCTGCGTGGAGCCTCCCAGTGCGGCGCGGGTCGTCGCGGTGATGAGCCCCTACAGCGCCTTGGCGGATCGCGATCAGTTGACGCGCTTGCTCGACGAGAATTATGACAAAGCCGCCGTCTGGCAGTCCGGCGCGGGCGAGATTATGGATTATCGCCGCCGCTAGTGGGGCAGACCATCGTCTTTCGTGGTCTGCCTCGTGCGCCGGGCGCTGGCCCTCACAAATTCACGGATGAGCGGATGAACCAGACCCTGCATCGAGGAGCGTTCCGGCTGGAAAAGAGTCGCCACGAAGAACGGATGGTGGCGCAAGCGAATGATCCGGATGTCGCCGGCATCGTCCGTGCCTTCCACTCTCAGGTCGTCTCGATCGTGAATCGTTTGTGCGAAATTCGGGTTCAGGCCGTAGCTGCAATGATATCCTTCCGCGACGCGATCCGACCCATAAAGTCTTTGCGCAAATGAGCCGGGAGTCAGCCGGATCGTACCGGTAACCTCTACCAGGGAGCACGAGAGCTTGGAAATGAGAGGGTGTTCCGCTTCAGGATTCAGCTCCGCATGCGCCGCATCCGCGACGCCGGCCACGTTCCGGAAGTACTCGATCATCGCATGCTGGAAGCCGCCGCATGTTCCCAGGAACGGGATTCCTTCCGTGCGGGCCAGAGAGATGGCTGCAATCGCGCCTTCCGTATTCGCGTAGGGAGATGCGGGCACGCACCAGATTCCTCGATAGCCGAGCAATGCGCGTACCTCCTCCGTACCGGTCAGCTTGGACGTGTGTACCCAGATCGGCTCGACCTCGACGCCCAGTGATTTGGCGGCTAGTTCCAGCGCCGGCGGAATGGCCATGTGCGCTGTCACGGATGCGCGGTAATCGCCGATCAGCGCGATTCGCATCTTCGACACCGTAGTATTATCGCGTATTATTGCATGATGGCGGCGATCGAATGGCCAAACTCGCGGTTAGGCAGGCTTCTCGACAGGATCGAGCGGCACTACGGCACTCCCCAGCCGCCGCCATTCGCCGGGCCGTTCGAGATGATTGTCTGGGAGATAGTTGCCTATCTGGCGGACGATGCCCGCCGCGGTGCGGCCTTTGAGGCGTTGCGAAAGCAGGTTGGTTTGACCCCGGAGAAGATCCTGTCCGCGCCGATGGATCTGCTCTGCGGCATCACTCGGATGGGTGGATCGATTGCCGCGGAAGACCGCGCCGAACGCTTGCGTATCGCCGCGCAGCTCACGGTGGATCAATTCGGTGGCGATCTCGCCAGCGTACTGAAACTGCCTCCGCCAAAGGCGAAGAAGCTGCTGATGCAGATCCCGATGGTCGGCGAGCCGGGTGCGGAGAAGATTCTGATGTTCTCGGGCGTGCTCGGCGTGCTGGCGCTCGAATCGAACGGTCTGCGAGTGCTGGTGCGCATGGGTTTTGGAGAAGACCGGAAAAGCTATTCCGCTACCTATAAGTCGGTTCGCGAGGTCACGCTTGCGGAGCTGCCTGCGGACTGCAAGTTGCTGAAGGCGGCGCACCTGCTGTTGCGGCAACATGGGCAGCGGTTGTGCCTTCGGAACGGGCCGGTGTGCCATGCCTGTCCGGTAAACTCGGGCTGCCCGTTCTTCCAGCGCGGGGATGATTCATGAATCGTGTTCGACCCAGACCTTGGTGAAGTCGCGCGCTCCGTGGATTAACGCGAGGACGCAGGTTTGTTTTGGAGCGACGTTGTAGACGAGACGATGGCTTCGTACCAAGAGTTCGCGGATCTCGGGCCGTCCGAGTTCCGGAACGACGCGGCCGCGTTCCGGGGAAACGCGCGATCGGGCTGCCGCACGCACTTCGCGCACGAAGGCCGCCGCGTAGTATCGTGAATCTCGCGCGATGTAGCCCGCCGCTTCTTCGAGATCCGATGACGCAGCCTCGGCCCAAACTACGCGCCGAGCCATTTCTGCATTCTACGCTCCATCTCCTCCTCGGAGACGATCCGGCCTTCTTCGACGTCTTTGAGTCCGCGTTCGATCTTCTCCCTCACGTAGATGTGGTACTGGATGTCCTCGAAGGTAGCGTCGTCGGGGATCTGGTCTAACAGCAGGCGCACTTCTTGTTTGGCTGTGCTCATCTTGATATCAGGTTACACGAATCTTGGAGGGTATGCTAATGCGGTGTCGAGCGATTTCTGTGCCCGCGCCACGCGCACTTTTTGAGTGATTCGACGGAAGCAGGCATACATCAGCAGAACCATGACGTAAATGTCCACCACCGCCAGCAACGTGGGTCCAAAATGATAGCCACCCATGTCGGAGATTACCCACGCGAACACGGCTAACCCACCCAAGAACGTGATCACCAACAGGAACGCTCTGGTTGCGTTTGACATCGGGCACCTGATGGGATGACGGGGCCAAACATCAGAAAATCGGCCGGGAAACACGCCGGACCCCTAGAGTGGGAGGAAAAACGGAAGGTCGCTCCATTCTCCGATGCCGAGCATACCGCCCGCCCCCCTCCGCTTCGCTCCGGACGCCGCGCATGTTCCTCTTGGCGAAGCTGAAACCGTTCTCCGGCAATCAAAAAGCTGGCGTCGCTCTCTCTGACGGTGTTCACCATCGGGATCGGAACACAGTTTGCTTCCTTCCGGAATGCTGCTAGCTAAGCTAGCTAGCTTCGTCGTAATCCCAGCGGTGGGTACCCCGCGAGAGCGTGCCCGACAGGGAGGCCCAATGAACTACGGCAGTTTGCTGGAACCCATCAGGTATTGGTCGATGCCGCGCGCGGCGTTGCGGCCCTCGGTGATGGCCCAGACTACCAGAGACTGGCCGCGGCGCATGTCTCCAGCGGCGAAGACGCCCGGGACGGAGGTCATGTAGTTCTCGGCGGCGTGGACGTTGCCGCGAAGGTCGAGCTTCACTCCCAGGCTCTCCAGGAGCCCAGATTTGACCGGTCCGAGGAAGCCCATGGCGAGCAGCACCAGGTCCGCGTCGAGGGTGAATTCCGTGCCGGGGATCGGCTCAAACTTGGGCACATGGCCGACGCGCGTGGCGTGTAGTTGTTTGACGTTGCCGTGTTCATCGCCGGTGAACGCGGTGGTGGCCACGCTCCATTCGCGGATGCCGCCCTCTTCGTGCGAGCTTTCGCTACGGAGCTGCATGGGCCAGAGGGGCCAGGGGGTGGACGGGGAGCGCTCGATCGGGGGTTGCGGCAGCAGCTCGAACTGGTGCACGGAGAGGGCCTTCTGGCGATGCGAAGTACCCAGGCAGTCGGCGCCGGTGTCGCCGCCGCCGATGATGACGACACGCTTGCCCGCGGCGGAGACGGGCGACGAGCGTCCCAGGAACTGCATGGCGAAGTGGATGCCATTCAGCTCGCGGCCGGGGACCGGCAGATCGCGAGGCTGCTCTGCGCCGCCCGAGAGCAGGATGGCGTCGTAGCCGCGGCGCAGATCTTCGGCCGGAATGTTATGGCCTACATGCGCATTGGGGATGAACTCGACGCCCTCGGCGCGCATCTGCTCAAGCCGCCGGTCGATGAGGTGCTTCTCCATCTTGAAATTCGGGATGCCGTAGCGCAGCAGGCCGCCGATGCGGTCGTTCTTTTCGAATACCGTGACGCCATGGCCCGCGCGGCACAACTGCTGCGCGGCAGCCAGGCCGGCGGGACCCGAGCCAACGATGGCGACGCGCTTGCCGGTGAGGTTGGCGGGAGGCTCGGGCTGGATCCAGCCCTCCGCGAAGGCGCGGTCCACGATGGTCTTTTCGATCTGCTTGATGGTGACCGGCGGCTCGTTGATGCCGAGCACGCAGGCGGCTTCACAAGGCGCCGGGCAGATGCGGCCGGTGAACTCCGGAAAGTTGTTGGTGGAATGCAGCACTCGGATGGCTTCGCGCCAGCGGCCGCGATAGACCAGGTCGTTCCAATCGGGAATGATGTTGGTGAGCGGGCAGCCGGTGTGGCAGAAGGGCACCCCGCAATCCATGCAGCGAGCGCCCTGTGCGCGGATTTTTTCCTCCGGGAAATCGAGGTAGATTTCGAACCAGTCGTTGACCCGCTCGGCGGCCGGCCGGCGCTGCGCCACCTCCCGGGTGTATTCCATGAAGCCGGTGGTCTTACCCATGGGCCACCTGCTGCGGGATGGGTTGTAAGTGGTGAGTTATGGGTTGCGGCTGCTGGGCGCTGGGCGCCGCGCGCTGGCTGAGCACCCGCTTATATTCGTGCGGGAAAACCTTAATGAATTTGGGCTGCATGGCGGACCAGTTCTCCAGAATCCAATTGGCCCTGGGGCTGGCGGTAAATTGCGCATGGCGTTCGATGAGCGAGCGGAGAAGCTGAGCGTCTTCGGCAACGGGTTCCAGGTCCACGGCGGCGGTATTGCAGCGTTTCTCGGCGAAGTCGCCGGCTTCGTCCAGGACATAGGCTATCCCGCCGCTCATGCCGGCGGCGAAGTTGCGGCCACAGCGGCCTAGCACTACCACCAGGCCTCTGGTCATGTATTCGCAGCCATGGTCGCCCAGTCCTTCGACGACGGCGGTCGCGCCGGAGTTGCGCACGGCGAAGCGCTCACCGGCCATGCCGTTAAAATACGCTTCGCCGCTGGTGGCGCCGTAGAGGACCACATTGCCTATCAGGATGTTCTCTTCGGGCAGGAAGGTAGATTCCCGCGGCGGGTAAACTACGATGCGGCCGCCCGAGAGACCTTTGCCGACGTAATCGTTGGCGTCGCCCTCCAAGGTGAGAGTGACGCCTCTGGCCAGAAATGCCCCGAAGCTTTGGCCCGCCGAGCCTGTGAATTCGAAACGGATGGTATTTTCAGGTAGGCCGGCGGAGCCGTAGCGGCGGGCGATTTCGCCGCTGAGCATGGCGCCCACGGTGCGGTGCACGTTGCGAATGGGCAGCTTGATCTCGATGGGGCTCTGGTTCACGAGCGCCTCGCCGGCCAGCTCGATCAA
The DNA here is from genome assembly GCA_035511215.1 of Bryobacteraceae bacterium. Classification (GTDB taxonomy): domain Bacteria; phylum Acidobacteriota; class Terriglobia; order Bryobacterales; family Bryobacteraceae; genus Bog-159. Next base: position 5,174 of record DATKFU010000012.1, on the reverse strand, counting down.
CTTGTAGTCTAGGGCCTGCGCAAGGCCGTGATCCTGCGACTGGATGCAGCGGCGCGCGATGCGCACGGGCACTTGCGGGCTGTGCAGGATGGCAGAGAAATCCAGGCCTTTGGCCTTCCAGTGGTCCAGCGCCTGGCGCGGGTCGAGCATATCGACGCGGCCCACCATCTCGTTGAAGGTGCGAAAGCCGAGCTGGGCCATGTACCGGCGCACCTGCTCCGCGATGAAGAAAAAGAAATTGATGACGTGCTCCGGCTGGCCCTGGAATTTTGCGCGTAGGGCGGGGTCCTGGGTGGCGATGCCCACCGGGCAAGTGTTCAGATGGCACTTGCGCATCATGATGCAGCCCATGGCCACCAGGGGCGTGGTGGCAAAGCCGAATTCCTCTGCGCCGAGCAGCGCGGCGATGGTGACGTCGCGGCCGGTTTGCAGCTTGCCGTCGGTCTGCACCCGGATGCGCCCGCGCAAGTCGTTCATGACCAGCACCTGCTGCGTTTCCGCGAGGCCCAATTCCCAGGGTATGCCGGCGTGCTTGATCGAGCTGAGCGGAGAAGCGCCGGTGCCGCCCGAATCGCCGCTGATCAGCACCACGTCGGCATGCGCTTTGGCGACGCCCGCGGCCACCGTACCCACGCCCACTTCGGCCACCAGCTTCACGGAGATGCGCGCGCGCGGATTGGCGTTCTTCAGGTCGTAGATGAGCTGGGCCAGGTCTTCGATGGAGTAGATATCGTGGTGCGGCGGCGGGGAGATCAGTCCCACGCCGGGGATGGAGTGGCGCACGCGCGCGATTACCGCATCCACCTTGTGGCCCGGCAGTTGGCCGCCTTCGCCGGGCTTGGCGCCCTGCGCCATCTTGATTTGCAGCTCGTCGCAATTCACCAGGTAATTGGTGGTGACCCCGAAGCGCGCGGAGGCCACCTGCTTGATGGCGCTGCGCCGCCAGTCGCCGTTAGGATCGCGCAGGAAGCGGGCTTCGTCTTCGCCGCCTTCGCCGGTGTTGGATTTGCCCCCGATACGGTTCATGGCGATGGCCAGTGTTTCGTGCGCTTCCTTCGAAATGGAACCGAAGGACATGGCGCCCGTGGCGAAGCGCTTCACGATTTCGGTTGCCGGCTCCACGTCCTCGATCGGAATCGGGCGGCCGGGCTGCTTTATTTCGAGCAGGCCGCGCAGAGTGCACAACTGGCGGTTCTGTTTGTCGATCAGGTCCGTGTATTCCTGAAAGCTGTCCGGGTTCCGCTGGCGCACGGCGTGCTGCAGTTTGCTCACGGTGAGGGGATTGAGCAGATGATACTCGCCGCGCACGCGGTATTGATAATTGCCGCCCACGGGCAGTTCGGTATCGTAGTCCGTGATAGGCCGGAAAGCCAGCGCGTGCTTCATCTGCGCTTCGCGGGCCAGCACATCGAGACCCACGCCCTCGATCCGGGAAGCGGTCCCGGTAAGGTACTTGTCGATCAGCGATTTGTTCAACCCTATAGCTTCGAACACCTGCGCGCCGCGATAGCTTTGCAGGGTGGAGATGCCCATCTTGGAGAAGGTCTTCAGCAGGCCTTTGTTGATCGCCTTCTTGTAATTGGCGAGCGCTTTTTCAAAGGTCAGCCCGGCGGGCAGGTTGCCGCGGGCAGCCATGTCTTCCAGCGTCTCGATGGTCAGGTAAGGGTTCACAGCGCTCGCGCCGTAACCGATGAGGAGCGCAAAGTGCATCACCTCGCGCGGCTCGCCGGATTCGACGATCAAGGCCACCTGGGTACGGGTTTCATCGCGCACCAGGTGGTTATGCACGGCGGCCAGGGCCAGCAGGCTGGGGATGGGGGCGTAGTCTCCGTCCAGGCCGCGGTCCGAGAGGATCAGCAAGGTGTAGCCGGACTTAATGGCCAGCGAGGCGCGCCGGCAGAGAGAGTCCAGGGCGCGCTCCAGTCCTTTTTCGCCGTCTTCCACCGGGAAAAGCGTGGGTAGCGTGGTGGCCAGGAAGTCGCCTTGCGAGACGCGCCGCAGTTTTTCGAGCGAGCGGTTGCCGAGGATGGGGTGCGGCAGCCGCAGCGTGTGGCAATGGCGCGGCGTCTCATCCAGGATGTTGCGCTCGGTGCCGATGTAGCTGATCAGCGACATGACCATCTCTTCGCGGATGGGATCGATGGGCGGATTGGTGACCTGCGCGAAGAGCTGTTTGAAGTAGTGGAACAGCGGCTGCGGCCGGTCCGAGAGGCAGGCCAGCGGCGTGTCGGTGCCCATGGATCCGATGGGTTCTTCGCCCTTCTCGGCCATCGGCGCGAGGATCATGCGCAGATCTTCGTCAGTGTATCCGAAGGCCCGCTGGCGGCGCAGGATGGTCTCATAATCGGTGCCGTGCTCGCGGGGCGGCTCGGCCAGTTGCTCGAGAGTCACCTGGTTTTCGGCGAGCCATTGGGTATAAGGGTGGCGCGAGTAGAGGCGCTGCTTGATCTCCTTGTCGGAGACGATGCGGCCGGCCACGGTATCCACCAAAAGCATCTTGCCGGGCTGGAGGCGGCCCTTTCTCTTGACGTTCTCAGGCTTGACGGGCAGCACGCCGGTTTCCGACGACATGACGATCAGGTCGTCATGCGTCACCAGATAGCGCGCCGGACGCAGGCCATTGCGATCCAGGGTGGCGCCGACCACCCGGCCGTCGGTGAAGGCGATGGCGGCGGGGCCGTCCCAAGGCTCCATAAGGGAGGCGTGATATTCGTAGAACGCCCGTTTCTCGGGGTGCATGTGCGGGTTGCTGGCCCAGGCTTCCGGGATCAGCATGGCCATGGCGTGCGGCAGGTCGCGGCCGGCCATGAACAGGAGTTCCAGGGCGTTATCGAAGCTGGCGGAGTCGCTGCCGCTGGGCGCAATGATGGGGAAGAGCTTCTTGATATCGGCGCCGAACAATGGCGAGGCCAGGATGGACTGGCGCGCGTGCATCCAGTTGACGTTGCCGCGGAGGGTGTTGATTTCGCCGTTGTGCGCCACGTAGCGGTAGGGATGGGCGAGTTGCCATGTGGGAAACGTGTTGGTGGAGAAGCGCTGGTGCACCAGGCAGAGGGCGCTCATCACGTCGGGGTCGGATAGCTCGCCGTAAAAATGGGCCATCTGGGGGGCCAGCAGCAGACCCTTGTAGACGATAGTGCGGGCGGAAAGCGATGGGAGGTAGAAGTCCCCCTTGTTGGGCAGGTTGGTGCGGGCGACCTCGGCTTCGGCGCGCTTGCGAACGATGTAGAGCTTGCGCTCCAGGGAGTCGGGGTCGCAGCGCTGGGTGCAGCCGATGAGGATCTGCTGGATGTACGGTTGGGAGGCGCGGGCCACGCGGCCAATGGCATCGCCATCCACGGGCGTGTCGCGCCAGCCGAGCACGGTCAAGCCTTCTTCGCGGACGATACGTTCCAGGATGCCTTCGCACGACAGGCGTTGATGCGGCTCGACGGGCAGGAACGTCATGCCGACGCCGTACTCCCCTTCCGCGGGCAGGGTGAAGCCGAGGGTGGCGCATTCGCGGGCGAAAAACTTGTGCGGAATCTGAATCAGGATGCCGGCGCCGTCGCCTGTTTCGGGGTCGCAGCCGCACGCTCCGCGGTGCGTGAGATTGATCAGGACCTGGATGCCTTTAGCGATAATGTCGTGCGATTTATGGCCTTTAATGCTGGCGACGAAGCCGATACCGCAGGCATCGTGCTCGTGGCGCGGATCGTACAGGCCCTGCGCCGATGGTAGCTGACCGGGGATACACTTGGATTCGGTCATGTTTTTCTCCGGGGAATGTCCCAGTGTAGCAGGCATTTTAGTATCACGCAATATGGAGTTGATATTTATACAGTATAAGAAATTATGATACTGCTGCCCGGTTGTAGTGTCCCTATTTATAACGCCGCGAAGCAGATAAATGGCACGGCGAATGGCCGTTGGAGTGTTGTATTGTCAGTGCGTTCGCGCGGACGAGAAGCAGCACTTCAACGAGGTGGTATGGCAACCGGCCCCGGTGGTGTGCTCTTTTGCACTAACGGCCTCCCGGCTCACCGGGACGCCGGCCCTCTCCGTTTGCAAACCAAATGATCGCCCGGCACCCAATTCACCACGGAGGTCTTGCTGACCTGCCAGTCCATACTAAAGGAATCCGGCGCCGTGATCGAGTATAGAAAGCGGTTCGCGGCCATGGGCGCTTTGGGGTCTTCCGACACGGGAGACGTCATGGTCAGCACGCCGTTCACCCAGCCATCGGCGCTTGAATAGGTGGCCGCTCCAAAGTTGTTGGCATCGAACTCGACCAGGCGCTTCTGTTGGGAGTCATAGCCGATCAGGTACTTTGCCAAATAGCCTGTAGCCGGCTCGATGTCCCGCTCGGTAAGCTCCAGCCATTTTCCTCCCAGAATCACGCTGCCGGTAAAGGCCGACTTGTGAGTCTTTCCATTGCCCATCGCGCCCGCACAATCCCACGCGCCTTCGAACTGAAAGTTGCCCGGAGGGATGGCTGGCAGAGGCTTCGGGTCTTGGGCAAAGGCGGGCAGTGCCCCAGCGAACAGGCAGAAAATGAACAAGGGTTCGCGGCCGATTCGTGGCATGCTGGCAACTGTCTCCCGGTTTCGAGCCATTATACTGCAAGCCACCATGGCTTGGCAGGGCTGAGTTACAATCTTGTCATGCGCGGCAACGAAGAAATCCTAAAGCTGTTGAACGAAGTACTCAAAGCGGAACTGACTGCCATCAACCAGTATTTCCTGCACGCCAAGATGTGCGAGAACTGGGGGTATCAAAGGCTGGCGGCGCTCGACCGGCAGGAATCCATCGAAGAGATGCACCACGCCGATATTCTGATGCAGCGCCTCCTCTTTCTGGAAGGCATTCCCAACATGGTGGACCTGTTTCCGATCAAGGTCGGCCCGGACGTGAAAAGGCAATTGGAAAACGACCTGGCGCTGGAACTGGACGCGGTGCCGCGGTTGAACGAAGCGATCAAGGTGGCCGCGCAGGTGGGCGACAACGGTTCGCGCGAGTTGTTCAAACAGATCCTGCTGGATGAGGAGCATCACATCGATTACCTGGAAGGGCAGCTGCATATCATCGAGGAGATCGGGCTGGACAATTACCTGGCGCAGCAAATTCATGCGGGCGGCAAGACCTGATCTCGCCGGGTTTGTTGTAGAATGGAGGTCCTCCTTCTCTCCCTTCCC
>DATKFU010000011.1:0-3542 GCA_035511215.1 Bryobacteraceae bacterium | reverse complement strand
CGTAAACGGACAAATCGGAAACCGGAAGCAGGCGGGTCAGCTTGGGCCCATTCCGATTTCCGGCTCACCAGGTCTCCGGATGGTGTTGCCAAGGGGATCCATGACCGTGGTCAGGATGTGCCAGTGGCATGGTATTGTGCGCGCGATTCTTCGCCAACGATAATTCTACGAGATTGCTGCGCGCCGGGTGACTCGCCGTAAGTCGCGAAGCGCCGGGTAATCCGACGGCGAAAAACGACCTGCCACAGCGGCGCGCGACATCGGCAACGCTAACGGGGGTCAGCGGGGAGTAATGCGGCTCGAACTACCAAAGCTCGACCCGCCAAAGAAGGACTTCTTGGCTCGATGCCGGTCATGCAGGAAAACCTCGGCTCGACGGGCCCGGCGGCCGCGATAAGACCAACCCTGCAGCATGCGATATACTTTCACGCATGCCGATCCCGCGAAGAGCCATCCTGAACTGGGCGACATCTCTGGCTGGAGCGTTGGGCCTTTCCAGCCTCCGCGTCTGGGCGCGGGCCGTTAATTTTCCCGCCGGCGAAGCCGATACTTTACGTGCCCTGGCCGCGGCGGTCCTACCTTCGGAGCCCGGCGCTCCGAACACCGATCGAACGGCTGAAGCCTTCGTGACCTGGGTGCGCGGCTATCGTGCCGGCGCCGAAATGGACCACGGCTATGGCGCAACGCGGCTGCGGTCCAAGGCCGTTTCGCCAGCCCCCAACTACTTGCGGCATCTCGAAGCGCTTCACGACGCGTTGCGCTTGGGCGACATGGATTCCAAACGGCAGGCTGTGACCCTGGCGCTGGAGCAGGCCAGAATCACCGAACTGCCGCGCAGTCCCGACGGCCGCCACGTTGCCGCCGACCTGATGGCTTTTTACTTTCGATCGAGCGATGCCAACGATCTCTGCTATCGCGCGGCCATTGGGCGCGATCAGTGCCGCGGGCTCGACGGCTCCGAACAGGCGCCTGCGCCGCTGAAGGGACGCGCCTGATGCCACGCTACGAATCGGACATCTGCATCATCGGCGGCGGCATCACCGCGGCTATGTTGGCGCTGAAGCTCTCAGAATTACGGCCGCAGCTTTCCATCACGGTGGTGGAAGCGGGGAAGCGCCTCTTCGATGCCGAGAACCGCATGGCCTACCGCCAGCGCAGCATCGACTATGCCGAAAACGCGTGGCCCGGCGACTTCATCGAGGATCAGGCCGCGCAAGGCGTCATCTCGCGCACCATGGCGGTGGGCGGGTCCGCGCTGCACTGGGGCGGCACGTGCAATCGATTCTCGGAGGAAGATCTGCGCCTCAAATCCATGTTCGGCCTCTACACCGATTGGCCGCTGGCGTGGAGCGAACTCGAGAAGTTCTACTGCGAGGCCGAGCGTCGCCTGGGCGTTTCCGGCGAGCCCAGTCCGTTCGCGGAAGACCGGCGCTCCGAGCCGTATCCCATGGCGGCGATGGCGATGACGCATAATCTCATCGAGCTCAAGAAGTGGGCGGACCAGAGCGGCATCCCGTTCCAAACCACGCCGCAAGCCAAGAATACCGAGCCGTATGACGGCCGCGCCAAATGTATCCGCTGCAATACCTGCGCCATCTGTCCCACCGGCGCCCGCTATTCGCCAGATTATACATTTCGCCGCTTGCTGCAGCGCAAAAATTTCGCGTTGCATGACCAGACGCTGGTGCGCAAGCTGGTACTCGACGACGGCAAATCCACCGTAGCGGCGGCCGAAGCCGTGAACTACCTGAAGCCGGACGATCCGGTGGAATATCGCGCGCCGGTTTTCGCGCTGACGTCGGGCTATTGCTGGAGCCCGCACCTGCTCTTACTTTCCCGCTCACCGCGATTTCCCAACGGGCTTGCCAACAGTTCCGGCCTGGTGGGCCGCTACATGTGCGGACACGCGTTTCAGAGCGCCATGATTGAGATCGACGCCAGGATTTATCCGGGCATGAACGAACAGCACGGTCTCATCTCGCGCCAGTTTTTCCGCGTGAAAGACCGCGAACATTTCGTGCGGCACGATTTACGGGTGTGGGAAAGCGCCGCCGGCCATGAGCCGCGGATGCGCGGCGCGGATGGACGAATCCTGCTGGGCGATAGCCTGCTGGCCGATTGGCGCCAGCGCACGCAACGGGGAACGGCGCGCGTTCGCGGATACTACGACGTGCACCCGGACCGCGACAGTTCATTGACGCTGGAAGCGTCCGCCAAGAATCGCTTCGGCGACCCTCTGCCCAAGATCGAGCATCGCTTGGACGCCGCCACGCAAGCGCGCCGGGACGCGACGCGCGAGCACTTTCAGCAGCTTTTTCAAAAGCTGGCCCAAGCCGGCAATGGCAAGGTGTTGAACACCGGCGCGGGGAATTATCTGGACCATCCGGCCGGTGGCTGCCGTATGGGCGATGACGCCGCGTCGAGCGTATGCGACAGCTTTGGGCAAACGCATGACCACGAGAATCTATTCGTAGCGGGCTCGCCCACGCTGCCGAATGCCGGGTGTACCAACGGCACATTGACGTTTGTGGCGCTAACGCTGAGGTCGGCCGAGCGCGTGGCCGCGCGATTCCGCAAGGGATGAGGCTGGGCATGCCCGAGTGGCCGGAACGTCCGTACTCGCTTATCCCGCAGTCAACCCCCCCAGATTGACCTCGTCAACAGGACACTCAGAGCACCGCTGTTGTTCACCTGAACCTGGCATTGGTTGCCGGCGGTGAGTTCGAACGGGATCTGAGCGTTGATTTGCCCCGGCGCCACATGGAACAATGGCGCGGCGATGCCGCCGATCAGCACCGATGTTTGCCTAAGGGTTGTGGAGAGCGGAGCCGATAAGGCTTGCGCAATGCCCGAAGCGAGGTTGGAACCGTAGATGTCGATGATGGTTCCCGGCGCGAGTGCACCCCCGAGCTGGGTGAAGAACGCGTTTGCCGTTCCATTCTGTGCCAGGAATGACGCGGCTCCGCCTGGTGGTCTGAGTGGAGCCGCCGGAAAACCGGGTGCGGTTACTGTCACCGTTACCGTGGGCTGCGGCGAAACGTTTTGCGGGGTCCACGTGCCCGAGAACACGGCGGAAGACGTTCCCACGGGCGTCAGATTGAACGGCATGTCGCCGTTTGAGAACGAGGCCGCGACCTGTGCATTGGTGAATGACGCCCCGGGTTGCAGTACACGCCGATGGAGACGCTCGGATACCTGGCGTGTTAACCGATGTCTGCGCAGCGGCCGGTTGCACAATAAGCGTCACATTCACGGTCCTCACGGCGGCGCTGGAGAATGCGTAACTCACCCCGCCGCTATACACGCCCGGGGCTAACCCGTTGGTGCCGACAGAAACCGTGGAAGCGCCGGGCGCGCCTGAAGACGCAATGCCCGTCGACGGGCTTACAGACAGCCACGCGGCTTGATTGTCAGTCGCGGTAGAGGCCTGACAGAAGACCGGGCTGTTTGAGCTGGCGTAGATCCGGACGGCCTGTGGCGCTGGCGAACTTCCAGCCGTGCTTGCGGCAAAGAACACAAGTCCCGCTGGGGACGGATCCGGC
>DATKFU010000010.1:0-6992 GCA_035511215.1 Bryobacteraceae bacterium | reverse complement strand
CTCCTGGACGTCGCCTTCGCACTACAATCTGCTGATCGGGCTGATGCCCCATCTCAGTCCGAAGCACGTGTACGCGTCGGAATACTACAAGAAGGATTTCCTGCAATTCAACGAACGTCTCGGCCGCCGCGATATTCAATTCAGGTCCCTCGTGCCGCGGTTGTACCTGCCGGTGTTCCTGCAGGAAACCCTGGGATACCGCACGCATGCCATGGTTTCCTTGCCCGTGCTCAATCCCAAGACTGTGCTGAACCAGGGCTTCGACAGCTTCAAACTGATGGACCGGCACAATGATATGCGCGCCATGGTGAGGCAGCTCAGGTTCTCCGATGGCCAGCCGTCGTTTTACCTGTTGAACGTCGGCGAGACGCACTATCCTTATGCCTTGCCGGACGAGCCCGAAGATCAATGGCCGCGAATCAGCGGGGTGCACGGCGTATTCAAGCATCTGGACGAGCAAGTGGTCGGCGGTAAGCTGGTGAAGAGCAAAGAAAAGTTTTTCGACGATGCCCGGATGGAAAAACTCCGCAAACGCCAGGTCCGGGCCGTCGGTTATCTGGACAAGGTGGTGGAGGAATTGTTCGATGTCGTCCCCAGGAACACTTACATCACCATTACCTCGGACCATGGAGAGTTGTTCGGTGAGGATGGATATTTCGGACACGGGCCTATCTATCACGAGAAAGTGTGGGAAGTGCCGTTTGTAGAAGGTAAGATTCGATAGCAGTGGGGCAGGCTCGCAGCCTGCGGCGGCCTCGCAGGCCGCAGGCATTCCAACTCGCCTTCCTATTGGCAGCATCGGCGAGGGCGCAGAATCCCCCTGTTGAGCTAACCGTACTGGCAACCATGGACCCCTGGAAGGCTGCCGGCTACAACGATGGCAGCGACGGCATAGCTCCGGCTGCCTACGCATTTCCAGCAGGGCCAAGCCAGCTCATCATATTCCCGAGCGTCACGGGGACCTGGAGTTGTGGCGTTGGCCCCTTGTTTGGGCCAGACGGAACCAATGCTACCGCTAACTGCAACGGACCGCGCGATACCGGCCCGATTGGCACTTTTGGCGGATTTGCCTCTACCGATTTCTACGGTGCACTGGTAGGTATGTTCCTGGAAGATACTCTGCCCGCCAGCCTGTCTACCACGTTGCGATTTTATGCCGGCAATAACTCCGTAGGCGGCATTCCCACCAGCTTCACGGTGCTGGAGCCTCACATTGGAGAGGTCTTCTTTATTGGCGATGGCCTAACCGGTACTGGCTCCGGGACGCTTCAGGCCTTCATCGTCCCCTCCACCGCTACTCATCTTTATTTGGGGTACGTCGATGGTACAAATGGCATTCCGCCAAATTTTGCGAGGTTACTCCAACAATGCCGGAGAGCTTAGGGTGATCGCGCAATTGCATCAGGCCAATTGAAACCAGACCTATCGCCGCAATTCGCAATCGGCGCAAGCTCAGGACACGGCGTATCATAGATGCATGGCCTACCGCTCCGCTCTCTTGCTTGCGGCATTTGCGGGAATTCTGGCGGCCCAGGATGGCACCGTCCCGAAGGCCTCCGCGCAAGATTACCCCGTTCACGCCAAGCTTCAGAAGCTGTCGATCGGCGCGGAGTATATGGTTCACAGCTTCTCCCGCGGCCGCGAGATGTACATCGCCAAGGACTACCTGGTCGTGGAAGTGGCCCTCTACCCTGCCACCGGCGAAAGCCTTCGGGTGAGTGCCGGCCATTTCAGCTTGCGCGTCAACGGCCGCAAACAGGCGCTTCAGCCGCAAGCCCCGGAATTCGTGGCAGCCTCGCTGAAGTATCCCGATTCGACTACGGGTTTGCACCCTGTGGCAGCGCTCGGCCCGGTCGTCCTGGGCCAGCCGCGGCCGGTCGAGCGTTTTCCGGGCGATCCCAATGCGCGCACCGGACCGGACCCTCCGCGGGTGCCCGAGGACAACCCCAGCGGATTGGAGAAAGAGCCTCCCGTAAAGCCCGAGGAGTTGCTGGTCGAGACGGCCTTGCCCGAAGGCGAGCTTCGCCGCCCGGCGAGCGGTTTTCTGTATTTCCCCTACCGCGGTAATGTCAGCCGCATTCGCTCGCTCGATTTGACGTTCTCTGGTGCGGCCGGCACCACTACCCTGCCGCTGCTATCGCCTTCCGCACAAGGGGCGCCATGATGATGACCACTGCGCGCGCAGGCGGTGCGAAGCTGTTCCTGCCGGAGGCGGATTAATGGGCCGCATTCGCGTTCTTCCGGACCAGGTAGCCAACAAAATCGCGGCGGGCGAAGTGGTGGAGCGGCCCGCTTCGGTGGTAAAAGAACTGCTCGAAAACGCGCTCGACGCCGGCTCGACCGAAGTGCGCGTGGAGGTCGAGAGCGGCGGGCGGCGCCTGATCCGCATCGCCGACGATGGCTGCGGCATGCTGCGCGACGATGCGCTGCTGGCCTTCGAGCGGCACGCCACCAGCAAGCTGCGCGACGTCAAGGATCTGCTCTCCATCGCCACTTTGGGCTTTCGCGGCGAGGCGCTGCCCTCCATCGCTTCTGTATCGCGCCTGCTGCTCGAGACGCGCTCGGCGGATGAAGCCACCGGCACGCAAGTGGAGATCGCCGGCGGCAAAATGCTGCATTGCGACGAAGTGGCGCTGGCGCGGGGTACGGCTGTGACCGTGCGCGATCTCTTTTTCAACGTGCCGGCACGCAAGAAGTTTCTGCGCTCGGACCAAACGGAGCTCGCGCACATTGCGTCGCTGGTCACGCACTACAGCCTGGCCCATCCTCAGAAGACGTTCCGGCTCTCGAGCGGCGCGGGCGAACTGCTTGCCGTCACCCCGGTGGCCACCTTGCGCGAGCGCGTGTTCCAGGTGTTCGGCGGCCACACGCTCGACGAATTGGTGGATCTGGGCATACGGGAGCAGCGGCTGGAGCTGCCGCCGCCCTATGTGCCGCCGTCGGAAGCGATCGCCGAATTCCGGCGCGAGCCGGAGGAGCCTTCCAGCAAGACCTTCCGGCTCACCGGCTTCGTCTCGCGCCCGCAGGTGCAGAAAGGCAACCGCAACTCGATTTTCATTTTCGTGAACCAGCGGCTGATTCGCGACCGCCTGCTGCTGCACTCGATTTCATCGGCCTATTACAACCTCATGCCGCCCGCCGCCTATCCGTTCGCGCTGCTGTTTCTCGAGTGCGATTGCGAGGAGGTGGACGTGAATGTGCATCCGTCGAAGACCGAGGTGCGCTTCCGCCACCAATCGTTCGTGCACGATTTCGTGCGCGACACGATTCGCGAGCGGCTGATCGAGACGCGGCCCGCGCCGGCGTTCTCACCGGCTGGCAAGTCGCAGCCCGGCACTCACTTGCCGTACTCCGAGTTCTCCCAGATGCTGGAGAACGAGGTGGGCCAGGCCTCCGGGCCCGATGAGCTAGAACAGGCTTCCCAGCCTGTCTCTCCGCCGTTTGAGGGCACGCTGCCCGATTTCGCACTGCGCCCGGCAGCCGGGCCCGCGCCGCGCCTGGATTTCAGCGGTCCAGCCATCCCGCTCGCGGACCCGCCGCCCCCGGGTGTGCGGCTGCGCATGCCCGAGACGCACGGCGCCTTCCCGCCCGACGCGCTGCCGGTTTCCGACGCCTCGCTGGGGGCGCTGTCGGACTTGCGGCCGCTGGGCCAACTGCACGAGAGCTTCATTATCGCCGCCGGGCGGGAAGGTCTCTGGATCGTCGACCAGCACGTGGCGCATGAGCGCATTCTGTTCGAGCGCGTGCTGAAGCAGCGCGCCGCCGGCAACGTGGAGACGCAGCGCCTGCTGATGCCGCTGATCGTGCAGCTCACGCCGGGGCAGCAGATCGAATACGCCCGCATCGCCGATGAATTGAACGCCATCGGGTTCGAAAGCGAGCCGTTCGGCAATCGCACCATCGCGGTAACGGCCGCGCCGGCGGCGGTCGGTCCGGCGGACCTGGAAAAGGTGCTCGGCGAGATTCTGGAGACGGCCGAGGCCGAGTTTCGCGGCCTCTCGCTCGAGGACGTGCGCCGCTCCCTGGCCGCTTCCATTGCCTGCCACGCCGCGATCAAAATCAACACGCGCCTCGATCACGCCAAAATGGAATGGTTGTTGCGGGCGGTGGCGGCCACCGATTGCCCCATGAGCTGCCCGCATGGCCGGCCGATTGCGCTCCAGTATTCCATGCGTGAGATTCTGAAGGCCTTTCACCGGATCTAGGTGGCGCACGCACTCGTGCGTGCCGCGTCGGCACTCGTGCCGACGCCCGCTTCTAACCTGACTAATGGCATCCCAAACAGTGGAATTTCCGCCCGTGGCATACCGCGCAGCTGGTCTTGTCGAAACTCAACTTGCCGCTCGTGTGCGTGTCCAGAAAATCGGGCGTATGGCTGGCGGGCGTCAGCTTGGCATCATTCGCGTGGCAGAACTCGCAACTGTACGGTGGGTCGATCTGCCCGTGGCATACCAGGCAATCCGCCATCTGCGGCAATCCGCTCCTGTCCGGCCGCTCGGAAACCTCGAGCCCCCGATGGCACGCCTCACATAAATTCTGCGTGCTAAGCTGCGCCCGCAGCTCCACGCCAGCCGCCGTCAGGTAAGTCTTCTTATCGATAGCCGCAGCGATAATCGGCGCCACGTTCCCCAGCTTCAAATGAAGTTGGTGGTCGAACCGCGCCAGACGCGTCACCATTGATGCGCCGATTTCCGCGGTCTTGTGGCACTGCAAACAAACCGCCCGCGCCGGTAGCAAATTGTCGTCCGGCCGCGTGCTCGTCAGCGCTGCCGCGTGGCACACCACGCAGTCCAGCTTCGCCGCCAGATGCATCCGATGCGAAAACTGCGCCGTCTGCCCCAGGGCCGCGCCGCCGATCGCCATCCACACCAATAGGATTCGCAATTAGTGTTTATAGCTAACCCGCCACAGCTTCTTGCCGCCATCGTCAGATATCAGCATGCTGCCATCCGGCAGAATCAACAACCCCACCGGACGCCCCCACACGTCGCGGCTATCCGGCGCGACCATCCAGCCCGTCAGGAAGTCACGCTCCCCGCCCGCGGGCTTGCCGTTGTGAAATGGGACGAAAGCGATCTTATATCCCACCCGCTGCGCGCGGTTCCACGATCCATGCAGAGCCAGAAACGCGCCGTCGCGATACTCGGCGGGAAACTGTTTCGCGGTATAAAATTCGAAATCCAGCACCGCCTGGTGCGCCGGTATCAACGGCAAATCCGGCACGATCGTCTTCGCCACCAGGTCCGGTTTCAGGCCCTTGTTGCGCGGATCTTCGTTGGGGCCGATATAGGCGTACGGCCAGCCGTAGAAGCCGCCCTCCTGGATGTGCGTAAAGTAGTCGGGCACCAGGTCGTCACCCAGCGCGTCGCGCTCCTGCACCGCCGCCCACAGCGCATCGCTTCCCGGATACCAATGCAGCCCGATCGGATTGCGCGTGCCCGCGGCATAGGTCTCGTGGCCGCTGCCATCCGGATTGTAGCGGTTGATGGCCGCGCGCACCGGGTCCTCTCCCGGCGTAACGTTGGAACCCGAGCCCACCCCCACATACAGCTTCTGGCCAGCCTGATCGAACAGCAGGCTGCGCGTCCAGTGGCCGTGCGCGAAGCCCTTCAGCGAAATCACTTCCTCGCCCGGCCCCGCCGTCATGGCCTTCGCGTCATACTTATAGCGCTTGATGGATTCCGGCTCTCCCACGTAAAGATACTCGTGCCACAAAGCCAGCCCATAAGGGCGGTTCAGGCCCGTGATCAGTTTCTTCCGGTCGTGCGCCTGGTAGCCATCGCCTTTGTCCAGCGGCATCGCGTAGACGGTCCCGTTCGGAGCCTCCGCCGCGTCGCTTAACAACAACTCGCCGCTGGGGCCCAGCAGCATATAACGGGGGACCTCGAAGTTCTCGGCATACACGCTCACGGAGAAACCCGCGGGCACGTGCAACTGCGCGCCCGCCGGCTGCGGGATTACGTGCGGGCCATTATTTGCCGAAGGCGTCGCGTAAGGCGGCGCCAGTTTCACATCCGCGGCATAGAAGGCCGCGGCCGCCAGCACCACCGCTGCGCACAGCAAAATCCCTCTGTTTTTCATGACTCCATTCTAGCGTGAGCCGTCGGGCAGCCCGCCTCTAACAGGCTGCATCCTCGGGCCGCTTTTGTGGGGCGGACCACCGCCCATCTGGTTAGAATATCCTTGAACGCATGCTCTACGACGTAGCCGTAATCGGGGCCGGTGTGTTTGGCGCATGGACGGCTCATCGTCTTCGCCTGGCAGGGCTGCAAGTGGCGCTCGCCGACGCATACGGCGCGGCCAACTCGCGGGCCAGCTCCGGCGGCGAATCGCGCATCATTCGCATGGGCTACGGCGCCGATGAGATCTACACTCGCTCCGCCATGCGCTCCCTTACGCTGTGGCAGGAGTTCTGCCGCAACGCCGATCCGCCGCTGTTTTACCAGACCGGCGTCCTCTGGACCGCGCCCGAAGGCGACCGCTACACCGAAGATACCCGCCAGACCCTGGCACGCTGCGGCGTGCATTTCGAAGTGCTCAGCCCTGCGGAGCTCAAATCGCGATATCCGCAAATGGAGTTCGCCCCGTCCGGCTCGGCCATCTTCGAGCCGGAAAGCGGCGCCCTGATGGCCCGCCGCGCCGTCCAGGCCGTGGTGCGGGATGCCGTGCGCCATGGTGTCGCCTTTCAGCGCGCAGCGGCCGCCCCACCCCGCGTAGGCCAACGCGCAACCGGTGAGCTCCCGGCAGTACGTACCGGCAGCGGCGACGCCATAACAGCGGGCACCTACGTATTCGCCTGCGGTCCATGGCTGCCTAAACTGTTTCCTGGTTTGCTCGCCAAGCGCATCGTGCCCACCCGCCAGGAAGCGTTCTTCTTTGGGACACCTCCCGGCGACCCGCGCTTCGCTCCGCCCGCCCTGCCGGTGTGGATTGATTTCAGCGATCCGCGGGGACCCTACGGTTTCCCCGATCTCGAAAACCACGGCGTCAAA
>DATKFU010000009.1:0-18528 GCA_035511215.1 Bryobacteraceae bacterium | reverse complement strand
CGCCGCTCGACGTGGGAGCGATCCTGGTTAAGGACGACCGCCGATTGACGGCGTCCTTTGGACTGAAGCCATCGTACCTGACCGACGAAGCGGATCGCGAGAATGAGCGCTATCAGTACTACGTTCACAGCTTCGAGCAGTCACGGCGTTTTCGTGGACTGAAGGTGTGGATGAGTTTCAAACGCTACGGAGCGGGCCAGATTGGGGAATGGATCGACAACAATGTGCGCCAGGCCAAATACCTTTATTCCCTGGTCGAAAAACATGGCCGGTTCGAAGCCGCCAGCGAGCCACCGATGTCCGCGATCTGCATTCGTTACCGGGGTGCAGCCCTGGCCGAAGAGCAATCCAAGGACTTGCATGCGGAGGTTGCGCGGCGGGTGGAAGAGAGCGGCAAATTCTGGTTCTCAACCACGGAATTGAAAGGTAAGACGTGGTTTCGGATTAACCCTGTAAACTTTCGCACGCGTACGGAGCACATCGACAATCTGTTGGCGGTGCTCGAGCAGGTATGCCATGCGGTGCTGCTGAGCAGAGGACTGGCAACTGGCTGAAGTTCCCAGATCCGGCAGAATGCGATCACATGACCGCCACTGAACTCGCCGTCCTGTCCGCAACAGCCGCCTCGTCTGCCTTCCTCGCCTGGGCCGTGCGGGGCCGCGCATCGTCCATCTTGGGACCCTCGGTATATCGCGGTCCCCGGAATCGCAACGTGATCGCCCTCACATTTGACGACGGCCCCAGCGAATCCACACCCCGCGTGCTGGAGCTGCTCGACAGGTACCAGACGCCCGCCACGTTCTTTCAAATCGGCGCGAATGTCGAGCGCCTGCCGGATGTGGCGCGCGCGGTGTCCGCGGCCGGCCACGAAATCGGCAATCACAGCCACACCCATCCGCTGTTCTGCTTTCATTCGACGGAGTTTATCTATCAGGAACTCGCGCGCGCCCAACGCGCTATCGCCGGCGCCACGGGCCGCCCCCCGGTCCTGCTGCGGGCTCCCTTCGGCGCGCGCTGGTTCGGTTTCCGGAAGGCCCAGCGCCGTCTCGGCCTGCAAGGCGTCATGTGGACCGCCATCGGCTATGATTGGAAGTTGAAGGCTGATACCATAGTAGGCCGTATGCTGGCGGGGACGGCTAATGGCGCCATCCTTTGCCTGCACGACGGGCGCGAGGTCCGGGCCAATCCCGATATCCGGGAAACGGTCGCGGCCGTAAGCCGCCTGCTCCCCGCACTTCGGGACCAGGGTTATAAATTTGAGACGGTTAGCCGCTTATTATGTCCGATGAATTGATCGAGAGAGTTCGCAAAGTGATTGCAACGTCCAAGCGCATTCCCGAGGAGCGAGTGACCATCGATAGCGCGTTTGAAGAACTGGGCATCGATTCCATGGATGCGGTCGAGATTCTTTTCGCTCTCGAAAACGAATTCGATATCAACATCCCGGACGAAGAAGTGAAGAGCGTCCGCAACGTGCGCCAGATGGTGGAAGGCGTGGAGCGACTGCTGGCAGCCAAGTCGGCGGGGACTCCCACGGCCCAGTAGCATGCGCCGCGTCGCCATTACCGGTGTGGGCGCAATCGCCGGACCAGGCCGCACCGCATGCGAGTTCTGGAAGAGCCTTCTGGAGGGCCGCCCGGCCATCGGACCGTTGGAATCGGTGGATACCTCCGCGCTCCGCTTCCAGAATGGCTCAGAGGTGCGCGGCTATTCGCACACGCCGTATTTCGAAGACCGCCGCGCCGACTTCATGGACCGTTTCGCGCAGTTCGCGGTGATCGCCGCGCGTGAAGCGGTGGCTGACGCGGGCATCGTGTTTACCCCGGAATTGCGCGAGACCACGGCAATCATTACGGGCTCGTGCGTGGGCGGCCAGTCCACCGAAGACCTCGGATTCGTGGAAGTCTATAAACTGAGCCACAACCGCGTACATCCGCTGACCATCCCGAAGACCATGGGGAACGCCGGGGCCAGCCACATCTCGATGGAGTTCGGCATTACGGGCCCCAGTTTCACCATTTCGACGGCTTGTTCTTCGGCCGCGCACGCCATCGGGCAAGCGGCCTGGATGATCCGCTCCGGCATGGTGGACCTGGCGTTGACCGGCGGCAGCGAGGCGCCCTTCAGCTTCGGCATCCTAAAGGCCTGGGAAGCCATGCGGGTGGTATCGCCGGACACTTGCCGGCCATTTTCGCGCGACCGCCACGGCATGATCCTGGGGGAAGGCGCGGGCATGCTGGTGTTGGAGCCTTGGGAAGCAGCCGAGGCGCGCGGCGCACGCATTCACGCGGAACTGGTGGGCTTCGGTATGTCCGCGGACGCCTGCCATATCACGCAGCCGTCCATGGAGGGCGCCGCTCGAGCCATGCGCGGGGCCTTGCGCGACGCCGGCATCCAGCCGGAGCAGATCGGCTATATCAACGCGCACGGCACGGCCACGGCGGCGAACGATCCCACCGAGACGGCGGCCATTCGCAACGTCTTTGGCGCGCACGCCAACAGGCTGGCTATCAGCTCGACGAAGTCCATGCACGGGCACGCGCTGGGTGCGGCGGCCGCGCTGGAAGCTGTGGCTACTGTGCTGTCCCTGCGCGACGGCATGCTGCCGCCCACTGCCAATTACCGCATGCCGGATGCGGAGTGCGATCTGGATGTGATCCCCAATCGCGCGCGGGCGGCGCAGGTGGAGTACGCGCTGTCGAATTCGTTTGCGTTTGGCGGGCTGAACGCGGTGCTGGCGTTTAAGAAGGCGTAGCCTCTGTTTGGTGGCACAGGAGTTCACCTTTCGCCGGACGGGGGATTAATCGAGGTTGAAAGCAGCTTTGCCCGGGTCGCGCGGCACGCTCCAGGTGTTAGCCTATTCTCGATGATTTCGAGTTCGCGGTCGATCTGGAACATTGGTTTGAGCGCGTGGATCATCCAGGACGGTAACTATCCGGATTTCGCGGTCGGGGACACGGTTGAGTTGGCGGTGGAATTTTACCTCCGACCGGGAACGGCCGTCGATGTCTGCGAATCAGAGGTCTGCGCTCGGCCGGTCGCCGAAAACAGGTACGCCGTGGTCGCGGAGAAAGTTCTAGCCGCGGAAGATGTGACGGTTTTGGATCTCGGGATTTTGGCGTATCACGACGGCCCGCTGCAACTCCCCGAGACTAAGCGTGGAGGCAGACTTCGAACTGCCCTGGACCTGACCGTGGACCGATATTTCTACTTTGAGCGGCTAAGCCAAGATGCTGGCGTTCCGGCGTTGATCTACACGTGGCGGATCAGTTCAATCCTTCGCCAGACAGCTCCATTCATCGAGACAATTGCGGATTCCGGCCCTTATGCAGGCGAAAGGACGAAGTCTCGCGATGCCTCCAACCTCGCCTACGAGGAGATCACAAAAACTGACTCCTGGGGTGACGACGGCGGTTACGGCGAATATGTCCTTCGCTGCGATCTCCTGCCAGCCGTGGCCAAACGTACAAGCTTCACAGCTACGTAACACAAGAATGCCACTGCCGCCCGTTAACTTTTGCTAGACGATAGTGCAGAGCGTTATCACGATGATTCCCGCCGGGCTGGTGTATCTGCCGCTTCGGTAAATCGCGCACAGCCCATCCTATGTCCCCCGGCGATTGCCCCACAACTCCACATGCAGCCGCGGGCTAAACCGGAAGCCTTCGCGCTTGCATATCTCCGCCAGCCACACGCCCCGCTCGCGCAACACATCCGCGTCGATGCCCTCCGGCATCAGAATCACCTTGGCCGGATCGGCCTCGAACGCGCGCACCAGCTCCCGCACCTCGGCCATGTCTTCCGGCCGCGCGATCACAAACTTGAGTTGGTAATCGTAATCCGCCATCAGCCGCCGCACCACTTCGGGTTGAATGCGCAGGCGCTCGTGCCGCTGCTCCCATTCGCCTACCGGCGTGGAATTGGCCAGCTTCGGGCTGATGCTCATCAAGTCGCATTCCACCGGCGCGAACACCGTGCCTGCGGTCTCGATGGTGATGTGGCGCCCGTGCGCGCGCAAGCCGCGGGTCAGCTCCACGATTTCGCGCGCGATCATTGGCTCGCCGCCGGTTACCACCACGTGGCGTGCCGGGTAAGCGTCCACCGCCGCCAGGATGCGTTCCAGCGGCCAATCGTCGCCTTCCGGATGCCATGACGTATACGGCGTGTCGCACCAAGTGCAGCGCAAGTTGCAGCCGCTCGACCGCACGAACACCGAAGGCAGGCCGACCAGCGAGCCTTCGCCCTGGATGGAATGGAAGATTTCAGCGATCCGCAATGCCCGCCTCTTCGAATCCCTTGCGGCGCAGCAGGCAGGAGTCGCACTGCCCGCATGGCCGCCCGTCCGCGCCCGGATCGTAACAACTGTGCGTCAAGCTGAAATCCACGCCCAGTTCGCGCCCCAGCTTCACGATCCCGGCCTTTGAAAGCAGGATCAGCGGAGTATGAATCCGGACGCGCAGACGGCCTTCTACGCCGGCCTTGGTCGCCAGGTTGGCCATGCGCTCGAAAGCGTCGATGTATTCCGGACGGCAATCCGGATAACCGGAGTAATCCAGCGCATTTACGCCGATGAAAATGTGCGGCGCTTCCAGCACCTCGGCCCATGCCAGCGCGAACGAAAGAAAAATTGTGTTGCGCGCGGGCACATAAGTCACTGGAATACCATGCGACATATCTTGCGCCGACCGTCCTTTGGGCACGGCCAGGTCATCGGTCAGCGCGGAGTGTCCGATCTGCCGCAGGTCGACGCGCGCCACCACATGCCGCGCCGCGCGCAATGCCTGCGCAACGCGCGCAGCAGCCTCCAACTCCACGCGGTGCCGCTGCCCGTAGTCGAACGACAGCGCGTAGCACTCGTAACCTTCCCGCCGCGCCAGCGCCAGGCAGGTGGAGGAGTCCAGCCCGCCGCTGAGCAGACACACCGCTTTGCCCATCGTGTTCAATGGCATCCGTTTTATTGTACCGCCGGACCCGGTCAATCGCGTTAACAACTAACTCCATTCGTAGTGCCTGTAAATTAGGGCGATCCGATGTGTAAAATGGCGCTTGCGAATGGGGACTTAAGCGAACATGCGTGATAAGGTGGTAATCGTTATGGATGGTCTGGGAGTAACTCGTAACTCCCAACTCTGACTCTATGTTACAAACCAACTAATTAAGGAGACATTCGTGAAGGATCTAACTAATGTGAAGCCGCCAGCGAACCGGCGTTCATTTTTGAAAATGGGACTTGCGGCCGGCGGCGCAGCGGCCCTGGGCTCGCGGCTATTGGCCGCCAACGCACCCACTCTGGTTGGCCCTCCGCTTTCGGACGGCGACGCAGCCATTCTCAAATTCCTGGCGGCGGCAGAGCTGATCGAAGCCGACCTGTGGCAGCAGTATGCCGAGCTTGGCGGCCTGACCCCTGGCCAACTCCCCGTGGAGACCGCCCCGTTCACACCGATGAACAGCTATCAGGCGGCCTTCATGAACCTCGATCCCGATGGCCCGCAATACATCTCCAGCAACACCGCGGACGAGCAGAGTCACGCGGCATTTCTGAACGCCTATTTGATTGCTAAAGGCCAGGAGCCTGTGGACCTGGACGCGTTCCGCACTCTGCCGAGCAGCCAGGCAGCCCCCGCCCAGCAAATCGGCCGGCTGACTAACCTGATGCAGCTTAGTGTGGACACCAGTTGGTACACACGTTATCGCAGCACCACCAATCCCGATTTGGGCGCTTCGTTCGCGCAAGCCCTGCCGCAGTTGGCCGCCGGGCAGTTTACGGCGATTCCCAAAACCAACGACGACTATACCAACGTCAGTCACATCCAGGCGATTGCCAATACCGCGGCGTTTCACTTTGGGTCGATTGAGCAAGGGGGGTCCAGCCTGTATCCTACGCTCGCGCAGAAAGTATCCAGCGTCGAAGTCTTGAAAATCCTGCTCAGCATCGGTGGCGATGAGATCGCCCACTTCCTCGAATGGGTCGATTTTTCAGGCAACTCAGTGCAGCCGCCCGTCGCGCCCTTAACGGACCCGACAAACGGGCTGACCTTCCCGAACTTCGATGTGACGGTCAATCCGCTGCTGCAGACCAACCTGATCTTCCCGGTCGCGTGCGAGTTCATCAGTCCCAATCTGCCTCATTGCGCAGTGATCCGTCCTACCTCTCAAGGCCAGGTCGATGCAATCGGAGCCGCCAACTTCCTCATCGGCGAAGGGCTGTTTATCGGCCAATCGCCGCAGTTCACGCAACTACTGTTGAACCTGGCGACAGCTGCCGACGCGGCTCAGCGCCAGGCGTAACCCAGGCAGGTTCGGTGAATTCACGACGCTCGCGTCAGCGAATCGGCAGTCAATTCACGCCCGGCGCCACGGTACTCGAAGCCGCGCCGGGCCCCGGGGCAGTGACTCGCTATCGGTTAATTCCTGCCCGGCCGGCCCTTCGCCACAATCCCCGCCGTCTCATCGACGGTCACGAACTGATTAGCCGCCGACCCCGCCAGCTTCTGCTTTTCTCCGCTGGGCCACTCAATCTCGATCGCCTGCACCTCGGTGTCGCCGCCCAGCCCGAATGTCAACGGCAAATCGCTTTGGGAGCAGTAACTCGATCCGCTGTGCACCGTGTTCCATTGCCTGCCCGACTTGCTCGAAATCCGCACTACTGCGCCGATGCCATCGCGATTCGACTTGCGCCCCACCAGCCGTATGCAAATCCAGTTATTGCGGTTGCCGCCGTCGTTGCGGAACAAGTAAGCGGGACCGTTGTTGGTGGTAACCAGAATATCCAGATCGCCGTCGTGGTCATAGTCGGCATACGCCGCGCCCCGCGCCACGATCGGCCGGTTGAAGGCCGCGCCCATCCGCGCCGTCACGTTCTCGAATTGTGCCTTGCCCGCCCCGCCGCCAAGATTGTGGAATAGCAGCGGCGGCTCCTTGTATTGAACCTTGGGCTGCACGCGGCCGATCTGTTCTTCGATGTGGCCATTGGCCGCGAAAATATCCGGGTAGCCATCCAGATCGTAATCGAAGAAGAAGGCGCCGAATGTCAGGGTCAGCAGGCTGGCTCGGCCCACCGCCGAAGAAGGCGCCTCGTCCACGAACAGCCCGGTGCCCTCGTTGTGATACAGGCCCAGCATCTGGTTGGAGAAGTTACCGACCAGCAGGGCTGGCCTTCCTGAACGGTCGTAATCGGCGGCATCCACGCCCATCGCTCCGCGCGCGACACCATCCTCGCCAAAGGCCACGCCCGCCGCCATGCCTTCTTCGGTGAACGTGCCATTGCGATTGTTGCGGTAGAGTTTGTTTGGCTGGGTATCGTTCGATACGAACAGGTCGGGCCAGCCGTCGCCGTTATAGTCCAGCACGGCGATGCCCAGCGACTTACTGTTCGGATCGGCCACGCCGGCTTTCTGGCTGACGTCTTCGAACTTGCCATTGCCTAAGTTGTGATACAGCTTCGACGAAGTGCCTTTGTAAGACTCCGGCGTGCAGTACGACTTAGTCGCTCCGTCGAGCGAACACCACAAGTCGCCCTTCGCTGTCCACTGCACATAATTGGCGACGAACAGATCCAGCTTCCCGTCGCGATCGTAATCCAGCCAGGCCGCGCTGGCGCCGAAGCTGGCGTTATCGATCCCGGCCGCTTTAGTCACGTCCCGGAACTTGCCATGGCCTTCGTTGTGGAACAAACGGTCGCCTTCCAGGGCGGTGATGTAGACGTCGTCGCGGCCGTCGTTATCATAATCGCCGATGGCCACGCCGATGCCGTACATCTCCACGTCCAATCCGCTGCCCGCGGTGATGTCGGTGAAGGTGCCGTCGTGGTTATTGCGGTAGAGCGCCGGCAGGGACTTGCGGCCGCGCGGCGTCCAGTCCCGGCTGTTGATGAGCAGGATATCTGCCCAACCGTCGCCATCGGCATCGAACCATGCCACGCCCGAGCCCATTGTCTCCGGCAGGAATTTCCGGCCCGCGCTGCCGCTGTTGTGCACGAATTTGATCCCGGCTTGGGCGGTCACGTCGGTGAATGTGATGGGCGGCGGAGCGACGATGCCCGAGCCGGCTAGCGCGGCGACCCAGCCAACCAAGGCCAGCGCTGCGAGGCATTGTTTCATTGGCCGCCTCCCGCGGCGGCCAGGGCCGGTTTGGGCAGTGGCACGCTCTCGTGATCGTGAATTTGCTGACGCTCGTTGTTATTCTCCGGGCTGAGCAGGCGCGGCTTGGCGGTGATCGCCTGCGCGGACTCCTCCGCCTTGAAGCGTTGGAAGAGCGCCTGTTCGCGCCCTGCGCCCGATGCGTCGCCCAAGCCGCGGAGACACAGCATGCGGGTATAGTGCATTTGCAGATCCTCCGGGTCCACATCGCAGACGCGGTCGAGATACTTGACTGCTTCGGCATATTTGCGTTGCAGAAATAGAATACGCGCCGCTTGGTTCAGCGCGACGCGGTCGCGCGGATACATTCCCAGCGTGGTGTCTAGCGATTTCAGCGCTTCGTCATATTTCCCGTCGGCCTTCTGAATCATGGCTTTGAAGAAGTAGATGCGGCCCAGCTTGGGGTCGATCTTGAGAGCCTGCTCGACATACGGCTTGGCGGCCTCCGTCTCGCCCTCCTGAATGAGTGCGCGCGCCACGTTCAGCCAGCCATCGGCGTAGCCCGGCTCGGCTTCGGTAACTTTCTCGAACGCGTATTCGGCGCCCTTCAAGTCGCCTTGGAGCAGCAAGCCGATGCCCCAATCGTTCCAGCGCTCGCGATCCTCTTTGCGCACCACCGGCGTCCAGGCGGACGGACCCAGCGGCACGCTCGCCTTGGCGGACGCCACTGTGGTAACGGGCAGATCCGGAATGCGCCCCTTGATATTGCCCGAAACGTCTTGCGGAATGTCGTGCGGATCGAAGCTGTATGCCATGCTGTTGAAGCTGGCCGACAACAGCTTGGGGTCCTGGTTCGGCTTGGGCCGGCCCGCGTAGGCAAACTGCGTATAGTAGTGCGAGAACTTGCGGTAATTCAGCTTGGCCGTGAATTGCAGTGGGCCTTTGGCGTCTTTGGGCACCTTCACGCGGTAGTGCGCCACGTCGGCGGCGCCCGGCGGAATCAGGCGAACATACAGAACGCTGCGCGCCTGCCACGCGTTGCGCTTGTCGATCATGTTGCCCTCGCCGTCGATCTGGAAGGCGCGATAAAAATGCGCGCCGGGCTCCACCGGACCCTTGCCCCCGTCTGACACTTGGCCGCTCCAGAAGATCACGCGGCCGCCGGCGTCTTTGCCTTGCAGCTCCAGCCAGACATCGAAAGCATCCACCGTGCCGCCGGGGAAGAAGTGGCCGATTTTGCGCGTACGCACCACCACATCCACGCGCGCGGTGGAACCCGGCTCAAGGTGGATTCCCGAATGATCGATCGGGGCGGCCAGTTGTCCGACGTCGCGTATCATCGCGTTGCCGCTCTGTTCCGCTTCCTCGCCCACGGCGAAGCCGGTCATGGCATGCGGGCCCTCGCCTATGCGCCGAACCATCGCCGTGCCGTGGTCGTTGACCGGCGATACGGCGAAGATATCCACCGAGATAAAGCCCGACGTCAGAAACTTCTCGGTGGCCTGGAGTTGTGTCTGGTCCTGGTTGGCGTAAGGTACGGCGGTGTTGGCGCCTGGGAAACGGTGCGAATGGACCTGCCCGCCGATATTGCCCGGATCGTTCGAAGCCACCATCGGCATATGGCAATCCGCGCAGTTCTGGCTCTTTCTCGGATAGTAAAACGACCGCGCCCCTTGCCCCGAAACGCCGCTGGCCTGCCAGTTGTCGTAATCGTTGAAGCCGCGGAACCAGCGATATTGGTTGACCGGCGCGTCCAGGTGCACCTTGTGACAGGCCGAACAGAACTCGGGTACGTCCTGGCGCATGAACGGCTTCATGAAGGTGCGCCGGTGCGGTTCGGGATTGAGGAACGTCATGAAGTAGTCGGCGTCCTGGATCAGCTTGTTCTTACTGCTCAGTAACTCGTGCAGCGGCGGATACTGCACTGTGAAACCGGCATTGCCCATGGAGCTGCTCACGTGCGTAATGGCGTGGCAGGAAGTGCACGACAGTCCGGCCTGCGCTTCGGGAGTGTCGATTTGCTCCTTAATAGGCCGGTCGAAGCGGCCATTGAAAAAGACTGCGTGATCGTGGCAGCCCGCGCACCATTTACTCGGCTGCGTGCCGACTACGCTTTGCATATATTCGATGGACTTTCGATAGAACTGGTTGTTGAACGACGCGAAGTGGTGCATCGAGCTTTTCCACTGCTGGTAGATATCCTTGTGACAGCGTCCGCACGCCTCCGAGTCCATAAAGAAGTTCGAGGGAATAATGCCGCCTACGTTGGTCTTGGCCGATGACGGAAAGAACGGCGAGCCCGGACCGCCTCCTTCCTCGTTCATGGAGACTGGCACGATCGTGGGGTTCCGGATTCGATCATCGGGGTCCGGATGAGATCTTCGGTAAAGCGTGGCCGCGGCTGGGAAGACCACCAGCAGCGCCAGGCAGGCCATATAGGCTTTTCGGAAGCCCGCGCCCGTGTGGCGTATGACGTATGGAACCAGAGCCAGCAGAGCCAACGCGGCCACCGCGATGTGGGCCTGCAGCACCCAGCGGTGCGGCGTGGTGTTACCGCGGACTGCCAGGTACACGCCCGCCAGCGCGGCGACAAGAAACAAACTGCCCGGCACAGGCATGCGCCGGATGAACCACAGCAGCATGATCGCCAGCGTTACTCCGAGCGCCAGGTGCAGCACTACGTTGCCCATGTAGAAAATGGTGGGCGAAGCGAACGCCGCGATATATGCTGTGTTGACCAGCAGCAGCACCAGCAGGATGCCTGCGCATCGGCCAAGCTTCCCAACCCTCATTTGATCCACCCCTGCGATGGAAAGTAGCATACCACCGGGCGGTACAAACGCCCTATAGCATATTTGGATTAATAGCTACCTATTAGGGTCGGATAAGCGGCTCGGCTTGGGTGCGTCTAATGGATCAACATTATTGACGCGCTGCGCGACGCGCCGCTACACTCGCACTATTGCGTTGGAGGGAGTGAGCTAGCGATGCGCGCCTTTGTCTGCGTTGTAGGACTTGTTGCCGTCTGTGCCAATTTGCCGGCGCAAACCGACGGCGCCGATCCGCTGCACATCGGCTCAGTCACAGTCTCGGGATCGATTCACGAGCGTTACGAAGATTGGGATTTCTTTGACGCGAAAGGCGAAAACCACTACGGATACTCCGGCTCGCTGTTGCGTCTCATGTTGAGCCAGAACAAACCAGGGTATGACTGGGGCATTGAACTGGCCGCCCCAATTTTGCTGGGGATACCGGATCATGCGGTTCAGCCCGCGCCGCTGGGGCAACTCGGCTTGGGCGCAAGCTACTACGCCGCGAATAAGAACGATCAAAACGCCGCCAGTATATTCGTCAAGCAGGCCTACCTGCATCTGAAGGGCGTCCACTCGAACGTACGGCTCGGCCGTTTCGAATTCACCGACGGCGGCGAAGTCACGCCCACGGATGAAACGCTGGCTATCGTCAAGCGGGATGGCATCTCCCAGCGGCTGATCGGCACTTTCGGTTTCTCCGACGTGCAACGCAGCTTCGATGGCGCTCAGTATAACTATGCGAACGGCTCCTGGAACTTTACAGCTCTTAGCGCCGTGCCGGACCGCGGCGTCTTTCAGGTGGATGGCTGGGGATGGGTGACCACCCCGGTGACTTATGCGGCGCTCACCAAGCAAGCTACTTTCGGCCCCAGCCAAGCTGAGTGGCGCGTGTTCGGCATCTACTACAACGACGACCGCGACGTGGTCAAGACGGACAACCGCTCCGCGGCGGTCCGCGCCAAGGATTTTGGAGGAATCGACATTGGCACCTTTGGCGGCCACTACATCCAGGCGATTCCTACGTCCGCCGGCACATTCGATCTGCTGGGTTGGGGCGCGCTGCAGACCGGACGTTGGGGTTCGCTCACGCAACGGTCAGGGGCCGGCGCCACCGAGGTTGGCTTCCAGCCTAAGATTGCCAAAATCCTGCGGCCGTGGCTGCGCGGCGGCTACTTCTACTCGACCGGCGACAACAATCCCAACGACAATATTCACGGCACCTTCTTCGCCATCCTGCCCACACCTCGCGTGTACGCCCGTTTTCCGTTCTTCAACGAGATGAACAACCGCGATTTGTTTTCAGAGCTGATGCTGCGCCCCACCAAGGCGCTCACTTTTCGCTCCGACGTGCACGGCCTGTGGCTGGCCAACAAGAACGATCTCTGGTATTCCGGCGGCGGCGCATTTCAACCGTGGACCTTCGGTTTCAACGGCCGCCCATCCAACGGCGCTACCGGCCTGGCTACACTGTATGACATCAGCGCGGATTACCAATGCACGCGGGCTCTCTCGCTTGGCCTGTATTTCGGCTACGCGCGCGGTGGCGCCGTCGTGGGACATATCTTCCCCGGAGACAGCAATGGCACGCTGAGCTTTGTGGAAGTGAATTACCGCTTCTGACCCTTGACGCGCGGCTGGGGGTGAACAAGCACGTCGTCGACCGACTCCAACGCCAGCCGGTTGTCCGGCTTATCGTCAGTCCCGAATCGCTTGAACAATCCGGTAACGGTCGCTTCGACCACGGGATTCTTCTTTACGTCCTTGACCAGTTTCCGGTATCCCTTACTTTTCAGGAGCCGAAGAAATTGCGCGTCGTCGGGCGCGTAGAATTTCAGTTCGGCGCTGCAGCTTTCGTCGGCCGAGCCCGACGGCAAGTCTTGCACGCCCGTATCCACTAGCGCCCGCACCTGCACCACTTTTCCGTCGAAGGCATCGGGATGCCTGGCGATTTCGCAGACAGTCGCCCTGACCGGTTCACCAGCCTTGGTCTGTCCGAAGGCGAAGATGGGCTGCATGCCGCACCAGAGTATGAGAACCAATAAAACCGCCGCAGCCATTTACTCATTATGGTAGCGCGCGTGTGCTGTTTTCGCAGCAGGTGTGCCAAGCGTGCGACGGCCTGGAAGATCTGTTGCATCTGTAACTTCGAGCGGCCTCGAAGCATCAAAGCAGATAAGCAGATCGTTAATCAGACATACTATGAAAACCTTGCCCGCATTCCTTTTTCTGTCAATCACTTTGGTGCCCCCCGCCGCCCTGGCGAAGAAAGCCGCCGCGGACTACCCGGCAAAATACGCCGGCGGAAGCCTGCCGCTGGACCACCACAAGGTGCGCGCTACGCTCGCCAAGGATGAAATAATCTTCATGCAGGGCGATCAACGCATCGCCGTCCCGGTCAAGAGTATCACCGGGATATCGTGCGGCACAGAAGTGCGGCGCCGGTTGGGCGCGTGGGCTCTCGACGTGGTTCCGTTGATGCACCTGGGAGAGAGTTCCGATCACTACGTCGGAGTCGCCTGGAGCGGCGCTAGCGGAAATACCGCACGCGCGCAAGCTCTCTTGAAGTTGAGCCGCGGAGAATATCGCGACTTTCTCGCTGCGCTGGAGCAGGTGACCGGCATCAAGGCGGTCAATACCAATCAAGTGCCGACCGTAGTCCGCTACGGGATCTGACCCCCGCCCGTTTCCGCATGCGGCGGATTGGCGATAATGAGGTCAGACGATGAAAATCGCGCTGGGGCAGATCGACACGACTGTCGGCGACCTTTCCGGCAATGTGGACCGCATGATCCGCGCCGCGCGCGATGCCGCCTCGGCCGGGGCGGATATAGTAGTCTTCCCGGAACTCTCCGTCACCGGCTATCCGCCGCGCGACCTCGTCGAGAAGCCTACCTTCGTGGAACGCTCCGGACAGCAGTTGGAGCGCCTGGCGGCCGAGACCGCTGCGCTGCCGCTCGCCCTGATCGCCGGATATGTAGGCCCGTCCCGATCGTCCACCGGTAAGCGCGCCACGAACAGCGCCGCCGTGCTGGCGGGCGGCCACGTCGTATTCCGGCAAACGAAGATGTTGCTGCCCACCTACGATGTGTTCGACGAAGCGCGCTACTTCGTTCCGGCCGAGTCCCAGTCGATTCTACTTTTGGACAGCCGCAGAATCGCGCTCACCATCTGCGAGGACGCCTGGAACGACAAACAGTTTTGGGAGCGCCCGCTCTATCGCCGCGATCCGGTGCAGGAACTGGCGCATTCCGGCGCCAAACTGCTGATCAGCATCAACGCTTCGCCCTATCACATGGGGAAGCGCGCGCAGCGACGCGAGATCTTCGCAGCCACCGCGCTGCGCCACGGCATTCCGCTGGTGTATGTGAATCAGGTGGGCGGCAACGATCAACTGGTGTTCGATGGCGCCAGCTTCGCCATGGATGCCACTGGCCGCGTGGCCGCATCCGCCGCCTCTTTCGCCGAAGACATGGTGCTGTTCGATTCCGAATCCGGTGGGGGCGATCAGCACGATAACCTGGCCGAAGAATGCGAAGCGGTATACGAAGCGCTGGTTCTGGGCACGCGCGACTACATCCGCAAGTGCGGCTTCGAGCGCGTGCTCATTGGACTGAGCGGTGGCATTGATTCCTCGCTTACGGCGGCCATCGCCGTGGATGCGCTGGGTCCGCAGAACGTCACCGGAGTAGGCATGCCCGGACCATTTTCATCGGAAGGCAGCGTGGGCGATGCGCGCGCGCTCGCGCAGAACCTGGGCATCCGCTTCGAGATGGCGCCCATATCGCCCGTCTACGACGAATTCCTGCGCGTGCTCGATCCAATATTCGCCGCCGCGCGGCGCGATGTCACCGAGGAGAACCTGCAGGCCCGCCTGCGCGGCGTCACCCTGATGGCGCTCTCCAACAAGTGGGGCGCGCTGGTGCTCACCACCGGAAACAAGAGCGAACTGGCGGTGGGCTACTGCACGTTGTACGGCGACATGTGCGGCGGCCTCGCCGTGATCAGCGATGTGCCTAAGACGCTGGTATACGAACTCTCCCGCGTGGCCAACAGGCGGCATACCGGCGCAATTCCGGAGAGCGTGTTTGAAAAACCTCCCTCGGCCGAGTTGCGCCCCAATCAAAAAGATAGCGATTCACTCCCACCCTACGAAATTCTGGACCAGGTTCTGCGCGGCTATGTGGAAGACTATCAGGCTCCGCGGCAGATTGCGCAGGATCTTGGCCTGCCGCTCGAAACCGTGGTGGACATCGTGAACAAGGTAGACCGCAACGAATACAAACGGCAGCAGGCCGCGCCGGGCCTGAAAGTCACTTCCAAAGCATTCGGCATTGGCCGCCGCTTTCCTATTGCCCAGAAGTACGCCGAGTAGCCGAGGTGCCGGCGCTGTCGAGTGAAGCCGTCGGCCCAAAAGTAACCTGCACGAGTTGTAGCACCTGCTGCAGGAAACCGGTGTCCTGGACGTAGGTGATATATTGGGTTTGCCCGTTGTTTTGCGCGAATTCCGGATGCGCCAGCGTGGCATAATCGGCATTGCCCTGGTAGCCCGGGAGGCCCGTTAAAATCTGAGTCTGGTCCGACCACGGTCCCCAGGGTGTGTAAGACACGCGATAGTAGACATTGTCACTGTATACGCCGCTATAGATGGCCACATACACACCAAGGTAGTCATCGTAAAAGACCGAGTTACCCGCGGCGCCGCCCTGGAAGATAGTTACCGCGTCGGCCGGATTCGAACTCCAGGTGCCGGAAGCGGTGTAGTAAGTCCAATCCGCGGGGACGATAGCATTCTCCAGCGCTACCTGTCCGACCGCGCAGTTTTGCACCAGGAAACCGGCGGTGCAGCCATAGGCGTAAAGCGTGTCGCCGACCGTCACCCAGCCTCCGGCGTAACCGGTCTGGCTGCCGGTCCAAATTAGCGTGGAGTATCGCGTGCCTGGGTTCACCACCGGCCGCGTGACTTTGCCATTCTGCAGAACGGCAATGCCCACGCCGACCTCCGTCCAGGAGGACTGGCCCGTGACGCGCCAGATCTCGTTGTATATGATCAAGGCGCGATTTCGCGCCGGATCGGGCACCAGCGGGCCGGGCCACATGGCAAACTCCGCGCCGCACGGGCTCGCGGTGCAATTCTTCGAGCTGTGCGCGGCGTTGTATTCGGCTTCCCAAGGCAGATAGGGCATGAACTCCGTGGGGACGCCAGTAGAATCGAGATAATTGCCGTTGAGCGTAATGCCTTGGGATGCGTCCAGGTTAGTAGCCCAGGACATCGTGTTGTCGATGAAGTTGTTGCCCGTGGCATTGTCCTTGGTCATGGTGGTGTCGTCGAACAACCAGACGGATTTGCCGTTGAGCAAAGCGCTAAACGTGCCGTCCCTCCCCTGGATGAGCGGGCTCTGCGTGACCGTTCCCATGGGGGTTACCGACTGAATGGGCGGTATAGGAGGCGGCCCGGTCTGTGCAATGGACGAAACGCAGGACGACGACACTAACAGGATATAGGCGGCCAACGCTGAAAAAGTGCGCATGTAGCCCATTATAAGGTGAGGGCGGGATTGGGCGCCGATTCCCGAAGCTGCGCGTCTGTTATTTCAAGCCCATCGTGTAAGATGGTGGAGCATGGTGGAAACCATCGAATGGACCCCCGCGGGGGTGGTGATGATCGACCAGACGCGCCTGCCGTTGCACGAAGAGTATGTCACCTGCCGCACCTATGAAGACGTGGCCGCGGCCATCCGCAACATGGTGATTCGCGGCGCGCCGGCTATCGGTGTAGCGGCCGCTATGGGGGTGGCGCTGGGCGTGGCCCACACGGACGGGGCCAATCTGGATGCGCAAGTGGAGCAGATCTGCGATACGCTGGCGCGCACCCGCCCGACCGCGGTCAACCTGTTCTGGGCGCTGGACCGCATGCGCAAGCTCTATCAATCGCTACATGGCCGGCCGCTGGCCGAGATCCGCGAGCGCCTGGCTTCCGAAGCGCAACAGATCCGCGTGGAGGATATCGCCATCAACCGAGCCATCGGGCGGCACGGCGCGGAACTGGTGCCCGACAATAAGACGGTGCTCACGCATTGCAACGCCGGCGCGCTGGCAACCGCGGGCTATGGCACGGCGCTGGGCGTGATCCGCGCGGCCGTGGAAGCCGGCAAGAAGGTGGATGTCTTCGCCGATGAGACGCGCCCTTTTCTGCAGGGCGCGCGCCTGACCGTCTGGGAACTGCAGCAGGACCACATACCCGCCACTCTGATCACGGACAACATGGCCGGGCATTTCCTGAAATCCGGGCGCATCGGCTGCGTGGTGGTGGGCGCCGACCGCATCGCCGCCAATGGCGACGTGGCCAACAAGATTGGCACTTACTCGGTGGCGGTGCTGGCGAAGGAAAATGGCGTGCCGTTTTTCGTGGCCGCGCCTATCTCAACGTTGGACCTGACGCTGGCCTCGGGCGATGAGATTCCCATCGAGCGCCGGCCCGACGCGGAGGTGACGCACCTGTTTGGCCACGCCGTCGCGCCGGCCGGCACGCCGGTCGAGAACCCGGCGTTCGACGTCACGCCCAACCGCTATGTGACGGCTATTATCACCGAACGGGGAGTTGCGCGCGCACCCTATACGGAATCGTTGCGCAAGCTATAAATCTAAGACCTACGACGATACCAGCGCTTGCGCGACCTTGGTCGCCAACTGGTCGAACGTGAGAATCTCGTAGAGCGAGGCGTCGGACATGATGCGCGCGACCAGCGCGGTGTGCATGGCGTGTCCCGCCCTCTCGGCGATCACGTGCCCCAACAGCGGCTTGCCCAGCAACGCCAGGTCGCCGATCAGGTCCAGCGCTTTGTGCCGGCAGCATTCATCGGTGAAGCGCAGCCCATCCGGATTCATGACGCTGTCGCGCGTGAAGCAGACGGCGTTGTCAAGCGACGCGCCGCGGATCAGGCCCATGTTGCGCACCTGGTCGAGCTCATGCTCGAAGCCGAACGTGCGTGCGGGCGCGATCTCGGCGGCGTAGCGCTCCGGCGTGACTTCCATTTCGAGCGACTGGCGTCCGGCAAGCGGATGGCCGTAGTCGGTTTCGCAGGTGAGACAGAAGCTCTCCGCCGGCAGTATCGAAATGCGCTTGCCGCGCTCCTCCACGGATATGGGGCGGCGGATGCGCAGATACTTCCGCTTGCGCCGGTACTGGCGGATGCCGGCTTCGCGGATCAACTCCACGAAGGGCTGGCCGCTGCCATCCAGGATGGGCACCTCCAGGTTGTCGATCTCGACGAAGGCGTTGTCGATCCCCATGCTGTAGAACACGCTGAGCAGGTGTTCGGTGGTGGAGATGAGTACGCCCTGGCGCATCAGGCTGGTGGCGTAACTGACGCGCGCCACGTGCCGCCAGCTTGCGGCGATGGGGAAATTGTCCAGGTCGGTACGCAGGAAGACGATGCCTGTGGAGACTGGCGCTGGTAGGATTCGGATGGAAACTGCGACACCGCTATGCAGGCCGACACCGGAAGCCTGGACGGGGCGTTGGACGGTCGTCTCAAAACGCAAGTGGGATCTCCGGGTGATGCATGACAGACGTAAGACGTAACTCAGGGTAGCAAGCGTAACACCATGGGGGAAGTTATTCTCCCCCTTCTCCCCCC
>DATKFU010000008.1:0-4208 GCA_035511215.1 Bryobacteraceae bacterium | reverse complement strand
GGGGAATCGCCTTGCGGCCGAGCGAGAGTCAGCGGCAGATGCAATTACTCGGCTGAATTGAACACACCATTTCTGCGCTTCCTTACCGAGGCCGGATGCGAATGTTACGGAAGAGGGCGAGGGTGAATTGGTCATGAAGTTGTAAGCCGATCGGGCCTGTTTTGGACCGCGTCGGGTCGGCCCGATACTCGGCGACGACTTGGCCGTTCAAGCGAACCCGGATCGTATCGTTGCGCGATTCGATTTCCATGCTGTTCCATTCACCGCGGCGCTGGATGCCGGTCTTGGCACCGACGAAGGCATCGACGCTTCCCGAGCCGAATTTCCCCTTGTCGTCATCGACGATCCGGATTTCGTAGCCGACATGCGCGCGCGAGCGGTCGCGGATCGATACGCCGCTGTTGTCGCCGGGCGGAGTCCAATATTCCAGATGCAGATCGAATTCGCCAAACTCAGCCTTGGTGTAAAGCCACGCTTGTGGATCGTCGCGGAAATGTGCCTGGTCGATGGGCCCCGGGGTAGGGAAGGGCGCGGTCGGCTCGGGGTGGGCATGCTGCCCCATCAGCACGCCATCCGGCATCACGGTCCACACACCGGGGCCGCGAATTTCCCAGCCGTCCAGATTCTTTGCATTGAACAGCGGTTTCCAACCCAGATCCGGCGGTAATGTCACTTTGCCGCTGGCGGCCCATTCCGTGCCGCGCGCCAATAGCGCCTGGAAATTCACGTCGTCCAGGTTAGGGTTCGCCTCGTCTTTCCAGGTGTGGCCGAGCATGGTGGTATAGACCCGGCCCTTTCCGTAGTTGCGAATCCAATCCATCGGCTCGCCCTGGCGGCTGACTTCCGAGAACGCGTAAGTCAGAATGGTCAACCCCTCCGCGGGACCATGCTGCCCGTGCGTGAGCTGTTCCGAAGGGTGATGCCAGTATGCGGGCAGACCGCGCGTGATGGGGTTATCCCTATCGAGCACGAAGACGTCGAAATCGTGACGCGGGCCATGCCCGGGCGCCAAGCCTTCGCCTTTGGGAATGGCGATCGGATGACCGTCGGGGCCGATCGCGATGCCTGGTCCGAAGGTCTTGTCGCGCCAGCCCAGGCCGATCATCCGGTTATACTCCGGCCACAACAGGAAGGCATTGTTAGCCGCGTGGAAAACCACCATTCCGCCGCCGCGAATATAGGCTTCCAGGGCGCGCTCGGCATCGGCCGGCCACTGGATTCCAGTCGCCAGGTGTCCGCCGTTGAAATTGTTGATCACCACGTCGTAGTGCGAAAAATCCGGCAGGTTCGGGTAAGTGGAGACGTCCACCGTGAATCTCCCCGTGCCTTCGAGAATTGCCTGGATGGCGCGAGTTCCCGCGGCCCAATCGTGATTGTTGACGCCATCGACAATCACCGCCGAGAGTTTCCGGTCGGCCGCGAAGCCGGCGCACCAGCAAGCCAACGACAAGATCGACGGAAGCAGGATTTTTCGCATGACCTGAGTCCGTTTAGACTTCCAATTTCCAAGGGCTGCGATAGCGGGCTTTCAGGAACGGCTTGACAGCTTCCTGTTGCACGGTCCAATTCGTCTCGTCCCAATCGAGCCGCGTCTTGCGGCGCATGGCGAGGTTGCCCAGCAGGCACACGGCGGAGGATCGGACGCAGGTTTCGATATCGCTGGTGGGCTTCTCGCGCGATTTGATGCACTCGACGAAGTTCTGCCAATGCGGAACGTTCATCTGCGCCATTTCCGAACTCTTCTCCCAGGCCGCGGCTTCCAGCTTGGATTTCGCGTTGGGAATCACCCAGCAGCCGCTGCGATTCACGAAAATGGTGCCTTCCGTGCCATGGATGGTAGTGCCCGTGCCTTGATCGCGTCCAAACAGCGGCAGCGGGTTGCAGGTGCGGCTCTCGTAAGTGGTGAGAAACTTCGGGTAATGGAAAGTGGCCTGCATGGTGTCCGGCGCATCGCAGTTATCGCGCACGTAAAACTTGTCGCCGAGTGCAGCCACGGCGGCAGGCATGGTTTCGCCGAAGCACTGGTGCAGCGGGTCGATCAGATGGACGCCCCAATCGGTCATGGCGCCGCCGGCATAGTCCCAGAAGTAGCGGAAGGTGGGAAAGGTTGCGGTCTTGACGCCCCAACGATTCAAATTGAACGGCACTTTGGGCGCGGGCCCGAGCCACATATCCCAATCGAGATCGCCGGGCGGATTGCTGTCGGGCGGGTTGCCATAGCCTTCGCGGGCGGTGGATGCGCTCTGAAACGCATGGCAGAACGTAACGTCGCCAAGGGAGCCGCCTTTCACCAGTTCGGCGGCTTTCTTGAAATAGCCTCCCGAACGCTGCATGGTGCCGGCCTGCACCACGCGCTGGTATTTGCGGGCGGCTTGCACCATTTTCCGGCCCTCTTCGATATAGGTGCTGGCGGGCTTTTCCACCCATACGTCCTTGCCGGCTTTGCAAGCTTCCACCGCCATATAGGCGTGCCAGTGATCGGGCGTGGAGATGCAGACGGCGTCGATGGATTTGTCGGCGATGACATCGCGAAAATCCTTAACGGGCTTGGGCGTGAAGCCGCCCTTGGCCGCAGCCGCCTGGGCGCGTTCGAGATGCGGTTTGTAGACGTCGCACAACGCTACGGGCTGCACGGCCTGAACCTTCATGGCGTAACCAAGATTTCCGGAGCCCATGGCGCCGAGGCCGATGAAGCCGACGGCGATGCGGTCGTTGGCGCCCTTCACGTTGCCGGTGAAGAGGGAGGTGGTAAAGACGGTGGCAGCGGCGGTTAGGATGTCGCGGCGCGGGACTGAGTTATTGGGATCCATACTACTGTCAACGATACTCGATTTGAGAATCTGTGGCGCACGCGGAGATTCCGATGCACTTTGTGGGGCAGGTTGCCAAACCTGCGGCGGATTAGCAAATCCGCCGGCCGCAGCATGTGCGATAGGTCTCCTGGCCTGTCGCCGCCCGCCGGCCGCCTGACCGTCTTCCGCTCATGTGAACGCGAGATGTTTAACCGCATCAAAACGGTTAAGCGCCCGTGATTGAGGCGGCGCCCATTCAATACCGGTAATCACTGCTAAACTGGAAACCTTGATGCCGGTGGTAGGCGTGCTCATTCGCGGCGATGGCGTCGCAGCTCGTTGCTGTGCGCATCTGCTTTCGCGGTCGGGCATTGCGGTATCCTTCCAGGGAACCCAGCGTCCGCGGCTGCCGGCGATCTTGCTCAGCGAGCCGGCGCAGTCGCTCATCCGCGAAGTCTTCGACCGGGATTGCCTGTTTCGTGACCTGCCTCAAATCCGCAAGCGCGTAGTCGCGTGGGGCTCAAAGCCCGAGCCAGTCGAATTAGACCACGCCGCGGTGGTGGTCTCCGAGGAACACCTGTTGGAGAGTTTGGGTCAACCGCTGCCTGAGTCACCGTCCGCCACGGTTCCGGCCTGGAACATCTTCGCCTCGCAGCCGCTGCCCGTGGCGGCGGAAGCTCACGGATTCGGGTCGCGAATGGCCTCCGCCACGCCAGTAAACCTGAAGACCACCGCGGCGCCGGCCACCTGTTGGATTGAATCCATCGAGCAGGGCTGGCTGTTTCTGATCGCGACCGCACCAGGCTCCGGCTGGCTGCTCTCGGTCGGAGTGCGCCCCGCCGGCCTGCTTGCCCAGAGCCGGCTGATCCAGGAACAGATTGCCGAATGCCAACCAGCAGCGGCGCAGTTCGCGGCGTCACCGCGGATCATGTCGCTGCTAGCTGCGCCGCCATCGGGCGAACCCGGCTGGATAGCGTGCGGAACTGCGGCGCTGGCTTTCGATCCCCTCTGCGGGGACGGAACCGCGCACGCAGTCCGCGAGGCGATTCTTGCCTCCGCCGTGATCGGAGCGGCGGCCCGCGGCGAAGACCCGGTTCCCGTGCTGGCGCATTACGAAGCGCGGCTGATCGCAGGCTTCCGGCGCCATTTAGCCCACTGTCTCGAATACTACGCTTCCGGATTCGGCGGGCCGTGGTGGGAGGCAGAGGCCGAATCCATCGCGCAGGGTCTGGAATGGTGCGCGCGTCGGCTGAGCAGCCACGCTACATTCCGGTATCGGCTGAATGGATTCGAGCTTCAGGCCATCGGCTGACAGTGTGTAAGACTATTATCTGGACGAAGCGTGCCCATCTTAAACGAAACCTCGTCGCCGGTGGCTAATTGGAAAACCTATCGGCGGCTCTGGGTCTTCATACG
>DATKFU010000007.1:0-2254 GCA_035511215.1 Bryobacteraceae bacterium | reverse complement strand
CTTCCGGGAGCCACACTCCCGTGGGCCCTGACGAGGATTCTACACTCCCGCCCGAAGATCGGGAACCCGGCCAACCGCCCGGCCGGCGCCCGCGGACGCGTTGCTGTCTGCTGAAGGGATGCGAGCGGCATTTTCGCCCGCAGCGGGCAAGACAGCGTTATTGCAGTGACGAA
The DNA here is from genome assembly GCA_035511215.1 of Bryobacteraceae bacterium. GTDB lineage: Bacteria > Acidobacteriota > Terriglobia > Bryobacterales > Bryobacteraceae > Bog-159. The sequence continues at coordinate 2,081 of DATKFU010000007.1, read as the reverse complement.
TGCCGGCAAGCGGCGCGGCGATGGTCGCGCTGGAAGGCGCAACAGAACTATCGAGCGACGGCGGTAGGAAAAAAGAGACGCAGCGGGCAGAGCCGGCGTTATCGACAGCGAGTCGGAACCCGCCCACCAGCAGCGCCGGAAGAAGCCATTCCGGAAGCTGCGAGGGTAATCACTCATAATTTTTTTCGACTGCTCTTGCGACCGCCCTGGCTGCTACGAGGGATTCGACCGGCAGCGGCGCTCGCCCCACCAGCGGTTCTGTTCGCGGGCGTGCCGGCGCGCCATGGAACGAGTCTGGCAACGCGAGCGGCGCTGGCGCCGCGCAATGCACCGTCAGCGGAAGACCTGAGCAACACGGCGCGCGGATAAGCCGGATGTATTGATCCGGAATCAGAGCACAGCGTACATTCGATCTGTCGAGCGAAAGGACGACGCGCGTGTTGCGCTGGGCCAGCGAGAATCTGCTGCAACTCAAACCCGAGGAAATCGGCGAGCATTACGGGCACTATCGCTTGCACGTGCCGGAAGCCGAACGGGCCATGGCGAAGTCGCTGGAGCGTTACGGGCAGTTATCGCCTGTGGTGGTGTGCCGTCGCGGCGAACGCTACGAGCTGATCGACGGATTCAAGCGTCTCGCCGCGGCAAGTCGTCTGGCGCAGATCGATGTTCTCGCGGCGCGGCTGATGGAAGCCGACGAGCGGACGGTGAAAGCCGCCATCTACGGTCTCAATCGGGCCGGCGGGCGCACGCGGGAACTGGAAGAAGCGTGGATCATCCACGCCCTGGTGCGCGAGGACGGCATGAGCCAGGTGGAAGTGGCGGAGCTTTTGGGGCGGCACAAGAGTTGGGTATGCCGGCGCCTGGCGTTGCTCGAACGCCTCGGATCGAAAGCGCGCGATGAGTTGCGTGTAGGGCTGTTGTCGCCCACGACGGCGCGGCAACTGGTGCGGTTGCCGCAGGGCAACCAGGGTGAAGTGCTCGACACGATGCGGCGCGAAGCGCTGTCGGGGGCGGAGGTGAAGGGTGTGGTCGATCTGTGGCTGGGTTGCGCCGACCGCGCCCAGCAACAGTACATCCTGGCGCATCCACGCGAGGCGTTGTCGCAGGCGAAGGGGGTCACTCAACCTGGCCGCGATCCACGGCTGAGTGAAGCCGGGAATCAGGTTTGGAAGCGCGTGGGACTGCTGCTCGACGTATTGGGGCGCATGGAAGTGTGGCTGGCCCATCACGGCCGCGCCGGACTCACGCCGGAAGATCGCGCGATTCTGGCGCCGCGTTTTGAAAAGCTGTCGCGCGACGCCGCCTCGGTCGCGGCGCTGAGCTTGGATCTGGTGGGCGAGATGAAGACGGCCGCATGAGGGAAGCTACGCGCAACGAGATCGTCCGCCTGCGCTACGCAGGCGCTTCGCAGCGAGCCATCGCGCTGCAGTTGGGAATCGATCGCAAGAGCGTGAGCCGCGTGCTGAAAGAACATCAAGGCGCCAGGGCCGGAGAAGTGGAAAACGAACGCCCGCGCCGCTCGCGCCTGCTGGACCCTTACCGGGATCGGATCGCGCAGTTGCTGGAACGCTACCCGGATCTGACCGCCGTCCGCCTGCACGAAGAGCTGCGGCGGCTGGGCTTTGAGGGCCGCTACGGCATCGTGAAAGAACACCTGCGCGTCATTCGCCCCCACCCGCCGAAAGCTCCGGTGCAGCGCTTTGAAACCGGCCCTGGGGTTCAGGCTCAAATGGATTATTCGCCTTACGACATCCCTTTCTCGGACGAAGGGCGGCGGCGGGTGCATGCGTTCAGTTACGTGCTGTGTTACTCGCGCCGTCAGTATCTGCGCTTCGTAGAGTCGCAGGATTTCACGACCACCCTCCGCGAACACGTTCGCGCCTTCGAATACTTTGAAGGTCTGGCGGCGACTTGTCTTTACGACAACATGAAAGTGGTAGTGACTAGCTACGACGGCGACCAGCCTATCTACAACACCCGCTTTCTGGCTTTCGCCACGCATTACGGCTTTCAACCATGGGCTTGCCGACCTCATCGTCCGCAAACCAAGGGCAAGGTAGAAAGGCCTTTTCAATATGTGG
>DATKFU010000006.1:0-2111 GCA_035511215.1 Bryobacteraceae bacterium | reverse complement strand
GCCAGTAAGCGCTCGCGCGCCAGCGATTCGGCCACCTGGACCGCAAGCGTGCGGAACTCGAGCACGATGGCGGGGTTCACTTTCTCCATGACCGCCCGCGCCGCCGGAGCGAGGTTCGCGGGCGGCCCGGCGGTGCGCAGCTCGAAGGTGGTGGAGGCTCCGCCGAATGCCCCGGGTAAATAGGCAATGGCCGGCTGCTCCTGGCGCAGACTGTTGTATTTCGCGTCTTTTACCACGCCTATAATTTTCACCAGCTGATCCTTCACCGGACGGCCCGTGCGGTAATAGCGTCCCACCGGATTCGCCGAATCGAAGAACTTACGCGCGGCAGTCTGGTTGATTATCGCGACCTTCGCCCGGCTGAGCATATCGCGCTGGTCGAAATCGCGGCCCGCGAGCAGTGGCGTGCCCAGCGTCTCGAAGAAGCCCTGGCTCACCCAATTGGCCCGCAACTGCGAATCGTGGGACGTTTGCGGCGTGGCCCCTTCCACCTGGATGGGCGTGATTATGGTGGAGCCGTTGAGGGGCGTAACGAAGGAATAGCTGGCGGAGAGCACGCCGGGAATTGACGCGAGCTGCTGCCGCATCTCCTCGAGGCTCGATTCCCCGCGCTCTTTCGGATAGTGCGCATTGCGCAGATCGGTGTTGATCATCAGAACGCGGTCGCGATCGAATCCGGCATCGAGCGTCGAGAGGTTCCAAAACGTGCTCAGCAGCAGCGCGGCGCCAACCACCAAGACCAGTGAGACCGCCACCTGCGCGCTCACCAGGGCTTTGCCGAAGTTGAAACCGGATTGTCCTTCCGCGATTCCGCGGGCGCTAACTTTCATGGCGGCCTGCGGGTCCACGCGAGTGCCTCGCCAGGCCGGAGCCAATCCGAAGAGCATGACGGCGACGGCCGAGACGCCGGCGGTAAATGCCAGCAGGCGGGCGTCAATCGCCAGGTCGAGGAACACGCGGTTGCTTGCCGAGGAGAGGAAACCTACCAGCAGGCGGCTGCTCCATTGCGCGAACAACGCGCCCAGCGCCGCGCCCGCGGCAGCGAAGAGCGCGCTCTCCATGAGAAACTGCCGCATCAGCCGCCACCTGCCCGCGCCCAGAGCCATGCGTACGGCGATTTCCCTTTGCCGCGCAGTGGCGCGCGCCAGCAGCAGGTTAGCCACGTTGACGCACGCGATCAGAAGCAGCAGGCCTACGACTGCCATCAGAACGAGCAATGCGTCCCGGTACTGTCCTCTCAAGTTGGAGATCCCCGTCGAAGCGGGAACCGTCTCGAGCGAATGGGCGGCGTATTCGCGCTGATTTTTCGGCAGGTCGCCCGCCGGAATAGTGGCTTCCAAGATGGGCCGCGCGAGAGCTCTCAAACGGGCCGCGACTTGGGCCGCGGGAATGCCGGGATTGGACCGGCCGATTACACGGAGCCACCAAGTGTTGCGCGAGTCGAGCGGTAAACCGGGTTCCTGCACAATCGCCCTGGAACAAATCGGGACATAAACGTCCACAGCGCGGCCCACATCGATGCCTGTAAATCCCGCCCGGCCAACGCCGAGGATTTGGAACGGATGGCCGTCGAGCGAAATCGAGCGGCCCAGAATCTCCGGGTCGCCGCCATACTGCCGCAGCCAGAAGTCGTAGCCTAGAACGGCCACAGGGGCGCACCCGCGGCGGTCGTCGGCAGGCGTGAAGGTCCGGCCAACGGCAGCGGCCGTGCCAAGAGTGGAAAAAAAGTCGCCGCTTACCCACTCGCCGTTGGCGTAACGAGCTTCACCGCCCGCGGTCGAATTGAACCTCGCCTGGCTGTATGCAAACAGGCCCGCGAATAGGTCCTGGTGATCGCGAAGCTGCTCCCAGAGCGGATTGGTAAAGAACGGATCGTCCGCATCCATCCGCACCTGTACAAGCTGTTCGGGGTGGGTCACCGGAAGCGACCGCAGCATTACGGCGTCGATCAGGCTGAAGATCGCGGTGTCGGCGCCGATGCCCAGCGCCAGCGTCAGAATCATGATCGCCGCGAAGGCCGGATGCTTGCGGAATGTGCGCAGGCCGGCGCGAAAGTCGTCCACTATGCCGTGAAGCGGATTGCGTCCCCAGATGTCGCGCGTGGTCTCTTT
>DATKFU010000005.1:0-4858 GCA_035511215.1 Bryobacteraceae bacterium | reverse complement strand
ATTGACGCCTGGCTCGACGGAAAATTTACGCTTCTGACTTGCGCGACGCACGTCGACGAGTTGCGCTCCACGCTGCACAAGCCGAGAGTCGCCGATCTGATCAAACCATATAAGGCCGGCCGCCTGGTCAACCAAGTCAAGAAGCTCGCCGAGGACATCGATCCGCTGCCGCGCGTAAAGCGCTCTCCCGATCCTACGGACGATTTTCTTCTGGCCCTTTCGGAGGCGGGCAAGGCCGATTATCTGGTCACAGGCGACAAGAGCGGGCTGTCGCTCGGCCGCCACAAAGGCACGCAGATAGTGTGTTCGCGCGATTTCGCCGGGTTGGTCGCATGACTTCCCCGGAGGACAACATAACGATGCCACACGACCTGATCCCACTCACCGGGAACAACAGCCTTACCCTCCGCGCCCTTTTCGCGGCCCAATCCTGCAACCGCCAGGCGCGTCATCGAGAGAACCGAAGTCTGCGGATAGGATAGCAGGCGTTGTTCGCGTTCGTAGCCAACCAACACCCACCGGAACCCTCCAGCGTCGGGGGCGCGCGGGACACGGTGCCCCCTAGGTCTAGGATTGCCGGTTCCCGAGCCCCGGATGGCTCATCGGACCAGCGGTCCTGGAACCGGAAGGCTTTGGTGAATTGTCACCGGCACGCCGTTTCGATAGACCTTGAGGAATAGCGGCTTGTCATCCAGTTCGCCCCGTTCGTCGAACTTGTAGCGGCCGTTGGCACCCTCCCAGGGGTCCATGAACCGGATAGCATAGGACAGATCGAGGGGGTTGGCGGAACCCGTGGCTTCGACCGCTTTCGCCAGGATGCGCAACGCGTCGTAGCCTTGCGCGGCCCAGGTATCGGGGTTCCGCGCATACCGGGCCCGGAACTTGCGGACAAATGCCTGGTTTTCCGGGCTGGGCGAGTCCGCGTCGTAATAGTCGAAGTACATTGCGCCCTCCAGCGCCGGGCCGGCTGCGGCGCGCATTTCGGCAGTATCGCTGAAGGCCCCGACGATTTCCGTTTTGACGCCAACCCGGCGCGCCATCCGCAGGAAGCCTCCCGCCAACGGTTCCAGTCCGGCGAAGAAGATCAGGTCGTCGTCGACCCCCTTCAGTTCATTGACCGGCATCTGGAAGTCGGCGTGCTCGCGGGCGTAAGCCATCGGTAGGCCAAATGCGCGTCCAACGCATCCAGCGCGACGCGATACTGATAGGCCAAGTCTTCCCCGTAGCCGCCTTCTTCCCAGATCACGGCGATCTTGCGGTGCCCGCCGTCTACCGTCATGGCCGCCAGCGCGCGCGCGATCTTATCGCCGGACAGGATGGTGCGCAAGATGTATTTGAGTACGTGGGCAGTCATGGCTGTGTTATTGGCGCCGACGATTAAATGCAGCAGCCGGCTGGACTCGTACATCATAGATGCCTTGATGGCGATGCTGCTGTCGTAGTAGCCGAGCACGGCGCTCATGTTCGGGGTGTCCGAGAATTCGATAGCGATGCGCTTCGACTTTTCCCAATCGAAATCGTTGTCCCGCAGGACCAGGCGCAGCGGGATGCCGCCGGCCAAACCGCCGGCGTTGATTTCTTCCAGCGCCAGTTGCAGACCGTCGGCCATGCCGTCCTGGTTCAGCGCAAAGGGCCAGCAAGCCCCCACCAGAATCTCCTTTGGCCGGCGGCCGAGAGCCCGGAACCTCCGTTCTCCCATCCCATCGAAAGATCGCCATTGCGGCGACAGGATGTACGCCAGCAGCCCGGCCGTCAGCGCCAGAAAGAGCAGCTTTCGCATGCTTATTGCTGGTTGATCGTGTCGTTATAAACCTGGATGCCCGCGGATTCGATGCGCTTGCGTGCGGCCTCCTGGGTGGCTATCGACAGCCGAAAGACGTACTCTTCCGCAAGCTGTTGCTGGGCCAGTTTGGCTTCGATGGCCTCGGAGATCCGGGCGGGCAGTGTAACGGTCTCGATCGGCACATCGTCCAGAGCCACGAACCGCGCCTCCAGGTGGGTCTTCGACAGCGTGCTGACGCGCTCCTGGAGGGCCTTCTGCGTGGTGTAGATCTCCTTCGGGTCGTATTGTCCGAACACCATGCGCATCACCGACCGTATTTCCGGACGAACCACCACGTTGACGTAATCCGGTCCCACGCGTTGGTGCAGCAACGGCAGGGTGTCTTTATCGAGGTAATAGCGCACCGAATAGCGCACCCCAACCGTGAGACCATCCACAGTCAGCACGTTAATCGTATCGGTAAACTGCTGCTTGCGGACATTGTAGATGTACATCTTGTTAAACGGCAGGATCACGTGAACGCCTTCGCGGTACACGGTGTCGATCTGCGTGCCGCCGCCCAGGTACCGCCAGAGCGCCCAGTTCGCCGGGTTGGATCGCGATCACGATCCGGCCGAAGAAGAAGAGCACAAAGAAGAGCAGTAGAAACGCGATCAGGATCAGATACGGCGCCTCGCTCCGTGCGAAGGCTTTCAATCGGCGGTATCGATGGGCGGCCCATTCACGAATCGAGTTCATTTCCCGGTACCCGATGCGGCCGAACGCAGCGCGGGCAGTATGTCTTCGGCGCAGCGCATCAGACTTTTCTCGGCGCCGCTAAAAACAGAAACAGGAGGCTGACGATCGGGGTGAAGACCATGGAGCAGAACAGAAAGCCCAAAATCCGATGCGCCAGGTTCACGAAGTTGGTAGATAGCCCGCCTGCGAGTAGCGCCGCTACCTTGTCGTTACTGTCGATCCGCGCGCTGACATCGCCGGCAAAGCGTTGCCCGAAGAACTCCACCGGCAGCCGCAGAACATGCCACACGAAACGGCTTGAGGAAACCAGCGCCAGGTGCGCCTGTAGCCGGGTTAACGTATTTGCCTGCAGGTAGGTCAGCACCGCCGCAACCAGCGCGGTGACACCCATTGCCGGCAGAAGCCAGTTGAGCCAGGTGCTCGGGCCGCCCACCAGGACGTTATCGATAAAGACCTTCGAAAATACCGGCAGAAGCATGCCCGGAACAATCAAAGCCAGCGAACTGACGATCAGGAACGCCCATGGCGACAGATTCGCAGGCAACCGTTTCCACAACCCGCGCCAGGCCGACGGGCGTGCGCCGGCGGGGGTAAACGTCTTATCTTTTTCGAAGACCAGCGTCACGCCCGTGAAGCTTTGATTGAATTCCTCCGCGCCGACAGTCCTGGGTCCGGTGGCCGGATCGTTCAGGTATACCTTGCCCTTTCCGAAACCCTCCACCACCACGAAGTGATTAAAATTCCAGTGGACGATCAAAGGCAGCGGCAATGGAGGCAGACCCTGAGGTTCATTCTTGTAGCCCTTGGCCACTAGCCCCACCTGGCGTGCGGCTTTTGCGATGTGGCTCGCCCGCGTGCCATCCCGCGAGATGCCGCAGGCCCTGCGCAACTCCTCGAGCGGCACGTATTTTCCGTAGTGGGCGAGAACGATGCCCAGCGCCGCCGCCCCGCATTCCACCGCCTCCATCTGCAATACCGTGGGCGTGCGGACCCGCCGAACCCGCCGCGCGGACGACTGTTCTTTGGCCGCGGCCGGCATTAAAGCGCCTCGACCCAGCCCTTAACGGCGGGGGTCGCCAGAGTCAGCGGCGCATCTTCGCGAACGATAATGCGGGCCATGCAGGGCATCGCCGGAGCGATCTTCAATGGGGCGCCATTCTTGGTCGACCATTGATATCCGCTGGTTGTGCGATGGTCGCGGATCAACTTTACCCGCACCTCGTTTACCGGCCCATCCGCCGCGATAGCCGGCGCCAGCCTGCTGTTCTGTAACTCGGCTAGCAGGGCGGACTCCGTGGCGGGATACTCCGCGACCGTGCGCACCGTGCCGCGCATGAAACCATATCTCCCGCCGCGCATGAACGCAGGCACGATTTCCACCGGCATACCCGGCTTCAATTCCTGCGCCTGCAAGGCGGGAACGAATACCGCGATCTCGAGATCCTGCTCGGCGCCGGCGGAGCCGCCGCGGGTGGCCACGCCGAACCCCTCCGTCCGGGTGCTCAACCGTCCTTCGAAGCCCCAGACAATCGCGCTAGTCACAAGCAGGACCATCGCCAGTAGCAACAGCCACTCCCTGGCACTAATAACGCGAACCACCTGGTCCAACTGGTCGGGCGACGACAATCGCGCTAAGGCGACACTGCGAAATATCCGGTTGTTCATTGGGGCGATTTCAAGCCTCAACAAGTAAGGCGGAAAAACCGGGCTGGGACTTGCACGTGGCGACGTTTAGTTGCTTTGCAACCGGCCAAATAGCCAGGCGCGCGCGCATCGCCAGTCGCGCATCACGGTGTCTTCGGAGACGTCCAGCACCTCGGCCACTTCGGAATTCTCCAAGCCGTCGAAATATCGCAACTCTACGACGCGCGCCTGTCGTTCGTCCAACTGGGAAAGTTCTTCGAGAGCCGCGTCCAGGTCAACCAGGTTATCGAACTGCGGTTCCACCCGGAGCTCCGCGGCGGCGGCCAGGTCCAGATGGGGGGCGCGCTGGCCTCGCCTGACGGCGTTCTGGTTGCGCGCGAAATCCACCAGGATTTGGCGCATCAGCCGGGATGAGAAGGCGAAGAAGTGGGTGCGCTCACGCCATTCTCCGTGGGTGCCATTCATCAGGCGGAGGAACGCTTCGTTGACTAGCGCCGAGGGTTGCAGCACGTGGCCAGGCCGCTCCGCCAGCATGCCCCTCCGTGCCAACATGGACGAGACAGATCTCCTGGTCGTAATTACTGAGCAGGGCGAGAATAGGAATCCATGTGAAGAACAACGGAATATCTTCGGTCACTCCAGCTTCCCCCACGGTTTTGCCCGCCGCTGCGCAACGTAGGGAGGCCGAGCGGA
>DATKFU010000004.1:0-3156 GCA_035511215.1 Bryobacteraceae bacterium | reverse complement strand
GGGGGGGGGCCCACGAACGCGTCTATCGCCTCATCCGGCAGGTCGCGGAGGAAGCGGCTCTTCCAGTAACTACGCAAACCAAACGGGGCCGCCCCATCGATCATCTGCTGCATAGCCGGATAGGACATCCTGCTGACCATGTCGGCGATCGGAGTGCCGAATTTCCGAAGCGGCTCAAGCACACGTTCTCCTTCGTCAAGGTTGTCTCCACACCAAGCGGGGAGGAGCGCGATGACGGGATGCCCGTCCGGCGTCGATAGCGCAGCGGCGTACACGATAAGCTCGTCCGGTAGGCCCGACATGACGAAATCGCGGTAAAACCCCAGCACCTCACGGGCGTGGGCAAGAGGGTGGAGAACCATGCCCGAAATCACGGTACTAATGGGATACATGCGGTAGGTTATCGAGGTGACGACGCCGAAGTTGCCGCCTTGTTAGTGGCGGCGGGGGAGGGAGCCATTTTGGCGGTCCAGCGGGGACCGCGCCGCTAAAGCTGAATAGCGGTGAGTGGACACCAGCCGGACCGAACTGGTTTCAAAGGAAACGATGGGGACCGTCCGCCGGAAGTCACAACCGCGCCGCCGCTGGCGGGGAAAAGTGACCGGCTGAGAGACGAGCCCCCCACGGGCATCCGATCTTTGCGATAGAGTTGTGGATCGCGTATTGATGCGAAGATTGTGCTGCGCCCCGAAGGGGAGTGCCTTCCCCTCCGGGACAGAGCTTCTGGGAGCAATGACCTCCCTTGGGCCCTCCCGAGAGTCCTACAAGCCATCCCAAAAATCAAGCGGGCGGCCGGCGCCAACGGCCGACGCGCCGGCCGCGGCCGCGACGGTGCCTGCTCAAAGGATGTGAGCAACGGTTTCAGCCGCGACTGGCGCGGCAGCGCTATTGCAGCGAGCCGTGCCGGAAGGCGGCGCGGGCCTGGTCGCGGTGGAAGGCCCAGGAGATCTATCGGGCCACGGCGACAGGCAAACAGAGGCGCAACGGGCAAAGCCGCCGTTACCGGCAGCGTGTCAAGAATCGAAAACCACCAACAGGCGAACCCGTTTCGGACGCCGCGAGGGTAATCACTAAGAAGTTTTTTCGACGCGTGTTGCGACCGGCCTGGCTGCTACGTGGGGTTCATGCGCCAGCGGCGCTCGCCGTTGCAACACTTCTGCTCGCACGCGTGCCGTCGTGCGATGGGGCGCGTCTGGGAGCGCGAGCGGCACTGGCAACAGACACGCGCCGGTTGAGCGGAATCCCGCGCGCAGCGGTGTGTCGAGGCGGTGGGAATGGCGCCGCCAGTTAACCGTGACATATTGATCCAGCGCCGTCACTGGCTTACATTGACCCTGTCCCGCAAGGAAGGGGACGCGAGTGCTGCGCTGGGCTGACAACCATCTGCTCGATCTGAAGTGGGAAGAGATCGGCGAACACTACGGACGCTACCGCTTACACGTGCCGGAAGCGGAACGCGCCATGGCGCGGTCGCTGGAGCGCTACGGGCAGTTGTCGCCGGTCGTCGTGTGCCGGCGCCAGGAGCGCTACGAACTGATCGACGGTTTCAAACGCTTGGGCGCCGTACGCGGTCTGGCGCAGATCCCGCGTCTGTCGGCGCGGCTCATGGAGGCCGATGAGCGCACGGCGAAAGCCGCGATCTACGGGCTGAATCGCGCCGGGGGCCGCACGCGGGAACTGGAAGAAGCCTGGATCATCCAGGCGCTGGTGCGGGAAGACGGATTGAGCCAGGTGGAGGTGGCGGAGCTGCTGGGACGTCACAAGAGCTGGGTGTGCCGGCGCCTGGCGCTGATCGAGCGGTTGGGATCCAAGGCTCGGGACGAACTGCGCGTGGGCTTGTTGACGCCCACTGCCGCGCGGCAGATCGTACGGTTGCCGGAGGGCAACCAGACGGAAGTGCTGGAAGCCATCCGGCGCGAGGCGCTATCGAACGCGGAACTGGGCGGCGTGGTGGACCTGTGGTTAAAGTGCGCCGAACGTCGCCAGCAAGAGTATCTCCTGGCGCATCCTCGCGAAGCGCTCTCGCAGGCCAAGGGAGTGCTCCCCGCGGTGCGCGACCCGCGGCTGAGCGAAGCCGGAAACCAGGTATGGAAGCGCGTCGGGCTGCTGCTGGATGTGCTGGGGCGCATGGAAGTGTGGCTGGCGCACCATGGGCGCACGGGGCTGACGCCGCAGGATCGCTTGATCTTGTTGCCTCGTTTCCAAAGGCTGGCGCGGGATGCCGGATCGGTGGCTGCGCTGAGCCAGGACTTCGTCGGCGAACTGGAGCGCGCATGAAAGAATCGACGCGCAACGAGATCATCCGCCTGCACTACGGAGGCGCTTCGCAGCGGCGCATCGCCAAACTGCTGGGAGTCGCCCGCAAGAGCGTGGCCCGCGCGCTGGTGGGTCACGAACAGCACAGAACCGAACCGGTGGAAGTGGAGCGCCCGCGACGGCCAAGCGTGCTGGACCCATTCGCCGATCACATGGCGCAACTGCTGGAGCGCTACCCGAATATAGGTCCGCCTGCATGAGGAGTTGCGCCGACTGGGCTTCCAAGGCCGCTACACGATCGTGCGGGAGCGGCTGCGTGTGCTCCGGCCGCACGCGCCGAAACTTCCCGTCCAGCGATTCGAGACCGGTCCAGGAGTGCAATCGCAGATGGATTATTCGCCGTACGACATCTCCTTCACTGCCGAAGGGCGCCGCCGGGTGCATGCCTTCAGCTACATTCTGGCCTACTCCCGGCGCCAGTATGTGCGGTTTGTGGAGACGCAAGACTTTGCCACCACGATTCGGGAACACGTGCGCGCCTTCGAACACTTCGGTGGTCTGTGCGCCACCTGTCTATACGACAACATGAAAGTGGTAGTCACTGGCTATGATGGAGACCAGCCGATTTACAATACCCGGTTCCTGTCTTTCGCCACGCACTATGGCTATCAACCCTGGGCATGCCGTCCCCATCGGCCGCAAACGAAAGGGAAAGTGGAAAGGCCATTTGCCTATCTCGAAACCAACCTGCTCAACGGCCGCACGTTCACTTCGCTGGAGCATCTGAACCAGACCGCCGCACTCTGGCTTGCCGACACCGCCGACGTGCGCTTGCACCGGGAAACCAAGCGCCGGCCCATCGATCTGTACCAGGAAGAAAAACCGCACCTGCTGACCCCC
>DATKFU010000003.1:0-20255 GCA_035511215.1 Bryobacteraceae bacterium | reverse complement strand
GGGAGGGAGGACCCGGCCGCTACCAGGCGCAACACCGTAGGCCACTGTGGCGCATCCTGAACGAAATTCGGACGGAACCCTTCCGCCTCACAGCACGCAACCGTCCTGTCATATGCCAGGGCGCCCATTGCCCGGGAGAAGAGAACGAATGGCTCATCCTTCAATTCGGCCGGAGAAACGACGGCCTGCTTCCCCAACTTATGACCGGCCGGGAGCACCGCCACGAACGGCTCGCGCAAGATCTGCTGAATCGTCAGCCCCTGTCGCGCCTCCCCATCGCGCAGAAATCCAAGGTCCAGGGTTCCATCGAGGAGAGATGGAATCTGAGCCGCCGTCACAAGCTCCCGTAGACGCAAATCCACGTTGGGGTTCATGCGCCTGTAGTGTTCAATGGCTTTCGGCAAGGCGGTGAACATAGTGGAACCGCTGAAGCCAACCGTCAGAATGCCCTCCTGTCCGTTTCCGAGCCGGCGAGCCATTTCCACGTCGTCGGTTACCCTGTCCAGCGTGATGCGCGCACGCTGCGAAAAGAACTGGCCGACTCTTGTCAGTCTTACGCCGCGCGTTGTCCTGTCGAACAATGCGTATCCAAGATTACGTTCCAGGTTCCTGATCTGCTGGCTCAATGGCGGCTGTGCCATGCCCAACTTCTCTGCTGCCTTTCCAAAATGCAACGTCTCGCAGACCGCAAGGAAGTAGCGCAAATGCCGCAGATCGATTTCCCGATTCATATCGCAATCGTCCTAGTATAGACTATTCAGATATTGGACATATCTCGCCCTGCGCCTTATGGTCGGTAGTGGAGGCTCCATGTCGCTGGTCGGAACCTAGGATTCGCGTTGTTGGGCATGTGGCCCCGGCAATCCGCTCGGGTTTCGAGTGTCGTTCAGTCCGGATGGCGTACAGCACGCGGGATGGAACGGAATTTTACACGGCGGCGTCATCGGCCAGATGCCTCAGCCGGCCGAAAGGAATCGAAAGATGCTTCAGTCTAGCCGTCGCTCCGCATCGACTTGCCGGGTCACCATCCGGGAATACAAGTCCGGCGATGAGATCGCATTTCGCAAACTCAACGAAGAATGGATCACGCATTACTTCCGCCTCGAAGCGAAAGACGAGGAGGCCCTCTCCGATCCTCAATCAAGTATTCTGGCATCCGGAGGCCGGATCTTCTTCGCGGACGTCGGGGACGGGTGTGTGGGCTGCTGTGGGCTGCTTCGTACCGGTGCAAGTGAATTCGAGGTTGCAAAGATGGCGGTCACTTCTTCTTGCCAAGGGAGCGGCATCGGGCGCAAATTGCTTCACGCCGCGATAGAGGCGGCCCGCTCGGCCGGTGCTCGTCGTCTCTACCTGGAAACGAATCACATCCTCACGCCTGCCATCCGCTTGTATGAGTCGGTCGGATTTAAGCCATTGCCTCCGGACCGTATCGTGCCCTCCCCATACGCCAGGACCGATGTATACATGGAGATGACTCTGGTTTAGCTCCGTCTTCCAGGTCTAATCCCACCGCCTGGCGCCGGTACTTTTGGTGCCGCTTTTTCGAATGAGCCAGGCGTCCCGGCGAGTCGGGACACGGCACTCCACGGGCGTGCGCCATGCACTTCAGGCGACTTTAAGTCGCAACCGAATTCTACCGGCTTTAGCCGGTAATCGTCAATTCCCGCATCGGCCTGTGGCGCCGCAAGCGGATGGAAGACCATCTCGAGAAGGAACTGCGCTTTCATCCGGACCAAAACGCCAGCGACCTAATGGCCGGCGGCCGATAATGCAGACCCCGAGATAATCGAGGAATGGAATCGATTAAGCAGCCCGGCGCAAGCCTTCCAGATCCGGACAAGCTCTTCAACGCCGGCCTTGAAGGCAATAGATGGCGAGCAAATCGACCTCTACGAGGGCGACAGAATCAATGAGCGCGCTCTGAAAACTATCGTCCGTGCGGCCGTGGCTCACAATCCTGACGGGTTGAAGGGGAAAACCCCGCAGATGCTGGCGGGATTCGGCCCAGAGTACACAAACAAAAGAAAACGCCATCTCTATAGGTGACATGAGTCTCGTCGTTTTTAATCGACCGCTTGGTCGACGTGGGTAACACCGTGATCGTCACCGAGCACAGCGCGGACGTCGTGCGTCGGGCGGACGGGGTGATCAAACTCGGCCCCCAAAGGCGGAAGCCGCGGCGGGCGGCGCGTTCCCTCAGGTACGTATCGGGCTACGCCGCCCGACATTGTTCTACTATGGCTATTCGATGCTAACCAGACGCGCCTTTCTCCAGTCCGCCGCACTCGCGGCATCCGTGCTCCCCGCGCGTGCTGCGAGAACCTACGCCACCGGCCGCCCGCCGCTCGCGGACCGCAAGTTCAGCAGCGACGTGGTGGAGGCCAAGATTCAGGATGTCAGGAAACGCATCGCGGACCCCGAAGTCGCCTGGATGTTCGAAAACTGCTTCCCCAATACCCTGGATACCACTGTTCGCACCGGAGAACTAGACGGCAAACCCGACACCTTCGTAATCACGGGGGACATCGATGCCATGTGGCTGCGCGATTCCGCGGCGCAAGTCTGGCCGTATCTTCCGCTCGCCAAGGACGACGCCAAGCTGAAAACCATGCTTGCGGGGGTAGTAAACCGCCAAGCGCGATGCGTCCGTATCGATCCTTATGCCAACGCTTTCAACTTCGGCGCTTCCGGCAGCGAATGGTCCGGGGACCACACCCGGATGAGGCCAGAGCTGCACGAGCGCAAGTGGGAGATCGATTCGCTCTGCTACACGGTCCGCCTGGCGCACGGCTACTGGAAGGCGACCGGCGACGACTCCTGCTTCGACCCGGCTTGGCAGCAGTCGGCCGCGCTGATCGTCAAGACTTTCCGCGAGCAGCAGCGTGAACGCGACCGCGGCCCCTATTCCTTCCAGCGGACTACCGAGAACCCCAGCGATTCCCTACCGCAAGGCGGCTACGGCAACCCGACGCGGCCCTGCGGCATGATTCATTCCGCCTTCCGCCCCTCCGACGACGCCTGCATTTTCCCCTTCCTGATTCCCTCGAACCTCTTCGCCGTGACCTCGCTTGAGCAACTCGCCGAGATATACACCAGCGCGCTCTCCGACCGCGCCTTCGCCGACGGATGCCGCGGGCTCGCTGCCGAAATTCGCGAGGGTATCGCCGCCTGGGCCGCGGGGCCTCACGGGCATCACGGCGAGATCTACGCCTTCGAAGCCGATGGCTATGGCAACCAGCTTTTCATGGATGACGGCAATGCCCCGAGCCTCCTGTCGCTGCCCTATCTGGGCTGTTGCGGAATGGACGACCCGCTTTACCGGCGAACACGTGCGTTCGTCCTGAGCGACGACAATCCTTACTTCTACCGGGGAGCCGCCGGCGAAGGTCTGGGCGGGCCGCATTCCGGGCTGGAGATGATCTGGCCGCTGGGGATCATCACGCGCGCCCTTACGACGCGCGACGAAAAGGAGATCGCCGCGTGCCTCGCGACCTTGAAAGGCACGCACGCCGGCACCGGCTTCATGCACGAGTCCTTTTTCCGGAACGACCCGACTCGTTATACGCGCAAGTGGTTTGCCTGGGCCAACACGCTGTTTGGGGAGTTGATCCTCCACATTCTGGACGCGCACCCGAGTCTGCTTGCCCGATAGGCGGTGTCAGCCTGATCCGGGCGAGTCGGCTATGGAGTGCGAGCATCCGCCAGGGACCCAAACCGGCGCTGAGGTTTTTCGAGGCTCGGAGTGCATGTATTCAAGAGACACAGGCCTACCGGACTCGCGGGATCTGCATCAGAGAGGCAGAAATGCAACTCAACGATTTATGTTTGGAGCTGGCGGAGGGATTTGAACCCCCGACCCTCTGATTACAAATCAGATGCTCTACCAACTGAGCTACGCCAGCCAAATGGGCAGGAGACGGGCATGGGACCCGCGACCAACGTCTTCGACGATTGTAGCTCGTCTGAAAATGAAAGACAACCGCGAGAGTTGACGTCGCGACGCTGACCGAACGTTGACCAGGGTGCTCCACGGGTGTGGAATTCAGGGTCCCGGATATTCTCGAAAGGTGGAGCGGGAGACGGGAATCGGACCCGCGACCAACAGCTTGGAAGGCTGTGACTCTACCACTGAGTTACTCCCGCATTCACACGATTATTGCTAATCTGCGCACGATTTTCCTCGCGTACCGGGTACCCCGCATTGGACTCTCGCTTCGCATGGATCGACCTCTCCAATTCTACTACAGCGTTCCACGTCTCGGGTGCTGCGTGTTGCGCACAGTTCGGTGACCGCTTCGCGCGCCTGAGTGGCGCGGCCTACGGCGGGGAAGACCCAGGCGAACAGCGCCGCGGTGGCGGGTCGTTACGGATCTTACGCTACGCTTTCCTCCATTACTTGTCGAATCGGCATGCGCCTCTTGAAACTCGCGCCGATCCTACTGGCCGGCAGTGCGCTGGCATGGCCCCAAACAGTGCCCCTTAAATCGGTAGGGTCCGTTCTCGAACGCTACCAGCAAGCTCTTGGCGGCGTGGACGCCATCAGGAAAGTGGAGTCGGGAACGTGGCGCGGTGAAATCGAGGAATCCGGCACGAAGGGCTAAGCGACGTTCCTGTCTTATGCCAAGCCTTTCAAGTTTCTGCAGAAGGTCACTTTATCCGACGGCCGCGAGATTCTCTCGGGATTTGACGGCAGCGTCTCGTGGTCAGTGACTTCACGGGGAGCCACCATCGACAAAGACACGCCAGTCGAATCCGTGCGCCGCGATGCCGACCTTTACTACCCGCTGCACCACCGCGACTACTTCCCGAAACTCGAATTTGCCGGTATCGCCGATTTCGAAGGCCGCCGCTGCTACTGGCTGCACGGGACCACCCACTGGGGCAAGGACAACAACCAGTCTTACGACGTCGAGACCGGGCTGCTGGCCGGCTACCGTTTTCAATCGGACAGTTCGTCGTCCGCCAAGACGATCACGGCATTGTTTCAAGAATACAAAGCTTCGGTGGTCCGTTGGTGGCCACCAAAACCATTATGCGCGCCGCCGATGGCACGCAGTCCTTCACCATCAAAGCGGTGACTTATGAACCTATAGCCGATTCCATTTTTGAATTGCCACAGGCCGTCAAGGCGTTGCTGAAGTAAGTGCCGGCAACCCCTTGCCGTGTGCCGCTCAAGCGGCGGACATACGGCGCACCATCTCCCAGGCGCGCATCACGTGCGCACGCGTGGTGCCCATATTGCCGATGGCCAGGTGCAGCGTATACCTGCCGCGCAACACGGTGTGCGAGAGGAAGAATTCGCCCGACGCGTTCACGGCTTCGAGCAGACGGCGATTGTCGTCGTCAGTGCCCTTATAGCGGAAGCAAACTACCGATAGCGGCGCGGGCGCGGAGCGTTCGAAATGCGGATCGGCGTCCACGGCCGCGGCCAACTCGTGCGCCCAGGCGATCTGGTTGCGGATCATGTCCGCCAGCTTCTCGCGGCCGAAATAGCGCATCACGAACCAGAGCTTCAGCGCGCGGAAGCGGCGTCCGAGCGGCACGCCGTAGTCCATGTAGTTCACCGCGCGGCCATCCTGAGCGGTGCGCAGATACTCCGGCACCAGCGAGAAGGCCCGCCGCAGAATATCGGGCCGGCGGGTGTAGAACGCGCTCAGGTCGAAAGGAGTGAAGAACCACTTGTGCGGGTTGACCACCAGCGAATCGGCGCGCTCGGCGCCGTTCAGAATGTGACGGAACTCCGGCACGATGGCGGCCGAACCGGCGTAGGCGGCGTCCACATGCAGCCACAGCCGGTGGCGTTCGGCGATATCGGCGATGGCCGGCACGGGGTCGATGCTGGTGGTGGATGTGGTGCCCACTGTGGCCACCACGCAGAAGGGCCGCAAGCCGGCCGCGATATCGGCCTCCACCGCCGCCGCCAGCGCTTCGGGACGCATGCGGAATTCTTCGTCCACGGGAATCTTGCGCACGTACTGCTGGCCGATGCCGATGGCGATGGCGCCCTTCTCGATGGAGGAATGCGCCTGATCGGAACAATACAGCGTCAGCCCGCGGGAAGCGCCCAGGGTGCGCGCCTCCGGATCGGCCAATTCGCGCGCGGCCGCGATGGCGTGCATGCTGCTGGTCGATGCCGTGTCATAGATGATGCCGAACACGCCGTCGGGCAACCCCATCCACTGGCGAAGCCAGTCGAGCACCACTTGTTCCAGCTCTGTGGCGGCCGGCGAAGTCTTCCACAACATGGCGTTGGCATTCAGCGAAGCCGAAAGCAGTTCCGCAATAATGCCGGGGCCCGGCGCGGTATTCGCGAAGTATGCCATGAATCCGGGATGGTTCCAGTGCGTGATGGCCGGCACCACCAGGCGCTCGAAATCCTCAAGCAAGCGCTCCATGGGCTCGCCCTGCTCCGGGCCGGATGCCGGCAGCGCGTCCACAAGCTGGCCTGGCTCTATCCGCGGGAGCACGGGATACGCTTCCGGCTGCGAGAGGTAATCGGCGATCCAATCGACGGACTCGTGCGCAAAGCGGCGAAACTCTTCCGGTGACATTTCCTTATTGGATCATTTTGTGCGGCCGGCAGCGGGAATGCGACCTGTCCGAATTCGAGGCCGTGCGGCGCCAGCGGCATCGCGCGATACTAGACCTTATGCATCGGATCATATGCGCGCTTCTTCTGTTAACACCCTTCGCCGGCGCCCAGACGCGCCATTTGTTGTTGCGGAATCCGGCGCTCAGCCGGACTCAGATCGTGTTCTCCTACGCGGGCGATCTGTGGACTGTTCCGCGCGAGGGTGGCGATGCCAAACGGCTCACCGCGGGACCGGGGGTGGAGACCGACCCGGTGTTTTCGCCGGATGGATCGCTGATCGCTTTCACCGGTGAATACGACGGCAATGTGGATGTCTTCGTCATGCCGGCCTCGGGCGGTGTGCCGCGGCGGCTGACCTATCATCCGGGGCAGGACTCAGCCGTGGGCTGGACGCCTGACGGCAAGCGTGTGCTGTTCGTCTCGGGGCGCGCGATTCCCAACGATGGTGCGCGGCTATACACGCTGCCGGTCGAAGGCGGCGGACTGCCCGAAGAACTGCCGCTGCCGATCGCCTTGGAGGGAACTTACTCCGCCGACGGCTCGCACCTGGCCTACGTGCCGTTGTTTCAGTGGCAGCAGGCGTGGAAGCGATACCGCGGCGGACAGACGCGCAAGATCTGGATCGCCAACCTGGCGGATTCGAGCATCGTGAAAATCCCGCGGGAAAATTCCAACGACTTCAATCCGATGTGGGTTGGCGAGCGGATCTACTTTCTCTCCGATCGGGAAGGCCCGGTGACGTTATTCTATTACGACACGAAGACTAACAAGGTCACGCGCGCCGTGGCCAACCATGGGCTGGACTTCAAGTCGGCTTCGGCGGGGCCGGGCGCGATCGTGTACGAGCAGTTTGGCGAACTGCACCTGTACGATCTGAAGACCGGGCAAACCAAGGCGGTGGCGGTGACGCTGGCGGGCGATCTGCCCGAGTTGCGGCCGCATTATGTGAACGTCGCCAAGCGGCTGCGGAATGCCGATATCTCGCCGAACGGCTTGCGCGCGGTGTTCGAGGCGCGCGGCGAAATCTTGACCGTGCCGGCGGACAAGGGCGATCCGCGCAACCTCACGAACACCACGGCGGCGATGGAGCGCGAACCGGTGTGGTCGCCCGATGGGCAGAGCATCGCCTATCTGTCGGACGAATCGGGCGACTACGCGCTGCAAGTTCGCAACCAGGACGGCACGGGCGAGGTGCTGAAGATCCCGCTGGGCAAGGCTTACTACACTACGCCGCGATGGTCGCCGGACAGCAAGAAGATCGCCTACCAGGACAACCACAATCATCTGTTTTACGTGGACCTCGCGGTGAAGAAGCCGGTGCTGGTGGAAACGGACTTTTACTTCAACGGCGGCGGTCTGGCGCCGGCGTGGTCGCCGGACAGCCAATGGCTGACTTACTCGAAGACGCTGAAGAGCCACATGGCGGCGATTTATCTTTACTCGCTGGCGGATGCTAAAAGCACGCAAGTTACCGATGGGATGAGCGATGCCGAGAATCCGGTATTCGACAAGAATGGCAAGTACTTGTACTTTACCGCCAGCACCAATTCGGGTGTGGCTATGCAGCCGGATATCGAGAGTTTTTCGCGGCCAGTGACAGCGAGTGTGTATCTGATTGTGCTGGCCAAGAGCGAAGCGTCTCCGCTGGCGCCGGAAAGCGACGACGAGAAGAAGAAGGACGAGCCGAAAAAAGATAGCGCTAAAGACGACGCCAAAAAGGACGACAGCAAAGGCGACGCCAAAAAAGACGATGCCAAGAAAGACGATAAGGACAAAGACAAGAGCGCCGAAAAGGCCGACGCCAAAGTGGAAGTGAAAGTCGATCTCGAGAAGATCGGCCAGCGCATTCTGGCGCTTCCCATGCCGGCCGTCCGGTACGTGGGGCTGGAGGTGGGGAAAGCGGGAGTGGTTTACGCCATCGAAGTTGGGGCGTTTTCGCCGCAGGCGCCGCCGGTGGCCACGGTCCGCCGCTTCGATCTGAGCAAGCGCAAGACGGACGTAGTCATTGGCGGCGTAAAGACCTTCCAGGTATCGTTCACGGGTGAGAAGATGCTGTACCAGCAGGATGACAAATGGACCATCGCCGAACCGCCGCCTATGCCCGACGGTCCCGACGGGCCGCCGCCGAAGCCGGGGAACGAAAAGACGCTCAAGACTCAGGATCTGGAAGTGAAGGTGGACCCGCCGGCGGAATGGAAACAGATGTTCCACGAAGTCTGGCGCATCGAGCGCGAATACTTTTACGACCCGCACCATCACGGCCTCGACCTGCAGGCCGCCGAAGAACGCTATGGCGTGTATCTGGACGGCCTGGCGTCACGCGACGACTTAAACTACCTGCTGACCGAGATGCTGGGCAACCTGACCGTCGGACACATGTTCCTGGGCGGCGGCGACCGGCCGGAAGTCAAGCACGTGCGCACGGGAATGCTAGGGGCGGACTACAAGATCGAGAACGGACGCTACCGTTTCGCGCGCGTTTACGACGGCGAGAACTGGAATCCCGATCTGAAAGCGCCGTTGACGCAGCCGGGTGTGAGCGTGGCCACGGGCGAATACCTGCTGGCGGTGAATGGGCGGGAGTTGCGTGCCGCGGACAGCATCTACAGTTTCTTCGAGGCGACCGCGGGGAAGACCACGTTGCTGAAGGTGGGGCCGGATCCCTCGGGCGCCAATTCACGCGAGGTGAAGGCGGTGCCGGTGGAAGATGAATCCGGCCTACGGCACCTGGCGTGGATCGAGGACAACCGCCGCAAGGTCGATCAAATGACCGGCGGGCGCGTGGCTTACATCCACATGCCCGATACCGCCTTCGGCGGCTACACCAGCTTCATGCGCTACTTCTTCGCGCAGGTAGACAAGGACGCGGCAATCGTCGACGAGCGCTTCAATCATGGCGGCGCGCTGGCCACCGACATCATCGAGTATCTGCAGCGCAAGCTGATGAGCGTGGCTACTACGCGGGACGGAGCGGACATGCTACAGCCGCAGGGCGCGATTTTCGGACCGAAGGTGATGATTATCAATCAATTCGCAGGCTCGGGCGGCGATGCCATGCCGTGGTACTTCCATCGCGCGGGAGTAGGCAAGCTGGTCGGCGAGCGCACCTGGGGAGGGCTGGTCGGGCTGACCGGATATCCCGAGTTGATGGACGGCGGCATGGTGATGGCGCCCAGCTTTGCAATTTGGAACCCCAACGGAACTTACGATATCGAGAACCACGGCATTGCGCCGGATATCGAAGTGGAATACGATCCGGCGGTGGTGCGGCAAGGACACGACCCGCAATTGGAGAAGGCGATTGAGGTGGTGATGGAAGAACTGAAGACCAATCCGCCGCCGGCGCTGAAGAGGCCGCCGTATCCCAATTATCAGACGAAGTAAGGTGTGCGATAGAATTGCGCTGATGGCGCGAATCTGTGTTCTCCTGTGCATCTGTCTCTCGCCGCTGCGCGCCCAGACCGGTCCGCTGGGCGGCCTCGACGAATACGTGGCACGGGCAATGCAAACGTTCGATGTGCCTGGCGCGGCTGTCGCCGTTGTGCAAAATGGCGAAGTCGCGCTGGCCAAGGGCTATGGCGTGCGGCGGATGGGCGAGCCGGCGCGCGTGGACGAACACACGCTGTTCGGCATCGGCTCGAATACCAAAGCATTCACCACCGCGGCTCTCGCAATGCTGGTCGATGAAGGCAAGCTGAATTGGGACGATCCGGTGATCGCCCATCTCGAGTGGTTTCAAATGTACGACCCTTACGTCACCCACGAGATCACCATCCGCGACCTGTTGACCCACCGGAGCGGCATGGGGCTGGGCGAGGGCGACCTGTTGTTCTTTCCGCCGTCCACCTACACGCGCGACGAGATTCTGCGCAAGCTCCGTTTCATGAAGCCGGCTTCCAGTTTTCGCAGCCACTACGCCTACGACAACCTGCTGTATCTCGCCGCCGGACAGATCGTCCCCACGGTCACGGGACAACAGTGGGAGGATTTCGTGCGCGAGCGGATCTTCGGTCCGCTGGGGATGACGGACAGTAACACCAGCGTAGCAAGCTATCGTCCCGGCGATAACTTCGCCACGCCGCACTCGGAAGTGGAGGGCAAGCTCACGCCGCTCGAGCCCGCCAGGATCGACAACACCGCGCCGGCGGGCGCTATCAACTCGAGTGCCAGCGACATGGCCAAGTGGGCGAGCGTCCAGTTGAATGGCGGAGCGATTCCGGGATCGGAACGGAAGCGGCTGTTCAGTGAGCGCCAGGGCAAGGAGATGTGGTCGCCGCAGACGATTCTTCCCGTCTCCGATCCGCCATCCGCGCTGGCGGCTCTGCACACGGATTTCGCCGCTTACGGGCTGGGCTGGGTTCTCCGCGAGTATCGAGGCCACAAGATGGTTGGCCACACGGGCTGCCGGGCTACGTGTCGCAAGTCACATTGATTCCGATATGAAGCTAGGGGTGATCGTGCTGACTAATCAGGAATCCGCGGGAATGTTCAGTTCCGTCACCTATCGTATCCTTGATAACTACATGGATAACTACATGCACGCGCCGGGAGTAGACTGGCTGAAAGCTTTCGACGACCTGACGAAGCAACAGCGGGCGAAGGCGGACGAAGCCGTGGCCAAGGCGGCATCCGCGCGCGCGGCGGATTCCAAGCCATCGCTGCCGCTCGAAAAGTACGCAGGCCGTTACACGGATGCGTGGTATGGCGAGATATCGATTGAAATCGCGCAAGGGAAGCTGGTCATGCGGTTCAGCCACAATCCGGCGCTGACCGGCGATCTGGAGCACTGGCGGTACGATACCTTCAAAGCCCGTTGGCGCGATCGCAGCTTGGCGGCGGATGCGTTTGTGACGTTCGCGTTGAACGCGGACGGATCCATCCGGCGGGTGAATATGGTCCCGGTTTCTCCTTTGACGGATTTCAGCTTCGACTTTCAGGACTTACTGCTGACGCCGGCTCCGGGCAAGCCGCCGTCTGCCGACTACCGAAAGAAATAAGGGCTGAGCCATGCCTGCGCCAACCGATCGTCTTTCCGGCACGTTCTGGCTCCTGTTCTTCTACGACGTGTGCGAGGAGATCCGGCTGGATGAATTGCGCGCCATCCTGGGGGCGCAGCCAGCCGGGCGCGAACCCAGTTTCCGGCGGCCCACGCCCGAATACGTACGCTTTGAGAAGCCGCCAGTAATCGAGTCCCTGGAACCGCTGCTGCTCGAAAGCGGCGAGCGGTTGCAGGCGCAGATGCACTACTACGAATACGGTGTGGTGTCGATCGAGCTGCAATTGACCTTTGAGTTCGATTGGCCGGAATTGCTACGCCTCTCGAGCCGGTCCATCGCAGCGCCGGAGATCGAGAAGCAGGCCGCCGATGGCGTCCGGCGCAACCTGGCGCGCGCGCGTCCGGCCTTGGTGAAACCTTACACCGACTGGCTGACGGAAGATTACTACATCATCCAGCTGCGCCCGGTGATGAAGGTCGACGGCAGCCCCATGACGGCCGAAGAATTGATCGCGGAGCGCGGCGACGATATTGCGCAGGTGGTACGCGGAGAAGAGATGCGCCTGGCAGAGGACGAGCGCATGGAGATCCTGCAATCGCGCCGCTCGTATTATCCGGACGACCTGGTGGTGATCGGGTGGACCGCCGCGCTGGTCTACGACACGCCGGAAGGCGCGCTGCCTGTGATGCAATTGTTGGAGTACGCCAATTCGCAATTGATCGAGTTCCGTTATTACGACGACATGCTGACGCGCTTGCTGGCGGACGTGTACCGGTCGCTAGACAAGGGCACGGGCGTGCTGGCGCGCTGGCGTCTCGCGCGGGAGGCCGGACGCCTGAACACGATCCGGCTGGATGTGCGCGAGCTGACCGAGCGCATGGACAATTCGATCAAGTTCCTCAGCGATATGTATTCCGCGCGCGTCTACCGTCTGGCCGCGGGCAAAGTAGGCGTGACGGATTACCGCCGGCTTGTGGACGAAAAGCTGCACACGGCCGGCGATCTGTACCAGTTCATGATGGACCAGTTCCAGCAGGGCCGCGCTTTTGTGTTGGAGCTGATGGTGGTGGTGATTCTGGTGATTGAGCTGGTGTTCCTGTTCGAAGGAAAGATGTGAAGCGGGTCGCACCTCCACAGAGCAGATCGCAGGCGATCTGACGCCGGCGTGCTCAGTCACTCAGGTGCTGCTACCAGCGGAGATGAGCCGGGTCACGTGCCCCACTGCAGGCGTGGACGAGCGAAGCATCCGCCGGCAATGCTATTCTGTACCTCATACAAGCGTGCGATAGTTGCACGAGATGCTGTCCAGCACGCATGTCGCGCGGCCAATATGGCAACATCTTCCGCCAGCCCGGCTTCCAAAACCAACTCGCTCGTGCGGGCGCTCGGAGTGAGCGACTTAACCTGGCTATACCTTGTCGCGGTGGTCAATCTGAACATCGTACCCGTAGTTGCCGTGGCAGGCTTCCAGGTGATGTGGTTATGGTGCGTCGCCATCCTGCTGTTTTTTGTGCCGCAAGGAATTAGCGTCATCGAACTGGCGGAGCATATGCCTGGCGAGGGCGGCCTCTACCTCTGGACCAAGGAAAGCTATGGCGATTTCCACGGCTTCCTCTGCGGCTGGTGCTATTGGATGACCAACATGTTTTTCGTGCCGTCGCTGCTGTTTTACGTGACCGGCGTGACCACTTATATTGTTGGCGGCAGCATGGCTACGCGACTCAACGATAGCCGCTTGTTCTTTTTCTTTCTCACGGTCTCGCTTCTATGGATCACGGTCTTTGCCAACGTTCGCGGACTGGGCGTAGGCAAGTGGGTGAACAATATCGGGGGCATCGGTGCCCTCACGATCGGCGGCGCCCTGATCGTAATGGGCGCGGTCGTAGTCACCGAACACCGGGGTTTTATGCACTGGAAGGATCTGGCGCCCGGCAGCCTGGGGAGTCTGCCGCTGGCTTCGTTCGGCGTCCTCTGTCTAGCACTGGTCGGCATGGAGCTGGGGCCGATCATGGGCGATGAGGTTCGCGATCCGCGCCGGACCATCCCGCGCAGCGTCGTGTGGGGTGGCAGCCTTTCTGCCTTGCTGTACGTGGGGTGCACGCTCGCGCTGCTGATGGCGGTGCCGCAATCGCAGATGGCGGTGGTGCAAGGTCTGCTGCAGGCGGTTGACAAGATGAGCGCCTCGTTTGGCCTGGGTTGGATACTGCTTCCGCTGGCGGTGCTGATGGCCGCTTCCATCGCGGGATCCACTTCGGCCTGGGTGAGCGGCTCGGCGCGCATTTTGTTTGTTTGCGGTCTGGACCGCTATTTGCCCAAGGCCCTCGGCAAAGTCCATCCCCGGCACCATTCTCCGCATGTGGCGTTGATCATGTTCGGAGTGCTGGCGTCGTCGATCATCGCCATGAGTTTCATCGGCGCCTCGGTGCAGGAGGCTTACTTGACTTTGTTGGATCTGGCCGTCGCGCTACAGATGATCTCCTACATTTATCTCTTCCTCTCGCTGCTCAAGCGCGCGTTCTCCAAATCGTCGCCGCCCAGGTACTTCCGCCGGCCGGTGTTGCAACTGGCCTCGGTAATTGGCGTGAGCATGGCGGCTCTGGGATTCGCGATGGCCTTTGTGCCATCCCGCCAAATCGCATCCATCGGATCGTTTGAATTGAAAATGTTCCTGACGCTGGGTTCGATTCTGGCCTTGGCGAGCGGACTATTTTTCTATTATTCGCGGCTTCGGCCGGAGCCGGAGCCAGAGCCGGAACTTTCCACGGTATAAAGGTACTTTCCGGGAGGCTGCGTGCGATGGTACCACCGAAAACTTGCAGATGGTCTTACAATCGCCCAGGCGCGCCCGGAGCACGCCCGACAGCTCGAAGAACTTCAGCGCATCTGTTTCCCCACGCTGGCGGATGACGAGCGCTTCAAGTATGCGCACTTCCTGAAGCACATGGAGTTGTTCGACGACGGGCAGTTTGTCGCTCTGGATGGAGACATCGTAGTCGGCGCGACGGCTACGCTGCGGCTGGATTTCGACCTGAACCATGTGGACCACACCTTCGCCGACATTATCCAGGGCGGCTGGCTGACCTCGCACCAGCCGGACGGCGCATGGCTGTACGGAGCTGACGTGAGTGTGCGGCCGGAATATCGCGGCCGCGGCCTGGCAACGGCGCTATATGCCGCGCGGCAGGAAGTAGTCTGGAGACTGAAGCTCAAAGGGCAAATCACCGCTGGCATGATTCCCGGCTACGGCCCGCTGAAAGAAACAATGCCGGCCGAGGAATACTACGAAGGCGTGCTCGAGGGCCGCATCCGGGACCCGACGGTTTCCATGCAGATGAAGGTGGGCTTCGAACCGCGCGGCCTGCTGTCGAATTATCTGAACGATCCGGTTTGCGATAACTACGGCGTACTGCTGGTGCTGGATGCCGGGAAGAGCGTGCGCGGCGCATCCAGGGAACATGCGATGTCGTATATTCGAATCGATACTGAAATTCCGGGGCCGAACGCGAAGCAGATGCTGGCACGGCGCGCCGCTGCCCTGCCCTCGGGCTTGGGTCGCGCCACCGATGTGGTGGTGGAACGCGCAGAAGGCGCGCTGGTTTTCGACGTGGATGGAAACACGTTGATCGACCTGGCGGGCGGCATTGGAATGCTGGCCGTAGGCCACTCGCCCTCACCCGTGGTACAGGCGGTCCAAAAGCAGGCGGAGAAATTCATCCATCCCTGTGCATTGGTCGCTACTTACGAGCCCTATGTTGCCCTGGCGGAGCTGCTGAACGAAATCACGCCAGGTACATTTGCGAAGAAGACTCTGCTCGCGAACAGCGGGGCCGAGAGCGTGGAAAACGCGGTGAAACTGGCGCGCAAGTTCACGGGACGATCCACCGTGATCTGTTTCGAAGGCGCCTATCATGGCCGGACGCTGCTGACTCTGAGCCTGACCAGCAAGTACGGGCTGTTCAAGGCCGGCTTTGGTCCGTTCGCTCCCGAGATCGTGCGGCTTCCCATCCCGAACGTCTATCGCACGCCGCCAGGCATGCGCGAGGACGAATACGTCGGTTTCGGGATCCAGCAACTGGAGCAGGCGATGGTCACCCAGGTTGACCCCACGGCAGTGGCCGCCATCATCATCGAGCCGGTGCAGGGCGAGGCTGGCTTTCTGCCGGTGCCACCGCGATTTCTCCAGCGCATTCGCGAGCTTTGCGATCGGCACGGCATGGTGATGATCGCCGATGAGGTGCAGTGCGGATGTGGGAGAACCGGCCGGCTTTTTGCCGTCGAGCACTACGGCATCGTTCCCGACCTCATCGTTTCCGCCAAGTCGCTGGGCGCGGGGATGCCGATCGGCGCCGTCACCGGCAGGGCGGAGATCATGGACTCCGCGCACCTCGGCGGCATCGGCAGCACTTACGGCGGCAGTCCAATGGCGTGCGCGGCGGCGGTCGAAGCGCTGAATATGATTCGCCAGCCCGATTTTCTGGCGCACGCGAGACGCCTGGGCGATGCGATGCGGGAGGTGCTGCTCGGTTGGAAAGAACGCTGGTCGATCGTGGGGGATGTGCGCGGACTTGGTCCGATGATGCTGATCGAACTGGTGGCGGACCGTGCAAGCAAGACGCCGCTGCGGCCCGAGGATACCCTGCGGGTTATTCGCCAGGCAGTTTCGAAGGGCGTCGTGCTCATCCGAGCGGGCCTCTATAGCAACTGCATTCGCTTCCTTCCGCCGCTCAACATGCCGGAGGACATGCTCCGGGAGGCGTTGACCGCCGTCGGGGATGCGATCGAGGAAGTCTGTCCCACTACGAGAGCCGGCTAGAAAGCCGGCTGCGGCCAGAATTGGCCGCCCTCCAGCGCTCGCGCGGACAACTTATTCCATTATCCGCATCTGAATCCGCGACCCGTCCGCGCCGCCGATATACACACGTTCGAACGCCTTCTGGAATTCGTTCGATGGGACTTTGGGAATCTCGACGAATTTCTGCGGATTGCGGTCCGTCAGCGGAAACCACGAGCTCTGCACCTGCACCATGATCCGGTGTCCCTGGCGCCAGGTATGCGCAATATCCGGCAGATAGAATGTGATCCGGTCAGGCTGGTTCGGAACAAATGGTACCGGCTTCTCGAAACTTCTGCGGAACTTACCGCGGAAGGGCTCGCCGCGGATCAATTCCTGGTATCCGCCCATCGGCGCTGTGTTCACCGCCAGAGCTGCCGGCGCCGCTCCTAACGCTGGCGCCGCGCCGCCGGCCGGCACCGCGTTGTTATAGTCGGGATAATCGTGCGGGAACACGTCGATCACCTTCACGTCGAAATCGGAGTCCGTGCCGGACGTAGAGACCTTCAAATCCACCTGAATCGGCCCGAAGACCGACACGTCATGGTCCAGTGGTTCGGTCTGGAACACCTGCACATCCGGACGCATGGCGGCGAACCGCTGGTCCTCGGTCATATACGAACCGAGTATCCGCTGCACGATACGGTCCACGTATGGTACCGGTTTGTTTGGGTCCGAAAGGTACTCTTCGAATCCCGCCTCCGCCGGCCGGTTCCATTCGAGCTTGCCGTGGGCAGCCAGGAAAAGGTCGGTGGGTTGGGCTGCGCGGGGCGGCCACGCGTCGAACCGGCGCCACTGGTTCATGCCCGTTTGAAACAACCACGCTTTGGGGAACTTGCCGTCACCGCGGCCCTTGAGGTAGAAGAGGAAGAACGGCAATTCGATGTGTTCCCGGTAGTACACTCCGGTCTTCGCGCCGAAGTTGATGTTGCCCAGCCGGTCGCCATCGCCGCGTGCGAAACCACCGTGATTCCACGGACCCATTACCAGCATGCCGGGCGGCGGCGTGTTCTTCTCCATGAAATCGAACTGCCGCAGCAGGCCCTGTGGGTCTTCGGTATCGTACCAGCCGCCCACCAGCATCACCGCCGGCTTGATGGCCTTCAGGTACTTCCAAATCGCCCTGGATTGCCACTCTTCGTCGTAGGTGGTGTGGTCGATATTCATGTTCCACATGGGCTGCTTGTGCTTGAAGTACTTCTCGTCGGCGTTGGCCAGCGATCCCAGGCTGAGGTAGAAGTCGTAACCATCGGGTGTTTCGAAGTCAAAGGGCAGCGTGCGTGGAGGCGGCGCGGGATCGCCCTCGCGATTGCGGAACCCCATGTAGAAGCTGAACCGGTGCGCCAGCATGAAGGCGCCGTTGTGGTAAACATCGTCGCCCATGTAGTAATCCGTGACCGGAGCCTGCGGCGACACCGCCACTAGAGCCGGATGTGCGTCGATCATACCGGCTGTCGCGTAGAACCCTGGCTGGGACACTCCCCACATTCCGACTTTGCCGGTATTGCCGGGAACGTGCTTCACCAGCCAATCGACCGTGTCATAGGTGTCGGTGCTTTCGTCGGTATCTTTCGGCCCGCTCTTCACCGGTTTGTGCGGGCGGATGGTAACGAAATCGCCCTCGCTCATGAAGCGGCCGCGGACGTCCTGGTAAACGAAAATGAACTTCTCCCGTTCAAACAGCTCAGAGGGCCCCAGGTTCGCCCGGTACAGGTCAACACCATATGGCGCCACGCTGTAGCCCGTCCGCTGCATCAGGATCGGATACGTCCTGCTATCACTGAACACGTCCTTGGGCACGTAGACTGACGTGAACAGCTTGGCGCCGTCGCGCATGGCGATACGGTATTCGAACTTCGTGTAGTTCTCGCGGATGAAGGCGGTACGGTCGACCGATGTGGCGACGGTGTTCGTTCGGGTGGCAGCCGCCCCGGGCTCCTGAGCGGGCACCATTTGAGCCAGCAACACGAAAGTGAACAGGACGCGCATGGAGGAGATTCTATCGTAGCGGAACCGCGGCCCGCTTGAACCGGAACGAGAATAGTAAGCGGTTGTCTACACGGTCGTTTTCAAGGGTGAACGTCAGGCAGCAGCAAGGTATCGCTTCGTGCAAATTATTACACTGGCGTGGCGGGGAACATCAACCTCGATTCCAGATGGTGACTCAGAAGCAGGACACGACTGCCTCTAACGGGGGATCTGGGCAGCCACTCGAATTGCGCCGCCGATCCGGCGAGGGCGGCCTCGCCACGCGGGATGCGTTCCGTCCTCCCAAGTTGGAGGCGAACCCTGCTACCGCAGCTACTACCTCTGCTACTCCATGGGCTCCAATGGTCATGGCGGCGATCAGCGCGGCCATCCCGGCGGTGGCGCTGCTGGGCTGGATCCTGAACGTGCCGTCGTTGGAAAGTGCGATTCCCGGAGTGACCCGCATGAACCCGATGACTGCCGTCTGCCTGTTGGCGGTCAATGCCGGCTGGGTTCTGCGGCGGCACAGACATTACGCCATCCTAGGCAAGGTTCTGGCATTGGCGGCCGCTGGCTGTGCTGCGTTCCGGCTTTACGAATACTGCTCTTCATCGAGCTCCATTTTGGATTTCATCCTGTTTCATCAACGCATTCTCGATCAAGCCTTCCCGAATAAGATCGCTCCTAACGCCGCTTTCGCGCCGTTGGTGCTGGGACTGAGTGTGGGAACGCATTCATATTCAGGCAAACGGCTCGAATTTTCTTCCTGGCTGGCGCTGGCCGGTGGAGCATTTACCTTCTTTGCGCTGCTTGGATATGCATATCAAGCCGCGTTGCTTTATGCCATTCCAAGGCAGACGCCCATGGCCCTAAACACCTGCATCGCGGCGCTTTTTGCGAGCCTGGTCTTGTTGTCGGGCGCGGACGGATTTCGGGTGACGAAGCCACTACGCGCGCGAGCCGCGGGCGGTTACGTTGCGCGGCGCCTATTGCCCGCCGCCCTGCTCCTTCCTGTCGCGATGGGACTTATCAAACAAGTTGGCGAACGCTTCAAGTGGTTTGCACCGGGATACGGAGTCGCGCTCTTTGCAACCGGCGACATCGCACTGATATGTTTCGTCATCCAACGGACCGCATCCAGGTTGAACGATATCGACTTCGAGCGTGCGCGGCACCAGGCGGCGGTTCAAAATGCGAACCTGCAGCTCTCAGAGATTACTGAACGACTGACCCTGCAAGCCCGTGAATTAAATCTAGCTCAGGAGCTATTGAAGATTGAAGCTGTCCGCGACCCCTTGACTGGAGCGTTCAATCGACGCCACCTTGAGAATCTGCTGCGCCTGACGTTCAACCAGCCGCGAAACGAATCGACATGTTTCGGCGTTTTAATGATCGACATCGACCATTTCAAGTTGCTGAACGATTCCTTAGGACACCAATCGGGAGACACCGCGCTGCGCGAGGTTGCGCCTATCATGGCCGAGAGCGCGCGGGATGGAGACACCATTTGCCGTTATGGCGGCGAAGAATTCGTAGCGGTTGTCGCCCAAGTCACAAATCAGAGTCTTCTGGCCTGTGCGGAGAGGATAAGAACCGCGGTTTGCGCGGCGACGGTTCCCGTTGAGAATGACGCTGTCTTCAAGGTGACAATCTCGATAGGCGGCGCTCTTGACTGCAATTCGTTCTCGTCGCCGGCCGAGATGCTACACGCTGCCGATTCCGCCCTTTATTGTTCGAAGGACCAGGGGCGTAACCGCACGACGATTTGGAACTCCTCAAAGACCTGAATCGCCCCCTCGCGCCGAACGTTTACAAACATTTGCAGTCCGGGAAGGCAGGCAACCGTCCAATGAGGTGGAGGTAGAAA
>DATKFU010000002.1:0-48116 GCA_035511215.1 Bryobacteraceae bacterium | reverse complement strand
ACCGTTTCGCAACCGACTTTCGCAACATGCCGGAGCCAATGTTTACAGGCCTTCCGGCGATGTTGCAAGACTTACCCTTCGTGAAACGCGGGTCACTTGATAAAAGCGTCACGAGGATTGTCCTTCAGCAAGGCAAACTGTTTATCAGCCCGTGCGCGGATGTTGGCGGGCAGGGCACGGTAATCGTTCCAGAAATCCGCGTTCGCCCGTGGATCATAACGCGGGCCGCTTTAGAGGGGTTGTGTGTTTCCGGCTTTGTGGTCGGCCAAAGCGCGATTGATGCGGTTGTCAATGCGCCCGGCGTCAAGATCGACTTTAAGCTGCGCGTCGATAAGCTGCGGATGGCGCTGGTCAAGCCATTCGTATAGCTCTTCCATCTGCTGCGGCGCGAGCGCGTCTATTGCGCGTTCGATTTCGTGGACCGTGTTCATGAGACTCTCCATCATTTTAGCAGCGAGAAGGGGGCGGGGCGTTCAATGGTGGCGATAAGGACCCTTTTCGGAACACGATCAAAGAGGCTTTTGTCCATGTCGGGTTCTGGTCAACGACCATAGCCGCCAGACCCATGGTAGTAAGCTGTGGCTATGAAGCTCACGATTGACACCTTCCGACGCGACTGAAGCACTTTACAACACCAATGAATAGAGGCAAATTTCTCATCTTGTTGGCCCTCTCCACGGCCTTTTCCGGCATGGTTCGCGCGCAGGTGGACGTGCTGACTGCAAACTATGACAGCAACCGCACCAACGCCAACCTGAACGAAGGGATTCTGAATACCAATAATGTGAATTCCACCCAGTTCGGCCGGCTCTACGCCTATCCGGTGGATGGCCAGGTTTACGCGCAGCCGCTTTACGTGCATGCCCTGAGCATGCCCGGAAAGGGCACGCTGAACGTGCTCTACGCGGCCACCATGCACAACAGCGTTTACGCCTTCGACGCGGATGCCGCCAGCGGGACAGCGCCGCTGTGGCAAGTGAATCTGGGGAGTTCTGTCGATCCGGCCTCCTTCGACATACTCGGTGCGCCGCCGTACACCGACATCCTGCACGAGATCGGAATTCTCAGCACTCCCATAATCGACCGGACGGGCAACACCATTTATGTCGTCAATGAGACGCTGACAGGCGGCAGCGATGCCTTTTTCTTGCATGCGCTGGACCTTACGACAGGCAGCGAAAAGCTGAACGGGCCCGTCCGGATTCAGGCGGCCGTTGCGGGGACCGGGTGGGGAAGCCCGGCCGATGCGGTCAATGGCGAGCTTCCGCTCCTGCCGGCGTATCACCTTCAAAGGCCCGGGCTGCTGCTCGCCAACGGCTCGATCTACATCGGATTCGGATCGCATGGCGACTACCCTCCGTGGCACGGCTGGATCGTCGCCTACAACGCCGTGGACCTGCCGCAGCAGACCGGTGTCTTCAATACGACCCCTTCGGCGGCCGGCTCCGCGATTTGGCAAAGTGGACGCGGCCTGGCCGCCGACCCGGACGGAAGCGTTTATTGCTCGACTGGCAACGGCAATTATGACGGCGTCATGTCCTGGGGCGAGACGGTGCTGCGCCTGACTCCCGCGCTGAGCGTCGCGGATTGGTTCACGCCGGCGGCGTACGCTACCTGGACCGACGACGATCTGGACTTCGGCTCCGACGGCCCAATCCTGGTGCCGGGGACCAATTTTCTGATCGCCGGCGGCAAGGCCGGCCTGGTCGCGCTGATCGACCGGACGAACATGGGCCACCAAGCCGCGAACACGGAAGCGCTACAGGTCTTTCAGGCAGTTCCCCTCAGCCAATTCGCCATCTTCAACGCGGCTCTTTGGAATCGTCCGGATGGTCCCGTCCTTTATATCTGGGGAGACGACGATGTGCTGCGTGCATTTCAGCTACAGAACGGCATGTTCAATACCAGTCCGCTGGCGGCCAATGGTTCGGTCGAAAACGCGTTGGCATTCAGCGGGATGACCGTATCGTCCAACGCTTTCGTGCCGGGGAGCGGCATTTTCTGGGCCACCAGTGTCTCCGACGAAACTCTACCGGCGGCCGGCACGCTGCATGCGTTCGACGCCACGAATGTGAGCCAGGAGATCTGGAACAGCGACATGCAGGGCGCGCGCGACACGCTGGGCAGCTTCACGAAATTCGCCAATCCGACAGTGGCTAACGGCAAGGTATACGTGCCGACGGATTCCAACCAGGTGACGGTGTACGGTTTGCTGCCGGTTCCCGGGATAGCGGCCGTGGTCAGTGCGGCGAGCTTCACTAGTTCGTCGATTGCGCCGGGCGAGCTGATCACAATCTTTGGCAATAGCATCGGCCCGTCCGCTCCATTGGGACTCGTGCTGCAATCGGGGAAGGTGGAGACTTCGCTCAGGGGGCTTACGGTCGGCTTTGACGGCGTCCCGGCTCCGCTGTTGTACGGCGCGGCGGGTCAGATCAACGCGGTAGTGCCGTTCGAGGTATCGGGTAAGTCCACGACGCTGATGTCCGTCTCCGTTCCGGGCGGTGCGACGTACACTGCCACGCTGCCGGTGTCGACCGCCGCGCCGGCGATATTTGTGATCAGCGCATCCGGGCAGGGCGCTATTTTGAACGGCAACCTATCTGTGAATTCGCCGGCCAATCCGGCGGCGCGCGGATCGTCGATAGCGATTTATGCCACCGGCGCCGGCCTGCTCAGTCAGTCGGTAGCGGATGGCACAATAGTCTCCGCGACGAATCTGCCTCTCTCCGTGGCGCCTATCTCGGTGACTATCGGGGGCCAGGCGGCCACGGTAGGTTATCAAGGCGCGGCGCCGGGATTGGTCGCCGGAGTGATGCAGATCGATGCGCAGGTACCGGCGAGTGTCACTCCGGGGAACGCCGTGGCCGTGACGATTAGTGTGGGCGGCATAGCTGGGCTAAACACGGTCACGATGGCGGTGAATTAGGGCTGGCAGGGTCTCCCACAAACTGCGATGCTGCATAATTTGTGGGGCGGACCTCCAGGTCTGTGCGGGCCCTCCATCCTCCAGGCATGACCCGCTCTTCGCGCAACCAAATCAGCCATATCCGAGCACGAGTAGGCCGGCGTGGACGCCGGCCGCAGGACTGGAGTCCTGCCCCACTGTCAATGCAGGTGCACGGTTTTGGGAAAAGTAAGTGGCATTGGGGCTCCATGCCCGCGCAGCATTGCAACTATTGCACTTCGAAGGCATCCACATCCACAAATCGATTAGAGGATTTCGGATTCTTGTCCGGCAATACGGTAATGAGAGCGAGGTGCCGGCCGGCACCCATTTTGAAGGTTGTCCGGCTTTGCCACTTGGTTATGCGGGAGTAAAGATCCAGTGTAGCTCTGTGGATGCCATCTATGGTGATATCCGCCTTGCCCCGGTTAGCCGCTTTGGTATAAACATAGGTCAGCAGGCCACCCTGGAACGCCAAACGGATCTCGGAGCCAGGCATGTCGCAGTAGGTGACCGTATGTGCATGTGTCCGGGGCCATGCCTTGTCTCGAATCCAGGGTCCGCTAAACCCGATAGCGGGGTCGAAGTCATCGTATATGCCAGGCTGAACCAGCAACAGTTCGGCGCGGGCGATCGCTACTGGCTGGCGATCGCTGTCGATACGCGGCAATTTGTTGTCGACTAAGACAAAACGGTGATGCACCCAGTCGAGTACATAGTCGTAACTGCCAGGGTCCAGGTGCGCGTGTTGCGCCCTCCAAACGCTCATGCGCGCCACGTACAACTTTGGATCGCCGTAGTAGAGCCGAATCAGGAAATAAACGTCCCAGTCGTCTCGTCCGTCGGCATCGGAAAGCAGCAGAATGCGCGCGCCTTTGCGGGGCGCGGGGATCGCCGCGTGGATCTGCTCGATATAGTTACGGAAGCGCCCCTGCATCTGGTGCGCCGCCTTAGCCTGCATCTGTATACATCTCCGCTGCCAAGGTGTTATTAGCGCCAGGATCGCCGCGAGCAAGAGCGCCTGCACGCCGATCCGCAGCCATGCCCGCCTGCCGGTTAGCGATTTCACGAGCCAGTCTAGTAACCCGCCGGCGTACACGGCCCAGCCGACCGATGGTACCAGATAGCCGGAACCGCTCCGCCCCGGAATAAACGCCAGCGGCAACACGCTAACGGCTATGAATCCCAATCCCCACAGCAGGCAGCGCCGCCGTATAACCGCGGCCCCCGCGAGCATTGCAGCCAGCAGGCCGGCTATCTGCCATGACGAGATGGTTACGGGATAGTATATAAGCTGGGCCAGATAGTGTGCGAGTGACAAGAAGTAGGCGGCTACCGAATAGTGCGGGCGGTATGGCTCTATCTGCCACAGCGAATTCGGGCCATACCTCTTGCCAATGATATAAGCAATATCAGCTAAGCCGCCAATAACCGCAAATCGACCCTCCTGGCGTATCCAGCGCCACAACTCCACGAGCTTCCAGTTAGCCGGCGGATGCCACACCAGCTCGTACAGCCCCACGGCGACGGGAAACGACACGGAGATTTCCTTGGCATTGAGCGCCCCCACGAACAGGCAAAACACCAGTGCCAGACCGCCCCAGCCAGTCAGCCGCCCCGCCTCGCGAAAATGCACATACAACGCGAAGGCGCCCCAAAAGAAGGCGTAGGCCAGAATATCGTAAATATTTCCGGTGTCGAAGTACGCCGACCCAAAGGCGGGGCTAGTGCCAAGCAGCAATAAGGCGATCAGCACACTCCAACAGGATCGCGTGAGCTGCCACACCACCACGGCCAGCAGCGCGAAGTTCACCGAGAGCAACGCCAGCACGGCGATCCGGAATGGCAGGGGATGGAATCCCCATAAGGCGAAAATCGTCTGGTAGAAAAGGCCGCCCGCCGGGCGATAGTAGCTCGACCAAAATGCCAGGTTCGCCTTCAACAGCGCGGGCCAGGTGCTGGTCCAGTAAGTGTTCAGGTTCATCAGATCGTCGTTGTCGAACCAGGAAGCCAACCCTCCGCGAACCACGAAGAGGAACCATGCAAATAGCGCCACTCCCGCCGCCGCGGCTAGCACGCTGCGCAACTTATCCGTGCGCTTTACTTTATTGCACTTCGAAGGCATCCACATCGATAAATCTGTCGGAGGATTTCGGGTTTTTGTCAGGCAGTATGGTAATGACGGCGAGGTGTTGGCCGGCGGCCTCTTTGAAAGTCGCCCGGCTCTGCCATTCCGTTTCTGGAGAATATAGATCCAAAGTGGCTCTGTGGACGCCATCTATGAGGATGTCCGCCTTGCCGCGGTTAGTTGCTTTGGTATAAACATAGGTCAGCAACCCGCCCTGAAAGGCGATGCGAATCTCAGAGCCGGGCACATTGGAGTAAGTCACGGTATGCGCGTGTGTCTGGGGCCAGGACTTGTCTTTAATCCAGGGACCATTAAACAGGATGGCCAAGTCGAAGTCGTCGTATATGCCGGGCTGAACCAGCGACGGCTTGCGCTGGCAATCCGTTTCGACGCGCGCCAGGTACAACCAGGCTGTCTGGAATTCAGGGGTGACGCACTTGTCGAGAAGCGCCCTCAAGACCGGAGGCCTAACACTCGTTTCAAGATTGATTCCAACATCCGGTTTCGGGGCGACGACATAGTGCACGTTCCATCGATCCAGAATGCCGGCGATTTCGAGCGGATCGCGGGCGGCCCAGATGCGGGCTAACACGTTATACTCGTGCCAGTCATTCGCGTAGACTTCGGCGTTGAATGCGGAAAGTGCGCTGCCGTCAGCGAGAAACACAGGAGCGCCGGGGTGTGTGCGATTCATGTATTGGCCGACCTCGCGAATGGGTGCATTCTTATGTATGTAAACCCCTCGCATGGATCGCGAGAGCGGGGCCTGTTCGTAAAAATCGGAGTGGTAACTGTTAGACGCCGGCAGAAACCAGGTGTTGAGTAACACGCAAGCCACCGCCAGCGCGAGGAAAGCGCGCCGCAAAGCGCCTGGCGCCAACCAGCCCAGCAGAGCCGCCAGCGGCACCAGCATTAGCGGCAGCGACGGATATAGATAGCGAGCATTAGCCAGGAACGTTAGAACAATCAAGGCTCCACCGATCGATACCACCGCCGCGCTCACCGCCGGGCGCCGTCCGGCAGCCAGCAATGCGACTAAGCCTAAGGGCACCAGCAGCAGGCCCTGAAACCCGAGGTAGCCAGGCCGCCCCTCACAGTAGCGGTGGCTGTGAAATGTCAAGTCATACGGCGTGCGGAAAGCGATTGGTTGGGTGTAGTTGGTGTCCACGAATCTCGCGGCCCGGTCCACCAGGGGCGAGGGAAACTGCGCGTTCAGGAACGGGTATATCGGATCCCGAGTCATCCACCAGGAGATCGCATAAGTGGGCAGCGCGGCGGCCAGCAGTAGAGCCGCGGCGATGCCGCTGCACCGGGCCGGTCTGGAGCCGAGGCGTTCCCATTGACGGTGAACCTCGATTGCGGCCACCGGCAGTACAGCGGCAACGTACGCCATGCCGCCGAGTTTGGTTGCGAGCGCCGTCCCGCCCAGTACGGCCGCGGTATACAGGTAACGCCGCTGGCCCGTGTC
The DNA here is from genome assembly GCA_035511215.1 of Bryobacteraceae bacterium. Taxonomy (GTDB): domain Bacteria; phylum Acidobacteriota; class Terriglobia; order Bryobacterales; family Bryobacteraceae; genus Bog-159. The sequence goes on along the minus strand of DATKFU010000002.1, from coordinate 41,576 downwards.
GCCGAAACGCCAAAGCGCCGTGGCCATACCCAACACCATGGCGGCCAGGAAATTCTCTATGAACAGCGAGCCGGTGACCAGTTGCACGAGCGAAGTACTCGCGAACAACGCCAGAATCACGAATCCTATGGCCGGACTTACAAAGCGGCGCGCGGCGCGATAGAGCAGCGCCTCCACCAGCAGTAACATGGCGAAGTTCAGCAGTCGCGCGGCGAACTCTCCACCCAGCAGGTAAACCATGGTGTAACACCAGTCCCCGCCCATCGGCATCACGGACCACAAGATATGGCCGGGCAGATAGGTGAAGACGTGGTGCAGCGAGATGTTAACCGGGATGGCCAGATGCATCGCCAGGCCGTCGGCGCTGGACTCGGGCTGGGGGACGATCAACCAATGCATGCCGAGCACGAAAACCAGCAGCGCGAACGCCGCGACTTGCGGCCGCGGGCGCGGGCGCGATCGCACCAACGAGCTACCCCACCACGCCAGCCGCCGGCCCACGCCGCGGAGATCGATCAGAACTGGAATAGCCAGCAGCGCCACGTAAGCCGCCGGGTAGTTCACCGGCAGCCGCGCCAGGAACGTCATCAGGAAGATGTAAACCGCTATGCCCAGCAGCGTGGCGCAGAGCTGATTCTCCGCGGACGAGTCGCCGCTGGAGCCCAGCAGCTTCGATCCCAATGCGCACGAGGCGACCAGAAAGGCCGCCACTGCCAGCATCGCAAGCGGCCCAATGGCGATCGCTGTCGCCACTCCGGCCAGAATGGCTGCGATCGGCGCGAAGGCGGACGGCACGATCAGCAAGATTGCCAGGCTCGCCGTCCAAAAAATCTTGGTGTAGTGAATCAAGCGGTAGCGGCCGACGGGCGACCAGCCCGCATTTCCCAACAACAGCCGGTCGGCGCGGAAACCGTGCCAGACCACCCCCAGCAGCGTGATGGCGAGGGCTGCCAGCACGGCGCGCGGAATCCAGGACGGCAGGTTATCGATCCAGCGCTGCCGGCTGGCCCCCGCGGGGCTTTTGCCAAAAATGAAGTCGCGCTGAATGGCGAAGTTGGCGAAGAACAGCGCCGTTTCCACTAATAGCTTGGCGGGCAGCAACTGGACGTGAAAACGCGAGATCAGCAGTTCGATGCCGGCATAGGAAGCGGCGCCGCTCACGCATACCAATAGCAGATACTGCGGCAGCACGGCAGCATGCCGCAACTTGGAAAAGAAGACCGCCCGCCGCACCATGGAGTAATTGAACGCTACCGCCGCCAGTCTCCCCAAAGCCTGCGATGCGGCTACGTTTCCCAGCCTGCGGTAAGCCAGGTAGAAGACCAGCGTGTCGAGCGCCGCTGTCAGCAGCGATACGGAGCTGAACCGCAGCAGCACGAAGTAGATCTTCATCGAATCGATTAGCGGATTGAAGTGTGACGTGCGGTTGCCTGGCTCATAGATCGTCCGGATGGACACCTCGGCGATGGGGATGGCTTGCTCGCGCACGGCGATGAGCATGTCCAACTCGAAGTCGTAGCCGTTCGCCTCCAGCCGCAGCAGGTGCGGCAGCAATCGGGTGGGAATGCCGCGCAGGCCGGTCTGCGTATCCGAAATATTTTCGCCCACTACCGCGCGCAAAACGGTACGCGTAATCGCGTTCCCAACGCGGCTGCGCAAGGGAACGTCGGCGGTGAAAGTGCGGGTGCCCAGGATCACGCGGTTCGGCTCCTCCGCGAGCTGGCCGGCGACTTGCTCGATATCGTCAGGATGGTGCTGGCCGTCGGCATCCGCGGTGACCACTCCCTGCAATCCGGGAAAGGCGCACAGCGCATAGTTGATGCCGGTTTTCAGAGCGGCGCCCTTGCCCAGATTTACCGCGTGCCGCACCAGCCGGACCTTCGGAAATTGCCCGGCGCGGCGGAAGATCTCCCGGTACTCGGGGCCGCTGCCATCGTCCACCACTACAATAGCGGGGATAGGCTTTTCCGAAAGCGCGCCGATCAGTTGGAGCAGGCTCTCCTGGGGCCGATATGCGGGAACGATCACCGCCAGACGGACCGTTTCCGCGGGTATCGGCGACGCTGTTTCAGCTATGTCCCCAGACCGCGCTTCGACTGTGCGATTCACGTATTCTACAGGGTATCGCGTCCGGCCGGGACTCTGGTAACTTGAAACCATGGGAATGCGCATCGGGCTGCTTCTGTTGGCTTGCGCCTTGGCGCCTCACCAGCAGATAGCGGCAAACGGCGATCCACGCGCAGTTTGGGAGCAGGCCATTCAGGCGAAGGGCGGCCGCGACAGGCTCCACAACGTGCATTCACTGGCCGTCTACATGAAACCGGCCGATGTGAATATGGCCGGCCCTCCCGCCAACTGGCTGTGCGTGTTTCCGGACCGCTATTTTGAATTTGAAGCCATGGGCCACAGCGCGGCGCGCGCGATTGTGGTGGATGGAACGGCCGACCGGGCCGCCATCGACATCACCGGCATCCCCCGCAATGCCCGGCATGTCAGTTCGTCCGAACGCGACCAACTGGTGCTTAATCAGCTTGTCTTTCTGCTGGAGAGCGCCTGGCTGCAGCCGCAGCCGGTCGAGGCGCGGCATAATGTCCTGGAGGTGCAGGCGGCGGGGCGCACCTACAAATTGTTTCTCAATAGCGCGAGCTTGCCCGAGCGGGTCCTATCGCTTCCCATCCCTGGCGAAAAACACGCAAACACTTACGACTACCGACTGCAGCACTACCGCGAGTTCCAGGGCGTGATGCTGCCCGGGCGCGTCGCGACGGTCGGCCGCCTGCGCGAATTTACCTGGGACGTCGACTATGAGATCGACGCCAAGTACAATCCGAAACTCTTCGAGCGCATGCCGGACCTGGCCAACGGCCCCGAGCCGTGGAGGATACGATGATACGGCTGGCCCTGCTGGCGCTCCTGCCGGCGCTCCTCGCGGCACAGGAAGAACAGCCGACGTTCAAGGCTGAAGTCAAAGTGGTCAGCGTGCTGGCGACCGTGCGCAACAAGAAGGGCGCGTTCATTCGCGATCTGGGCAAAGACGATTTTTCGGTTTTGGAGAACGGCCGTCCCCAAACCATCCGCTATTTTTCGCGGGAAACCGACTTGCCCCTCACGCTCGGCCTGATGATAGATACCAGCTTGAGCCAGAAGCGCGTCATGGAAGCGGAGCGCATCGCTTCATATACCTTTCTGGAGCAGGTGCTGCGGGAAAAGAAAGACCAGGTATTCATCATGCAGTTCGACCTTTCATCGATCCTGCGTCAGGAGCTGACGTCTTCTTTTCTGAAGCTGAGCGATGCGCTGCAGCGCGTGGACACGCCCAGCATGAACGATCTGCGGAGCCAGACCGGCGGCGGCACGATGCTGTACGATGCGATGCTGAAGGCGTCCAAAGAAATCATGCACAATCAGGCCGGCCGCAAAGCCCTGATCGTGCTTTCGGACGGCGTGGACACCGGCAGCGAGGCGAGCGTCGCGGATGCCATCGAGGCCGCTCAACGGTCCGACACACTCATCTATTCGATTCTCTTTTCGGATGAGGGCTACTATGGCATATTCAGCGGCGGCGCAGACGGCAGAAACGTCCTGATGCGCATGTCGCGGGAAACCGGCGGAGGCTTTTTCGAAGTCTCCAAAAAACAGAGCCTGGATGAAATCTTCACGCAGCTTCAGGAGGAGTTGCGCAGCCAGTATAACATCGGGTATGTGTCGGATCAGCCTGTGAGTATCTCGGAGTGGCGCAAGATACAATTGGCTACCCGGCAGAAAGGTCTGGTAGTGCAAGCTCGCGGCCGGTATTGGGCGCAGCGTTGACGGATATGCGGAGCCAGCGGATTGCGGGCGCCGTGTGGGGTCTCGTTTTTTGCAGTGCGCTTCCCGCGCAACAACTCCACGCGCATGAGATCTTCATTCCCTGGAACAAAGCCGGTGCGCGCGGACTGAACGCCCTGCTGGTTTACGCGGACCTGCCTGGCAATCGCCCGCTGGCCGTCGTGACGCACGGCACATCGCGCACGCCGGAGGATCGCGATCAAGTGACGGCCTGGTCGCTGTTGCCGCAGGCGGACTGGTTCGCGCGCCGGGGATGGACTGTGCTGGCGGTGGTGCGGCGGGGATACGGAAAATCCGGAGGCCGGCCGGATTATCTGAATGCCAGGTGCCCGCAGACCGATTATCGGGCGAGGGGCCAGGAATCGGCCGAGGATCTCAGCCGCGCGATCGAGTACGGCGCCGGCCTGCCGAAGGTGGATGCGGCGCGCGTGATCGCCGTAGGGGTCTCCACCGGCGGATTCGCCACCGTGGCGCTCACCGCCAAAGCTCCACCCGGCCTGCTGGCGGCCATCAACTTCGCCGGCGGCCGGGGATCGCGCGCGGACCTCAATGTGTGCAATCCCGGCGACCTGATCGGCGCGTTTCGCAGCTTCGGCAAACTCTCGCGCACCCCCATGCTATGGATCTACGCCGAAAACGACCGGTACTTCTGGCCCGAACTGGCGCGCCAGTTTGACCAGGCCTTTCGCGCGGGCGGCGGGCAAGACGAGTTCGTGCAGGTTCCCGCCACGAGCGCGCCCGGCCACGGACTGTTCCGCCGCGTGGCTGACTGGCCGCCCGTTGTGGACGATTTTCTGAAAGCGCACAATCTGGTCTGGCTACCCGAGCCGCTGCCGCCGCCCAAAGCCCCGGACGAGCCGCTACCGCCGGGCTTGAGCGAAGCCGGAGAGAAGGCATTCCGGAACTATCTGCTGTTGGGTCCGCACAAGGCGTTCGCCATGTCGGAGCACGGTTACGGCTTCTCCGTGGCGCAGATGACAGTGGATATGGCCAAGACCAAAGCGCGCGATAACTGCCGGAGTATGGCGCCCAAGAGTGAGAAGTGCGCCGTGGTATCGGCCGATGTCGCCGCGCAAGCCGAAAAATAATCCGGCGGGCGAGCTCATTCGTAGCGCAGCGCAATGGTAGGTTCCACGCGCGCTGCGCGCCGCGCCGGCCAGTAGCACGCGGCGCACGCTACCGCCAGCCAGAGCAGCGAGACCGCCGCATAAGTCGCCACGTCCGTGGGGCTCACGCCGTACAGCAGCCGGGCCATGGTGCGCGCTATCCCCGCCGAGGCGGCCAGGCCTATGCCTACTCCGGCTAGCGTCAGCCCCAAGCCCTGACGCAACACCATCCGCAACACGTCCGCCGGTTGCGCGCCGACGGCCATGCGAATGCCAATCTCGCGCGTGCGCAAAGTCACATGGTAGGCGACGGCCCCATACAGGCCGATGCCCGCCAGCAGCAGCGCCAGTCCACCGAACGCGCCCAGCAGGCAGACTTCCCAGCGCACCTGCCAATATGATCGATCCACCCAATCGCTCAACGGCCGCACGCCATAAATACGGGCTCCGGCCGGGGACGCGGTGACGGTCTTGTGCACGGTCTCGATGACGGAGCCCGCATCGGATGCGGTTTCCAGCAGGATATTCTGAATGCCTCCGGAATCTTGCGCAAAGGCGCGGTAGACATGCGGCTTGGGCGCTTCGCCCAGCGATTCGAGACGGGCATCGCGCGCCACCCCGACCACTTGCAAGGGGCTGGGATCGTGGCATCCGAGCAGCAGGCGCTTGCCGATGGACGGCTCGCCGGGCCACAGGCGCTGGGCCAGCGTCTCATTGACGATCGCCACAGGCTGCCCGCCCGGCAAGTCGGCGGCGCTGAAATCGCGCCCATTGGCCAGCGCAATCCGCATCGTGCGCAGATAGCCAGGGCTGACCGTGCTGGTAGTTGCCGGCACGGCATCGCGTCCCGATGCGGAAGCGCAGCCGGGGTTGATGGGCGTCAACGGAAGTAGATTCGTGACAGCGGCATTCTTCACGCCGGGCAGCGCCCGCAGGCGATCGAGGGTCTGCGCGTAGAACTGGCGGCCTGTTTCCGGCGTAAACTCCGGAGCCGACGCGAGGGTCGTAATGTAGATGCGGTTTTTCACGGCGAAGCCCGGGTCGGCTATCTGGAACGCGAGTAGCACGCGCAGGAACAATCCAGCGGTGAGAAGCAGAACCAGCGATAGGGAGACTTGGGCGACCAGGGAGAAGCGGCGCAAGCCGAAACGTGCGGCGCCGTGAGCCTCGCCCTTGAGCGCGGGCAACACATCCGTACGGCTGGCCCGCCAGGCCGGCGCCAGACCAAAGACGATCGTCGTGAGCAGCGCCAACAGGGCGCTGGAAGCGGCTACGCGTGCGTCGGGCGTGAAGTCGAGCCGCAGAGCTTCGCCAAAGGCCGTAGTGGGCAGAAGAACCTCGAGCAGCCTGCCGGTCCAGAAACCCAACACCAGCCCCCCCAAGCCTCCGCCCGCCGCCAGCGTCAAATTTTCGGTCAGAAGCTGGCGTACAACCCGGGCGCGGCGCGCACCCAGCGCGATGCGCAGCGAGATTTCCCGTTCGCGCGCGGCGCCGCGGGCCAGCAGCAAATTGCCGACGTTCACGCACGCAATCAACAGGATGATTCCCACCACCGCCATCAAGACCGCGGCAATCGGCGTAGACGCGCTTCGGCTGCGGGTGTTGGGAACCCCGCGCACACGCTCCACGATGATGGGTGCGGAGTTCGTTTGGGACTGCGGCTGCTGCCGGCGGATTTGCGCCGCAATGGCATTCAACTCGGCGGCGGCTTGCGGTGGTGCGACGCCCGGCTTCATCCTGCCAAATACGAACACGCGCGGGCGGGCGCGATCCTCCAGTTCCGTTGCGAGGCCGGGATACTGCGCGGCCCAGGTCCCGAACGGCACCCAGATATCCATATTCAGGGGCAGATAAATACCGGCGAATTCCGGCGGTGCCACGCCGACCACGGTGTACCATTGCGTCTCCGAACGGACGCGCTTGCCCAGAATATGCGGATCGGCATGGAACAGCCGCTGCCAGGTGTGATAGCCTATCACCGCCACCCGCTCGTCATCGCGCTCGAACCAGCGGCCCAGGAGCGGGCGTACGCCGATCACTTGCGAGTAGTTGAGCGAGACGGCCTCGGCGGCCGCCGTATGCGTTTCGCCATCGAAATCCAGGCTCGATTCGGTGGGATTGGATGCGGCCATGCCCGCCAGCAATTGGGTGCGGTCGCGCAAATCGCGGTAATCCGGCCAGGAGATGAGCTGGTTGCTGTCGCGGCGCAAAACTACTAGCCGGTCCGGCGCCGCGACCGGCAAGGGACGGAAGAAGAGGAAGTTGAGCATGCTGAAGACCGACGTGTTCACGCCGATGCCCAGCGCCAGGCACGCTACCGCCAGGAACGTAAAGCCCGGCGACTTCCGCGCCAGGCGTAGCGAGTAGCCAAGATCCACCAGGAGACCGCGCATAGATCTGAAGACACCGCCGGGCGTGGATTGTTCCCGAACGGCCTCAACCGCGCCGGCGAAGTCCGGCAAACGGTCAGGCGGCCAACTTGCCGCGAATATAAACGCTATACTGCTGGTCGGAGCCGGCGATGTGGTGCTCCAGCCAATTCTTCAGGAATATCATCAGGTTAATGGTCAGGGCCGTGCTTCCGCTACGAAACTTCTTCTGCAGATCGAGTACCTGGGCGGCGAGTTGGTCGTGTTGCGCTTTGTGCATGACCGTCTCCGGATACGCGTACTTGCGCATCAATTCTTCTTCGGCTGCGAAATGCACCTTGGTGTAATCCACCAATTGGGCCAGCGACTGTTCAAGGACAGCCTTGGCCTTGCCTTCGCCCATCGCCGCGTGCAGCGCGGCGGCCAAAGAAAAGAGCCGCTGGTGCTGGGCGTCGATTTCAGGGATCTGAACGCTGTATTCTGGTTTCCATTCAAACATATCAATAGTAGAATCGGCGGCCTAGCCTCGAATCTTTAGCATTGGAATCACGCTTCAGTGCATCTGTGCCGATAAGGTTGTCAGAGGAATCGAGCGTGTCTTACGAACAAGTCTCCGCTGATGGAAAGGCTAATGGCAACGCCAAAGGCAACGCTAGAATCTTGGTACATCCACCGGACGGCCTCCCCTACAAGGCGGTCGCGACATACCTGGACAACTGCCGCAAGGGTCTGCAGCCGCTGAAGGATGGGATCGAGAGGTTGGATTATGATTTTGTCAGGGTGTACGGACACCGGATGAAAGGTTGCGGGGCCGCGTATGGCTTTCCCGAGCTGACGGAAACCGGCGCGTCGCTCGAGCAGGCTGCTAAAGCCGGCAACGCCCAAGAGATCCGGAGATGTGCAGCCGTTCTGGAAGCGCACTTGGAGTCCTTCGAAGTCGTAGAAGCATAGCGAGGTTCCGGCTTTCGAGGCTCCCTCAAGGGGAGAAGGCCCGTAGATCTCTGCCGTACTCATCCAAAGCTGCCAACAGGCGATTTTTGGAGATCGGCTTCGAGAGATGCGCGGTGCAGCCAGCCGCGAGGCTGCTTTCGATATCCTCCGGGCGGGCATTCGCGCTAAGCGCCAGTATCGGGACGGCACCCCTGCCTCTCTCCAACTCCAACGCGCGAATCGCTCTGGTTGCCGTGAGTCCATCCATAACGGGCATCTGGACATCCATCAAGATCATGTCGAACTCTCCGGAGCCGATTTGCTCCACCGCCTCCGCGCCGTCCTCGACGAAGGTCAACGAGTGCGGGCTACCCTCCAGATAGAGTTGCAAGAGCAGCCGGTTGTCCGGCGAATCCTCCGCGACCAGGATCGTTAAGGATTTACCCTGCGCCAAACCGCTCGGAACTCCTGGGTCCATCTTTCCGGCCGGGGCCGCAACCTCGGAACGCGAACAACCGAGAGCCTTAGAGACGAGTTGCAGCAGAACGGCGCGGCTTACTGGCCTCAATGCGTAACCCAGGAATCCACTCTCGCGGCAGCGCTCCTCCTCGCCTGGACGGTCGTCGGATGAAAGCATAACAACCGGCAAGTCCGGGAAAATCGCCCGTATCCTGGCGGCCGTTTCGAAGCCGTTCGCAGGGGCCCCCCCGCCGCTGCCCCGCCTGTTGACCCGTCTATCAATCACGCTATCGACGATGAGGAGAGCATAGGGACACTGGCCAGCCGGCGTTCGGGCCAAATCCGCCAAAGCGTCTTCACAGGAAGAAAACTCTTTTGCTTCAAGGCCCCAGATCCCCAGAGTCTCACGCAAAATCAGGCGGTTGGTGGTATTGCTGTCGACGATTGCGGCGCGCTGTCCATGGAAGTCCCGGACCACCGGCAGCTCTTCCTGCGGTTCGGGCGCCGCCGCGAGCGCCACACTGAAACGGAAAGTGCTGCCCTTTCCAACCCCGCTCGTCACGGACAGGGTGCCGCCCATGCGCTCCACGATTCTCCGGCTGATGGCGAGGCCCAGTCCGCTTCCGCCATGTTTCCGCGTAATGGAGCCATCGCCTTGTTGGAAGTCTTTGAAAATCGCCCCCAGTTGTTCTTCCGGGATTCCCGTGCCCGTATCGGAAACCGAAAACTCAATATGGCCGACCGGCTCCGCTTGCGCCTCTTGAACCGTCAGAACAACCTCGCCCGTATCCGTGAACTTGATGGCATTACCCAGCAGGTTGATGAGAACCTGCCGCAGGCGGTTCGCGTCTCCCGTAAAACTACTGGGGACGGCCGGACTGAATCGCGAAGCGAGCGAGATGCCTTTGGCGCGCGCTTTGGCCGCGACCAACTCGACGGTTTGATCGATCAGGTCTCGCAGCTGGAAGTCGGTCTGCTCCAGATCGAAGTGCCCGGCTTCGATTTTCGAGAAATCCAGGATATCGTTGATCAGGTTGAGCAGGCTGGATCCGGCGCGCCGGAAAACCTGAACATACTGTCTTTGCGCGTTGTTCAGGTCGGTTTCGGCAAGCAAGTCCGACATGCCCAGGATGGCATTCATGGGCGTGCGAATCTCGTGACTCATGGCGGCCAGAAAGGCGCTTTTGGCACGGTTCGACTCTTCGGCCCGCTGGCGGGCGACCACCAGTTGCAGTTCAACCAGTTTGCGCTCGCCGATATCGCGGACGGCCGCGGCCACCCAGGAACCCTGGGCCGCCTTGATGGGACTCAGGCTGACCTCGACGGGAAACTCTTCCCCGTTCTTGCGGAGCCCGCTTAACTCGATTCCGATGCCCATCTGCCGCGCGCTACCGGAGCTTTTGTAACTTTCGCTATGCTGCACATGCGCCGCCCGTGCGCGCGCCGGAATCAGCATCTCTACCGGTTGCCCAACCATCTCCCGGCGTTCGTAGCCGAACAGGCGCTCCGCTTGCGCATTTACTAGAGCGATGGTCCCCTTCCCGTCCGCGATCACCACGGCATCCGGAGCGGACTCCAGCAGCGCGCGGAACTTTTCTTCGCTGAGCCGGATCTTCTCGTCGCTCTCTTTGCGTTCGGTGATGTCGCGCGTGATCTTAGAGAATCCGCGCAGCTGCCCCGCCTCATCGCGCATCGCGGTGATTAAGACCTCGGCCCAAAATCGGGAGCCATCCTTGCGGACTCGCCAGCCTTGTTCCTCGAAACGGCCATTTTGCGCGGCGGCCTGCAGGACCTCTGCCGGACGCCCCCTTTCCTTGTCGCTGGCGGTGTAAAAGCAGGCAAAGTTCGCTCCCAGGATTTCCGCGCCTGAGTATCCTATGATGCGCGCCGCGGCGTCCGTCCAACTGGTGACGCAACCCTGGGGATCGAGCATCAGGATGGCGTAATCCTTCACTCCTTCCACGAGATTGCGGAAGTGTTCCTCGCTATCCCGCAGTTGCAAAGTTCGTTCCCGGACGCTTCTTTCAAGCGTTTCGTTCAGGCCCTTGATTTCGCGCCAGGCTCCCCGGATTTCCTGCTCGGCCTGCTTATAGTCGTCGATGTCCGTACAGGTCCCGAACCAGCGGGCAACGCCGCCGTCCGCATTGTGAACGGGCACCGCGCGGCCAAGGTGCCAGCGATATACTTCGTCTGCCGCGCGGCGCAATCGATACTCGATTTCGTACGCCTCTCCGGCCATGAGCGCTCTGCTTCGCCGCTCCATGCAGTTGGCCAAGTCGTCCGGGTGGAGAACCGGCTGCCATCCTAAATTCCGGCTTTCCTCAGGCGTCAGCCCGGTGTAATCGCACCAGCGCTGGTTATGGTAATCGACCATGCCGTCGGAACTGGCCGCCCACACGATCTGTGGCATGGCGTCGGCGAGTTGGCGGAAATGGGCTTCGCTTTCGCGCTGGGACGTCTCCGCCAGATCCCGGGCAGTCAGGTCGCGAACGGTGCACAGCACGCGCACGCCGTCCCTGGTCCGGATGGAGTTCAAGCTGACACCGGCGTGAAACTCCCCGCCATCCTTGCGCAGGCCCCGAATACTCGGCGGCGCGGCGCACAGTTCCCGGATGTGTGGCGCGGCCGCGAAGCCGGCGCGGCGATCCCGATGCCGTGCGCGCGCCTCGTGTGGCACCAGTTTCTCGACCGACTCGCCGAGCAGTTCGTTGCGTGTATAGCCGAAGAGCGCCTCGGCCTGCGCGTTTACCAGGACCATCCTGCCTTCCCGGTCCGTGACGATCATGGCATCCGGCGTGGACTCCAGCAGCGCCCTGAAGCTTTCCTCGCTGGCGTGCAGATCCCGCATAGCGCCCTGCCGCCGCTCGTCGCTGCGGTTGAGCAGATGCGCGCTTACCCAGATCAGGGCCAGGAAGACGGTCACGTTCGCCGCGGCAAACAGCAGCAGCCCGGAGACGGTGCCGTAGGAACCCATTCGCTGGCCTTGCCATGCGAGCCATCCGAACAACGGCGGAATGAGGATGGCCGCCGGCAGGAGACGTCTCGAAATAACGCCTCCCGGCCCGCTGCTCATGATTATTCCCATCGCGGCCCAATCGCAACACTGTAAAGATTGCCAGACAGACCTGCCATGGAAAGGCCGGCAATCGGCGCCATCCGTCCATGCGGCCCTCCCGGAACGGGCGGAATGTTGTCCAGCATCGGCAGCCCGATGGCGGTGTTGGCGCGCATGAGATTCGACGATTCGCGGCCGGCCGGATTTGTAGTCATGATTTCGGGACGAGATGCACGCCAGGAGCAACCCGGCCGCGGCATTCCGTTCTTAGGGTTTATCGGCCGATTGCCGCCGAAGTTTAGGCTCTGCGGAGGCCTGGCAGGGCTAATGCTGGGCTAATGCCAGCCCCGCATTCTGTCGAATCAACCCTTAGAAGAGATTTCTCACAATGAATGGTCCCCTTCACCGCCTCTCTGTGCTACTCGTCGAAGACGATCCCGATTACGCAACGCTGGTCCAGCAGTGGCTGGACGGCGAAGCACACGATCCCGGGTTCGTCTTGAATTGGACCGATTCGTTGAGCGCAGCCATGAGCCGCCTGGCACGTGGAGGCATCGACATCGTGCTGCTCGATCTGGGCCTTCCCGACAGCCAGGGAATGGAAACCTTTCTCGCCCTCCGCGGCCGTTGCGCCGGCATTCCCGTGATTGTACTGAGCGCCGCCGATAGCGAGTCGATGGCGCTGCAGACAATCCGCCACGGTGGAGAGGATTATCTGGTCAAGAGCACCTGCACGCGCGACCTGCTGATACGGAACATATCGCATGCCGTAGTGCGGCATCGTCGGCAGGCCGAAGCTCATACGTCAGGCCACACGCAAAACAAAGTGGTGGCGGTGATCGGGGCCAAGGGAGGCACCGGCGCCACCACGGTCGCTTGCACGCTGGCGGCGGAACTGCAGCGCCAGAGCGATGCCGCCGTGCTGCTAGCCGATCTGGAGTTGGATTCCGGGCTCATCGGGTTCATGATGGGAGTGAACAGCCGTTTTTCGATCCTGGACGCCGCGCAGAACATCGACCGCCTCGATTCCACGTTTTGGGAGAACCTGGTAACCGAAGTAGGGGGAATCCATGTCCTGCCGTCGGCGGCCCTTACCCAGGGCGGAGGAGTAGATCCTTCCAGTGTGCTCAAGGCGATCGAATTCGCAAAGCGGCTATACCCATGGGTGGTATTGGATCTGGGGAGGTTGCGTAGCGGCAACCTGGCGCTGCTCGATCAGGCCACCGAAGTAATCCTGGTCACTACCGATTCCATCGCGTCGCTGCATGAGGCCAAGCGCACGATCGAAGTCCTGAGCGCTAGCGCGGTGGACCGTGAGCACGTTCGTCTGCTCGTGAATCGCGTGGATGCAGGCGCCGAAACGTTGCCCACCAGCGATCTTGTCAAGCTCTTTGGAGTAGAGGTCTGCGCGCGCTTGCCGTATGAAGCCGCCGCATTGTGCAGCGCTCTGGTAGAAAGGAAGCTGCCGCCGGAGTCCGGCGCCTTCCGTTCGAATGTGAGGAAAGCCGCGCGTAAATTGATGGGTCTCGAGGAGATCAAACGCAGCCGGACGATTCCCGGCCTGGTGTCTTTTCTGACCGGGAGCAAACGCCGGAAGCCCGCTCCAACCGAAGCAAACGATCAGGCGGCCAATCAAGATGCCAATCAGGGGGCAAATGCTTAATTCGGGATCGTCCATGCGTGAACCTCACGTTCTGATTGTCAGCGGTAACGCGGGTCTGGCCGAGCAAGCCCGGCAGTGCCTTTCGGAGAGCCGGCCGCCGGTGTCTGTGCAATGGTTGCGGGATGCCGCCGTGGCGTTGGCGCGTGTGGGCGGCGGCGATATCGATGTCCTGGTAATCGATGCGGCTTCCATCGGCGCCAGCGGTGACGATCTGCGGGACTTGCTCGAACGGCTGCATACGGCTTGCGCGCGGACCCGGACGATCGAAGTTTCCGAGTCCGCCGACTGGACCTCCGATCTGCGGCGAATCGTCGCCATCGGTTCCCGCCATACGGAGCCGTCCGGCGCGCGCCCCTCATCGTCCCAAATGAGCGCGGCAAGAATGATCGGGTTTCTCGGCGCGAAGGGAGGCGTCGGCACGACCACCGTGGCCTTAAGCGCGGCCTGCACGTTGGCAGAAAAGCACGCTGTCGTCCTCGCGGAACTTGGCTCCGGAAACGATACGCTGACGCTTCACGCTCAGACTACGGCTAAATCGCCGGGGCCTCCAGGAGCGCCGCTCAATGGGTTGTGGTCCGTCAGGGGAATTCCCGGGCTTCGCATTGCGCTCGCGCAGAGCGTCTTTGCCCCCGAGACCGTGGCCGGCGAACTGGAAGCCACGGGCGCCGGGGCGGATTACCTGCTGCTCGACCTCGGCTCGGCCGTGACGCAGTTGGTGAGATGCGCCTTGCCCCGGCTGGATGCTCTCGCGGTGGTGGTAGACCTGGAAGCGTCGTCCGTCGAATGCGCGCGGCGGGTCTTGAGCGTCATTGGACAGCCGGACGTCTGTCCGCGCGGGACCATCGGGGTTGTGGTGGTGAATCGCGCCTCTCTGGCTTGCCCGTTGAGTGTGGACCAAGTCCAAAGGCTGTTAGGGACGTCCGTCGTGGGCGCAATTCCGCCGGCTGCGGATCTCTGCAGCGCCGCACAAAAAGCTCGCCGTCCCGTGGCTGTCTTTGAACCAGAGAGCCTTGCGGCACGGTGCCTGGTTCAGATTGCATTTTCCTTCGCCGAGCTGGTTTGATTGCAGGGGGACCGGCCGCGAGTGCTACTCCCTTGAACGGGCTGCCGCGCGGTTCGCTTCAGGCGGCGTGCCTGCCGCGAATATGAATGCTGTATTGCTGGTCCGAACCGGCTATATGGTGCTCCAGCCAGTTCTTCAGGAACATCATCACACTAAGGCTTAAACTGCCATCGCCGGCGCGAAACTTCTTCTGCAAATAAAGCACCTGTGCAGTCAGATGGTCGTGCTCCGCCTTGTGGGCGGCGCCCTCCGGGTAGGCATGCTGGGCCATCCGCCGCTCTTCGGCGGCGAAATGGACCTTAGTGTAATCCACCAGGCGGGCCAGGGACTTTTCGAGGATTGTGTAGCCCTTGCCCTGGGTCAACGCGGCATGTAATTCCGCAGCCAGCACAAATAGCCGCTGGTGCTGGGCATCGATTTCCGGGATCTGAACGCTGTATTCGGGTTTCCAGTCAAACATGCTAGATGAATCGGCAGACCCGGCTGGAGACTTTAGGCCCCGGCCGCGGAGATCAGCCGAGTAGCGCCCCGGCCCGCTCCAGCGCCCGCTCGATCTCGTCCTTCGAAAGCGGTGTGCTGATGAAAAGCTCCTGCCGCGCCCCGGCGCTCAACGCGATGGCCTTCCAGCCATTTTGCACCGGCACGGTGATGCGCACTTTTACCAGGCCGCGCGCGTCGCGCACAGGCCGGATGACGCCGGGGATGATGGACCGGATTTCCGGGGTGGCGGCCAGCACGCGCTCCAGGATTTCACGCACGCCATCGATGATGCTGTGCTCGACCTTAAGCCGGTCCTTGGCGGTACGTAAGCGCATCGTTCAGCCTCGCGCGCAGGCACATGCCGGTCAGTGCGCGCCGCGCTCCGGCGGCATGAACCGCTTGATGAAATTCGTATCGAACCGCCCCGCCTGGAAATCGGCGTCCGCCAGGATGCGCTGGTGCAGCGGAATGGAGGTATGAATCCCCTCCACCACAAACATCTCGAGCGCGCGCTGCATGCGATGGATAGCTTCCGCGCGGTCGCCGCCGTGTACGATCAGCTTGGCCACCAGCGAATCGTAGTAGGGTGTGATCACGCAATCGGTGTGCGCCATGGTATCCACCCGCACGCCAATGCCGCCCGGCACGTGGAACCCCGTGATCCGGCCTGGCGAAGGTGTAAACGTCACCGGATTCTCCGCGTTGATGCGGCACTCGATAGCGTGCCCGTGCAGTTGAACCGGCAGGGCGATGATCGCGTCCAGAGGCTCGCCCATGGCAATGCGGATCTGGCTCTTCACCAGGTCGATGCCGGTCACGAATTCCGTCACGGGGTGCTCCACCTGGATGCGCGCGTTGACTTCCATGAAGTACAACTGGCCGCGTTCGTCCATCAGAAACTCGACAGTGCCCGCATTCGTGTATCCGGCGCCCGCCAGCGCTTCCTTCAATTTCGCGGCGATGGACGCGCGGAGCTCGGGCCGCATGGCCGGCGACGGCGACTCCTCCAGCAGCTTCTGATGCCGGCGCTGGATGCTGCATTCGCGCTCGCCCAGTATCTCCACACGCCCGCGCTCGTCCGCCAGCACCTGAAATTCGATGTGCCGCGGCGCGCGGACGTATTTCTCCAGGTAGACATCCGCGCAACCGAACGCCGCGCCGGCTTCCTGCTGTGCCGAGTTGAACAGCGGCTCCAACTCGGACGCCTCGTTGACAATCCGCATGCCGCGTCCGCCGCCGCCCGCCGAAGCTTTCAGGATCACCGGATACCCAATCTCGTCCGCCACCCGGATGGCTTCCTCCGCGGTCTTGAGAATCCCGGGCGAACCGGGCAGAATGGGCACGCCCGCGTCGCACATGAACGCCCGCGCGCGCTCCTTCACGCCCATCAGCCGGATCACATCTGGGCGCGGTCCGATGAACTTCAACCCGGAAACTTCGCACACTTCCGCGAAGCCCGCATTCTCGCTCAGGAAACCGTAGCCGGGGTGGATCGCGTCGGCGCCAGTGATCTCCGCTGCGCTGACAATCGAGGGAATATCCAGATAGCTGCGCGAACTCTTGGCCGGACCGATGCAGACGGCTTCGTCGGCGAAGCGCACGTGCAAGCTGTGGCGGTCGGGCTCGGAGTAAACCGCCACCGTCCGAATGCCCAATTCCTTGCAGGCGCACACGATGCGCAGCGCGATTTCGCCGCGATTCGCTATTAGGATTTTCTTAATTGGAGCGGATGGCAAACAGGGCCTCCCCGTATTCCACGGGCTGTCCGTTCATCACCAGCTTGCTTTCGACGATCCCGGAAACCTCGGCCTCGATCTCGTTCATCAGCTTCATGGACTCGATGATGCACAAGACCTTGCCCGGCTGCACGCGCTCGCCCACGCGCACAAACGGGGGCGAACCGGGCGCGGAGGCATCGTAAAACGTGCCCACGATGGGGGAACGGACCAGCAGCAGGTTCGGATCGGCGCCGGGTTCCTTGGGCGGCTCTTTGGCGGGCGCCGCAGGGCTGGCGGGCGCGGCGGCCGCTTCCGGCCTGGGCGGCCCGGCCGGCGCGGCGGGTTGCGCCAATACAAGCTCCTGGTGTCCGGCGACGGAGCGGCGAATGCGCACGCGATTGTCGCCGCGCTGCACTTCCAACTCGTCGATGCCGGTTTCGGTTGCGAGGTTGATCAACTCGCGGATCTCGTCTACGGTCATGGCAACCGACTAGCTTAACATTGTCGCGCATGCACTTAGCGGGCCTCGTCCCTGCTCGTTCGAACACCCAGCTACGCTACACCACCCGCAGCTCTTTACTGGTAGGGGTCAACACCTCGCACCCGCCTGGTGTCACCACCACGGTGTCCTCGATCCGGATCCCGCCGGTCCCCTCCAGATAAACGCCGGGCTCGATGGTGATTGCCATGCCCGCGGCCAGCCGGGTCTTGTCCTTCTTGCCGATGCGCGGCGATTCGTGGATCTCGAGTCCCAGCCCGTGGCCGGTCGAATGCACGAAGGCGCGGTCCAGCTTGAAAGCTTTCAGGACATCGCGTGCCGCCCGGTCCACGCGGGCCGCGGCGACCCCTAGCCGCACAGCGTCGATGGCCGCCAGCTGCGCCTCCAGCACGGCGCGGTATAAGCGCCGCACCCGCGCTCCGGGCGCGCCCAGGAAGAGCATGCGGGTCATGTCGCTGGCGTATCCATCCTGGAACGCTCCCATGTCGATCAGCACCGGCTGCCCCGGCTTCAAGACCGCGCCGGTGGGGTGCGCATGCGGCAGCGCGGATCGCTCACCACCGGCCACAATGGTTTCAAAAGAGGGCTTCTCGGCACCCAGACGGCGCATTTGATAGTCGATTTCGGCGGCCAGGTCCCGCTCACACATGCCTGGGCGCAGGCGCCGCGCGGCCCTCTCGAAAGCCTTGGAATTGGTCTCGACCGAGCGCCGGATCAGCGCAATTTCGGCCTCCGATTTCAACATCCGATGCGCCTCCAGCCACCCGGCCAGCGGCTCGAGCGCCGTGTTCATCGGCAGGCCGGCTCGCAGCAGGTCGAAGCCGTCGTAGGATAGGTGCGCGCGCTCGAAGCCCAGCCGCCGGATGCGCCGGCGCGCCACTATGGCGGCCACGGCGGGCAGAATCGGACCCTTGCACACCTGCACGCGGCAGGAGACTTCGCGGCCCGATTGAATGGCGTAGCGCGGGTCGGTGAAGAAGACGGCTTCGCCGGGCAGCGCCAGCACGGCTCCGTTACTGCCGCTGAATCCGGTCAGATAGCGGACGCTGGCCGATGACGTGACCAGCATGGCGTCCAGTTTGCGATTCTCGAGTCCCGCCCCGATGAGATCGCGCCGCCGGGCGAATTCGTTATTCAATCTGGATTTCCCTGGCCAGGACCAAGGCGCGCTCGGACAGCGAATCCGCCTGCGAGTAGTCGCCGCGCGCTGCAGCTACCTCGCACTGCGCCAGGAAAGACAGGATGTGGTCGACTAGCGATTGATTCTGCTCCGATAAAGCCCGTCCCTTGACGCGGCCGAGTTTCTCGTTAATTTCCTTTTTGCGCGCGTCGATGTCGTTCTTAATCTTCTTCTGTTCGTCGTCTTTCATGATCGGCTGAATAGGAGCTTGCTCCTGCACGGCCTGAACCGGCGGAGCCTCGGCTTCGGGCTCCGAATCCGCCGCCTTCGGCGGACTCGACGGACCTGCGGCGGCGTGGCGCGAGGCGTGCGGTGGGGCTGGAGCTTCCGTTTTCTCAGGCACGGGAGGCGCGGCAGCTTGGGCCGTAGGGATGGCATCCGGCGAGACCTTCTGCAGATCGGGAAGCGTCACGGCCGTCTGCGGAATGGATAGCGGCGGATCCGGCGCGGCCGCCTGGACCACCGCGGGCTTGGGAGCCGGCGGCACAGCGGCTTGCTTAGGGGCGCCCAGGGTGCAACCTGCCAGCGGCACGATCAGCAGCACGAAAGCGGCGCACACACCCCTGCTAAGCGGGCTCGGAGGGCATCCCCGACTCATCGGGACGCTAGCTTCGCGGCTAAGTAGCGAACGCATCGCGGTGCAAACTTCGATTGTATCGCAAGGCGCCGCGCGCGCTCCTGCGTCCGTTTTTCGCCTACACCGAGACCGGCAGCCGCAGAATGAAGGACGTACCCTGGCCCGGCTCACTGGTGAAGTCGATGGAGCCGTCGTGCAACTGGACGATGCGGAAGGTCATCGCCAGCCCGATTCCGGAGCCCTCCGGTTTAGTGGTGTAGTACAGGCGGAAAATCTTGTCGCGCATTTCCGGCGGGATGCCCACTCCCGTGTCGCTGATGCGAATCTCGGCCTCCTCCTCGCCCACAGCGCACTCGATACGTAATTCGCCGCCCCGCGGCATGGCCTGAATGGCGTTCACCACCACGTTCAGAATGGCCTGCTTCATCAGGTCCCGATCCACGCGGATGTTGGCCGTATCCGTGTCCAGGCTCATCGAAACGTGGATGCCGGCGGCCTCGGCCTGGGGGGCAGCCAGGTCCACTATTTCCCGCACAAACGAATCCAGGGGAACATCCGCCGGATGCAGCTCCACGGGCCGCGTGAAATCCAGAAAAGTCTTCACCACGCGATCCAGCCGCAGGATCTCGCGCGAGATGATCTCCATTTGCGGAGCCACATCGGTGTCCTGGCGCGCCAGTTTCATGCGCGCCACTTCCACGTGCATCAGGATGGCGTTGAGCGGATTCTTCACCTCGTGCGCCACGCCGCTGGTGATGCGGCTGATGGCCGAGAGGCGGTCTGCCGTCTGCAGTTGGCGGCCCACCTGGCGGGCGGCCTCGGAATCGCGCAAGCGCACCAGCAGGCCGGTGCCGCGGCCGGGGTTATTCCCCGCGCTCAGCGGCTCCAGAATATCCACGGAGAGCAATGCCACGAACGTGCCCGAACCGTCGCCGCGGGTGATGGGGACGCGCCGGTTCCGGATAGGACGGCCGGTTTGGGCGGCTTGCGCCAGCATCAGCCCGAGCGTGGTGTTGGGCGGGAAAACCTCCGGCAGGGCCAGGCCCACCATATCGGCGCGCATCCTGCCCAGGAATTTCTCGACGGCGCCGGAGGCCACCACCAGGCGCCGGTCGCGCCCGAACATCAGCACGGCGTCCTCCAGTTGATCGAGAAGCCGCTCGAAGTTGCCCCGCAAATCCGAGAAATCGAACTGCGCGCCGCGGAGCTGCTGCCCCAACAGATTCACTTTGGTGGCCATGATGCCAAATTCGTCGGCTCCCGTGCGGGAGACCGGGACCAGCGCGTCTGGGTCGTAATCGCCGGCGGCCACCAGGTCGAGCATCTGTCCCAGGCGGCCCAGCGGACGGAAGGCTATGATCGAAAACAATAGCGTGATGCCAAGAGCGCCGGCTACCGATGCCACAGCCACGGTGGCGCTCCGCTTCAACGCCGGCTTGACATCCAGCGCTTTGATCAACGGCGGGTAGATCACCACCCGCACGTGCAGCTCCGGCCTTCCTGGAGTGCCCAACGGCTGGTCGAGCTGGTAGTAAGCCTGCTGGTTGAGAATTTTCAACTTGTCGAACCAGTTGGCGTTTTTCACGATCCCCCGGAAGTCCGGGTAAGCATGGAGCAGTTTCCCCTGGGACGTTGGATCGCTGTCCAAAACGATCCTGCCATCGTTGTCGCAAACGGCGATCTCCAGCAAAGCGTGCGAAGCGCTCATGAGGTCGATCAGTTTACTTTCCAGGTTGGACGCACCCAGGGCCACGCGCCAGGGGTGTTGGTGGTCGTCTTTCAGGGTCTCGACCACCGCGTTCGTGGCCACGCGCTGCAGTAGCTCCGCGTGTTCCAGCGCGACGTCGTACTGCGCATCCATCTGATAGCCCAGATCCAGGATCGAAATGATGGCGACAATGGCCGTCATCACCAGGACGGAAGAGAGCGTCAACCTGGTCTGGGTGCTCATCGCGGTGAGCTAGCCGGGGATCAGCAGGAGTTTGCCGGCGGTGTGCCGCCCTTCCAGATCGCGGTGGGCTTGGGCGGCGGCGGAAAGCGGATACGCGCGGTCCACGCGGATCTTCAACTCGCCGGAGGCCACCCAGCCCAACACGTCGCCCGCGCGCCACAACAGTTCCTCGCGCGTCGCGCAATGCTGCGCCAGGCTCGGCCGGGTGAGAAAGAGCGATCCCTTGGCGTTCAAAATGTTCGGATCGAACGGAGGAACGGCGCCGCCCGATTGCCCGAAGAGCGCCAGCAAGCCGCGCGGACGCAAAGAATTCAAGCTCTTGTCAAACGTGGTGGCGCCCACCGAATCGTAGACTACGTCCACGCCCCTACCGCCGGTGAGGCGCTTCACCTCGGCCTCGAAATCCTGGTGCGTGTACAAGATGATTTCGTCGGCGCCGGCTTGTTTGGCAAGCTGCGCCTTGGCGTCGGTGGATACCGTACCGAATACTCGCGCGCCGATGCGGTGGGCCATCTGCACCAGCAGCGATCCGGCACCGCCCGCGGCCGCGTGTACGAGGCACGTGTCGCCCGCTTTGAGCGCGAAAGTGGAATGCGTCAAATAGTGCGCGGTCATGCCTTGCAGCATAGACGCAGCAGCCGTTTGAAAATCGATGCCGGCGGGGATCTTCACCAACTGCGCGGAGGGCACCACGGCGTATTCGGCGTAGGAGCCGCGCGCCATGGCATAAGCCACGCGATCTCCGGGCGCGACGTCCGTGACGCCCGGCCCCACCGACTCCACCGTGCCGGCCGCTTCCGATCCCAAGGTCGCGGGTAGCTCGGCCTTGTACAACCCGATGCGAAAATACACGTCGATGAAGTTGACGCCCGAGGCGGCGATCTTCACCAGGGCTTGCCCCGGTCCGGGTACCGGTTGCGGCAGATCCACCAACTCCATCTTTTCCGGTCCGCCGGTTTCTTTGATTTGTATTGCTTTCATCGATCACCTCTTACGCCAGCCGTGCGCCATGCGCGGCGAATGTGAACGGTCGATGCATAGAGTAACAGATACATCAAAGTGAACGGAAATAATAACAGCCGGCCCAGTGTGCGCGCGGCCCCCGAACCGGTCATCCCGGCGCGATACAGCGCGAAGTGCAAGATGGCGCGCCAGTGCCCGCGGTCCAGCCAGAAATAGTCGCCGTTCTCGTTAATGACGAAGACCTTGGCCGGTAGGCGCGCGGCCAGCGCCCATTTCCACTTGGTCATGATCGGTTCGGCGGAACAAACGATTCCCATGATCGAATAGCGGTTCGCCGCCAGGGTGCGATAGAGCTTGCGGCGCGCTCCGCGTCCGCGATGATCGGTAACGCGGTGGATCGCGGCGACCCCCTCCGGCGAACCGGCGAAACAAGTGGCCAGATCGATGGGGATCGACTCGCCGTATGTGCGGCGCAGGCCCGCGACCACGTGCTCGATCAGGCGGCGCGAGCCGCTCTCGACCAATAGAATCCGCGAAACGTGCGGCTGACGGCGGCGGAGAAAATACCTCACTTGACGACTATAGCGCGGTGGGCCTCTGGGACTGTTCCTCGGCCGCCACATGAAATCCCGTATTGGCCGCGGGAATGCCCGCATAAATCCCGACCTGCAACAGCACTTCCTTCAGATCGACGGTCTCCAGTTCGGCGGCCAACCCGGTGCGCACGTGGAGCCGGAACTCCTCCCACCGGCCCAGGGACGCAGTCATCGCCAGGGTAAGCAGCCGCCTCACTCGCGGATCGAGGCCCGGCCGGTTCCAGACCGTTCCCCACACGTAGCGGGTGATGAACTCCTGGAATTCGCGGTCCAGTCCGGTGGCGCCGGCGATGGCCCGATCCACATGCGCATCGCCCAGCACGGAGCGCCTCACGGCGAAGCCGGCATCGATCGGGTCGGCCGCGGAGGCCGGCAGCAGGAAGTCGAGCAATGCGGCGCTGAACGAAGAGGATCGTTCGATATTCGAGAGGTGCGCCGCTCGCAGCGTCAGCGCGCGCGCCCTCGATCCCCTGAGCCAGCAGATCAGCGTGCCCCGCCCACGGTGTCGAGACATCCTCGCTGCCGCCGATTACCAGTACCGTCGTCCGGATGCCGCCGAGTAGCGGCCGCTGGTCCATATCCCGGATTGCGGCGCAGCATCCGGCATAACCCACAGGGTTGGTAGCCAGCAGCACCGCTCGGATCGATTCCACCTGGGGGGTTACGGAAGCCAGCGTGCGCGGGGAGAAGAAGCGCTGCATCACGGGTTCCTCGATGGCGCCCATCCCCCGTTCGAGTACGGCCGCGCGCCGGGTTTCGAAGACGGAGGGATCGGCCACCCTGGGTGACGTATTAGCCAGCACCAGCCGCTCCACCCGCTTACCCGCATGCGCGCCGAGCCACTGCCCGATCATGCCGCCGAGCGAGAGGCCGCAATATGCGAAACGGGCCTGCCCTGCAGCGTCCGCGACGGTCAGCACATCGCGCCCCAACTGCGCGATGGTGTAGCCGCCGGCCGGCGCATCCGAAGCGCCATGGCCGCGCAGGTCGAGCCGAAGCACGCGAAAATGCCGCAGCAGCGCCGGTATTTGCGGGTCCCACATCCCGTGGTCCGTACCCAACGAGTGCGCCAGCACCAGCAGCGGCTTATCGGGCGCGCCTTCCAACCGGTAGTAAATCCTCGATCCCCCAGAATCGGCAAATGGCACGGTCAGTCCTTTCCTTCGAGCAAACGCAGACGGAAAATCTCCGCGCTGCCCAGATAGCCCTGGGGGTCGCGCAATCCCGGCGACTCCGGCGGCGATCCCGTATTCCGGATGCTTTCCGCGACCGCGTGGTGTGCCGCATCCCGCCCCATCTCGCGCGCCAGCAGCATCATGGCCTTCTCCGCGAACACCGTCCCGCGGGTCGCGTCGATATTTTGGCGCATGCGTTCCGCATCCACTTCGAGACCCTCCGCAACCTCGGCCATGGCCTCCAGCGCTACGCCCGCCGCTTGCATGATGCCTTGCACAGTGGACCACTCGGCTTGCCACCCGCCCACCGCCCGTTCGTGCTCCTGCGCCATGCCACTCAGGAAATCGGCCAGCAGGCCCGGGGTCCGCCTGGCAGCCGATATCGCCAGCATGCACGCCGTGGGATTGCGCTTGTGCGGCATCGTGGAAGAGCCGCCCCTGCCGTCCCCGCCGGGCTCGGCGGCTTCGCCCACCTCGAACTGCATCAGCAGCGCTATGTCGAGCGCCATCTTACCGAGGCTCGCGGTATAGATGCTCAGGGCGGCCATCAGGGCAGCCAGCCGGTCGCGGTGCCCGTGCCAGGGGGCGTCCGGGCACTGCAGTTTCAATTCCTGCGCCAGCGCTTCACTGACCGCGATTCCCTGGTCTCCCAATGCAGCCAGGGTTCCACTGGCGCCGCCGAACTGCACGTACGCCGCCTCGTCAAATCGGCTGGCCACCCGCGACCAGCCGCGCCGCACGGCGCCCAGCCATCCCGCGGCTTTCAGTCCGAAGGTGATGGGCGGCGCCGGCTGCAGCAGCGTACGTCCCAGCATCGCGGTGTGCGCATATTTGTTCGAGAGCCCGCGCAAGCCTCGCGACACACGTTGGTGATCCGCCTCCAGCACCAGGCGGGAGCGCCCCAGCAGCAGCACCAGCGCGGTGTCGGTCACGTCCTGGCTGGTGGCGCCCCAGTGCACGAAACCCGCCGCCGCACGGTTGCCGGCGCGGACTCGTTCGGTCAGCATCCGTACCAGCGGAATCGCCGGTGTTCCCGCGCGTAGGGATTGACGGACCAATTCGGCGGTATCGAAGCCTTCGGCCCGTGCTACATCCGCGATAGCCGCCGCGATGGCCGCCGCGGCATCCGCCGGGATCAAGCCGAAGCGCGCTTCGGCCTGCGCCAATGCCGCTTCAAAGTCAAGCATAGCCTGCAGCACGGCGCCATCGGAGAAAACCTGCGACAGCGGCTCGGTGGCCGCCAGGCTATCGATCAATCGGGTGAACATGACGCGATCTCATAGGTCGAAGAACACGGTTTCAGCTTCGCCCTGGAGGCGGATTTCCATGGACCATGTGTTTGGCTGTCCCGCCGCAGGCTTTGCCAACAAGGTCGCGCGGCGGTGCTCCGGTACCAGCGCCAGCACCGGATCGTGCGCGTTCGCCGCTTCGCCCTCGAAATACACGCGCGTGTACAACTGCTTCAGCAGCCCGCGCGCGAATACCGCTACGTTGATATGCGGCGCCTGCGTTCCGCCGCGGCCGTCGGACACGGGTCCCGGCCTCACCGTCTCAAACACGCAGAAGCCGTCCGCATCGGTCTCCAGACGGCCGAACCCGCAGAAGTTCGGGTCCGCTTCCCCCGCGCGCGGGTCGAGCGCGTGCGCATACCGGCCCCGCGCATCGGCCTGCCATAACTCGATGAGGGAGTCGCCCGGCATGGGCGCGCCATCGCCATCCACCGCACGGAAAGCGAGCCGGATGTGCTCCCCCTCCGCGCCCTCGCGCGCCAGAGTGCCCAGACCCCGGTCGGCCGTCAGCGCAAAATTGAAGAATGGCCCCACCGTCTGCGAGGCGCTCGGAATCAACGGCATTCCCCGCCCTCCTCAAATGGCGTGGCGCGGCGTCCTCTGAGGACGATGTCGAAGCAGTAGCCCAGCGCCCACTCCGGCTCGGTCAGCGACAAATCGAATCGCGAAACCAGCCGCTGTTGGGCGTCTCTGTCGGGGATGGACTGGAGGACAGGATCGAAAGGCATCAGAGGATCGCCGGGGAAATACATCTGCGTAACCAGCCGCGCGACGAACGCGGATCCGAACAACGAAAAATGAATGTGTGCCGGCCGCCAAGCATTGTGATGGTTGCGCCAGGGATATGCGCCCGGCTTGATGGTGACGAACCGGTAGTTCCCCGCCGCATCGGCGATCGTGCGCCCCGCCCCCAGGAAGTTCGGATCGAGCGGGGCCGGATGATTATCGCCGGTGTGCCGGTAACGCCCGGCCGCGTTCGTCTGCCAAATCTCTACCATCGCGTGCGGCACACCCCTGCCGTCCTCATCCAGAATCCGCCCAGCCACCACGATACGCTCGCCTTGCGGCGGCGCGGCGAAATGGCAGGTAAGATCGTTGTCCGTGGGGCCGATCGGATTGTGCCCGTAAACCGGTCCGGTCAATTCGCTGAGCGTATGCGGCAAAAGGATCTGCGGTTGCGACGGCGCGCGCCGTATGGTGGACCGATACTGCTCGTACAAATACTCCGGCTGGCTGCCGGCCACGGCTCTGGGATATTCGTTCATTCGCTTGCAACCGCCGTCCCATGCGCCCGCGCGGTGCGCGCGTGCAGGTCGCGCAACACCTCCAGCTCCGCCGCGGCTGGCGGCTCGGTTTCCGCCACCGTCTGGGCGAACCGCGCGTCCCAACCGGTGTTTTCGCAAACGCGCCGGCACGTGATTCCAGGATGCAGGCTGGTCACAACCATCTCGCTGGTCTCCGGATCCGGGCGCATGATGCACAGGTCGGAAACCAGAAGCACCGGACCCTTCGTGCGGATTCCCAGTTCCCGCCTCTCCCGCCCGGTGCGCCCGTGGCCGAGCGTGGTCAGAAAGTCCAATTGCTTCACAAAGCTGCGCGCTCCGTGCCGCATGACAATGAAAATCTCCCCGCATCCAGTGGCGATTTCGGTTGCCCCCCCGCTTCCCGGCAGCCGGACTTTGGGCTTCGTGTAATCGCCGATCACCGTGCTGTTCAGGTTGCCGAAGCGGTCCACCTGGGCGCCTCCCAGAAATCCCACGGTGATCCGGCCACCCTGCAGCCAGTACCGGAAGACTTCCGGCACGGCGACCGTGGTGAGCGCGGTCTCGCACAATTCCCCATCGCCTATCGAGAGCGGCAGCACGTCCGGCCTGGTCCCCAACGTCCCCGATTCGTAGATCAGGTGGATGCGCGGTGCATGCGTCAGCCGCGCCAGGTTGCACGCCGCCGAAGGGAGCCCGATCCCGACGAAGCAGATGTCGCCGTCGCGCAGCGCGCGCGCCGCCGCTACCGTCATCATTTCCGCCGCTGTGTAGGTCATCGCAGCACGTGATCCCGCATCCACGCGAGGAACGTTTGCCGCTCGCGCGCAATTTCGTCCCAGGCTATATAGAAGGCATTATCGCGCGCGTAGTAGCCGTGCGCGTACGAGGGGCGCGCTCCATGGGGCGCCACCACCACCGCGCTCAACGCCCAGGCAGGCAGGATTACCGCATTCGAGCTGCGCGGGCCGAAACCGTCCACCACTTCCTCCACCGTCACTACCGCGCGCCGCGCCGCCAGCGCCGCCTCCTTCTGCACCCCCACGATTCCCTCGATCAACACGTTCCCTTCCCGGTCCGCTTTCTGTGCGTGAACGATGGCGACGTCGGGCCGGAACGCGGGCACGCACGCCAGGCTCTCGCCGGTAAAGGGGCATGCGACGAAGCGGATATCGCCGTTGACGCGCGGCAGATCGCTGCCCCGATACCCGCGAAAGAACGCGCAGGGCATGCCGGCGGCGCCAGCTTCATAGGCATGCGCCATAGCCGCGTGGCTGTGCTCGACGATTTCGAGCGGCCCAGGCCACCCGCGCTCAACCGCGTCGCGCAGGCGGTGCAGCGAGCCCACGCCCGGATTGCCGCCCCACGAAAACATCAGCTTCCGCGCCGTGCCCATGCCGATCATCTGGTCGTAGATCAAGTCCGGGGTCATGCGGATGAGGGTCAGGTTACGCCGCCCCTGCCGGATGATTTCGTGTCCGGCCGCGAAGGGGATCAGGTGGGTGAAGCCCTCCAGGGCGACCTGATCGCCGTCTTTCACGTGGCGGGCAACGGCGTCGTGTAGATTGAGAAATTCCATGATTTGACGAAGCTGCGCGAATATCGCCCCAGAGTGCGATATTCGCATGGCGCTGTGCCCTGGGTCAAGGGCCGGCTGTCTGTGCGATAATCGGCGAATGTCGGAATTCGCGGAATTTGTGGGCAATCCCGACTTCGTGCTCTCGCTGGCCCGCGGCCTGGCCGTGATCGAAGCCTTTCAGGACCGGCCCTCCGGGGTCACCGTCGGCGACGCCGCGGCGCGCACCGGACTTTCCAGGGCTGCGGTCCGGCGGCTCCTGATTACCCTCGAACACCTGGGTTATGCCAGCCACAATGGACCCGTTTACCGTCTGGGCAGCCGCGCTCTAAGGCTGGGTTTCGCATTCCTCTCCTCGCATTCGCTGCCCGTAATGGCCTTGCCGGTTCTGGAGGAGATCAGCTCTGCCATTCACGAATCCAGTTCCTTGAGCGTGCTGGAGGGCGACGACATCGTGTACCTGGCAAGGTCCGCGACGAAGCGGGTGATGTCGGTAGGTCTCGCGGTAGGCAGCCGTCTTCCGGCGTACTGCACGTCCATGGGCCGGGTGCTGTTGTCCGCCCTGCCCGACCGAGAACTGGGCGATTACATGAAACGAATCGTGCTGCGCGCGCACACCACCAGGACCATTACAAAGAAGCGGGAGCTTGCCGCCGAGTTGCACCGGGTGCGCGCACAGGGCTACGCACTGGTGGACCAGGAACTGGAGCTGGGCTTACGGTCGATCGCCGTGCCGGTGGTTAGCCGGACCGGCCGTGTAGCCGCCGCCATGAACACGGGCGTGCACGCCTCGCGGGTGGGCATCGACGAGATGATCGGGCGATTTCTCCCGGTGCTGAAAGACGGCGCGCTTTCCCTGGGACGCGCCCTGGGCTGAACCTGACAGGCTAACGCCTGGCCCCGGGCTTCTCCCATAGCCTAACTATTGTATAGTGTACCTATGGATCGTATACCAGACCTTTTTCGCAAACTCCGGTTCTTCCTGCACCGCGACCGCCTCGAGCAAGACCTTGCCGAGGAAATGCGCCACCACCTCGCCATGAAATCGGCAGAGGCGGGCGATTCCGCCGCCGCCCAACGCCAGTTCGGAAACGTGACCTCCCTTCAGGAGCAAAGCCGCGCTATGTGGACATGGACATTCTGGGAGCAATTCGTGCAGGATCTGCGCTACGGCCTGCGGATGATGACTGCCAATCCGTTATTCACCGCCATGGCCGCGCTCTCCCTGGCGCTGGGCATCGGCGCAAACACCGCCATCTACAGCTTTATGGACGCCATCACGATGCGCGCCCTCCCGGTGCCGCATCCCGAGCAATTGACCGTGATCCACTGGCAGTCCAAGGAGCAGCCGGCGGTCATCGAAAGCATGAGCGGCAGTCGCCACAAAGATGCCCGCCATGGCAACAACAGCCCCAACTTTCCTTATGCGGCTTTCGATCTCTTTCGCGGCGGCAGCGATGTTTTCTCGAACCTGTTCGCTTACGCCTGGGGCGGAAGAGCGAACACGGTCGTCGGGGGCCAGGCTGAAATCCTGGACGCCGAACTGGTGTCCGGCGGCTTCTTCGGCGGCCTGGGAGTGTATCCTGCCGCCGGCCGGCTAATCCTCGAAGACGACGATCGCTTTGGCGCTCCGCCCGTGGCCGTCATCAGCTACGCATACTGGCAACGCCGCTTCGCCGCCAGCCCCTCCGCGGTGGGCCAGTCTATTCTGGTGGACGGTACGCCCTTTATTATCGCCGGAGTCACTCCGCCCGATTTCTTCGGCGTCGACCCTGGTTTCGCGCCCGAATTGACCATCCCCCTGCATGCCGGTCCATGGCTTGCTCCTAAGCCCGACGAATATCGGAAGAGGTTTCTGAACAAGGAATTCTATTGGGTCGAAATGATGGGCCGCTTGCGCCCCGGCGTTAGCATCCGCCAGGCCCAGGCGCGCCTGGCGAGCCAATTTCACGAGTTCGTCACCGGCACCGCCGCCACCGCAAAACAGAGGGTGGACATGCCCGTGCTGTGGCTTGAGGAAGGCGCATCCGGCCTGGACTCGTTACGCCGCGAGTATGCGCAGCCGGTCTACGTGCTCATGGCCATGGTCGGCCTCATCCTGGCGATCGCCTGCGCGAATATCGCCAACCTGCTGCTCGCGCGCGCCACGGGACGCCGCCGCGAGATAGCCGTCCGGCTGAGTCTGGGCGCAAGCCGCTTCCGTGTAGTGCGGCAGTTGCTCACCGAGAGCCTGCTTCTCTCCATCCTGGGCGGGGCGCTCGGCGTGCTGGTGGCGGTTTGGGGAATCCGCTCCATCACCTGGCTGCTGGCCAATGGCCGCGAAAATTTCACCTTGCACGCCGCCATCGACTGGCCCGTATTGAGCTTTACCTTTGCCCTCGCGGTGGCCTGCGGTCTGCTCTTCGGACTGGCGCCCGCCTGGCAGGGCACCCGCGTCAATCTCACTCCCGGATTGAAAGAGGCGCGTGCCAGCGCGCCGCGCGGACGGCTGCGGCATGCCGGAATTCGCATTGGCCTGAGCCACGTTCTGGTCGTGTCTCAGATCGCCATCTCCCTATTGCTGGTGGTGGCGGCCGGCTTGTTCTTGCGCACTCTCGCAAACCTCCATTCCATCCAGGCCGGTTTCAACCGCGAGAATCTATTGCTCTTCAGCCTGAATGCCCGCCCGGCCGGATACAAAGGCGCCCCGCTCGCCCGTTTCTATGGCAATCTGCGCGATCGCTTCCGCAACATCCCCGGAGTCTGGAACTTCACTTTCTCCACCTATCCACTGGCTGTCGGATACTGGAACGACACTTCGCTCAACATTCCCGGCCTGGCGAAAGGCGCGGGCGAGCAACCGACGACGTGCCGGTTAGGCACCGACCAATCCTTCCTCACCACCATGCAGATCCCGATTCTGCTGGGCCGCGATATACAGGAGCGCGACCTCGAATCTCCACGCGTCGCCGTGGTCAACGAGAAGTTTGCCAAGAAATACTTCGCGGGTGAAAACCCGGTCGGGCGCCACATCGGAATCGGGGACGCGACCAGCCCCGCCGATATCGAAATCGTCGGTGTAGCCAAAAACAGCGTGTACAACTCCATTAAAGAGACGGAGACGCAGCCGGTAGCCTACGTGCCATACACGCAGGATGTGGACGATCTGCGCGGAGTGGTATTCGAACTGCGCGCCGCAAGCGACCCGCTGGCGCTGGTGGGCACTGTCCGGCAAATCGTGCGCCAGGCCAGCCCCGCCGTTCCCGTGTCCGACGTGACCACGCAAGCGCGCACGATTGACCAGACTATCAGCCAGGAGCGCACCTTTGCCGGGCTCTGCGGCTGCTTCGCCGTGCTGGCGCTGCTGATCGCCGGCGTCGGTCTCTACGGCAGCGTGGCATACTCCGTCGAACGGCGCACCGGCGAAATCGGCATCCGCATGGCTCTCGGCGCGGAAGGCCGCCGCATCGTCTGGATGGTGCTGCGCGAGGTCGTCACCCTGGCCACGATCGGTCTGGGTATCGGGCTGGCAGCCGCGTACAGCCTTACGCGCTTCGTGGCCGCGTTCCTGTTCGGCATGAAACCCCACGACCCGTGGGCGCTTTCTGTATCGGTGGCAGTGCTAGCCGGCGCCGCGGTGCTGGCAGGCTACACCCCAGCGCGCCGCGCCTCCCGCATCGACCCGATGGCCGCCCTGCGCCACGAATAGGTTGACGGCGCCCTGCACCGCGCCCTTGCAGGCACTTGACAATTTCCGGGCGTTTATCCTGGGTCTGGTCACTTCCAAAGCCGGCGCGTTGGAACAGGCGGCCGAACTCGCGCGGCATCGGCGAGGCTCTGCCAGGTGAGGTATCATCGGAAAATTCCAGTAACTTTCGACAGCGCCGCACGTCAGAGGTGCTTAAGAAAAGCTGGCCGAAATACCGCAATCGGAGGGTAGTTCCCTTGGCGCTAACGATCACCGGTCTGTCCAAGACATATCCCAACGGCGTAAAGGCGCTGAAGAACCTTTCGCTCACTATCGGCAACCTGATGTTCGGCCTTCTGGGTCCCAACGGCGCGGGCAAAAGCTCGCTCATGCGCACGGTGGCAACCCTGCAGGACCCGGACTCCGGCTCCATCGATCTGGACGGGCTGAACGTGCTTACCCAAAAAGACGAGGTGCGCAAAATCCTCGGCTATCTGCCGCAGGAGTTCGGAGTATACCCGAAGATCTCCGCCGTCGACCTGCTACAGCACCTGGCGGTGATGAAGGGCGCCGTCAACAAGACCGAGCGCAAGCAGATGGTCGACGGTATCCTGAACCAGACCAACCTGTGGGATGTGCGCAAGAAGGCCTTGAGCACCTACTCCGGCGGAATGAAGCAGCGCTTCGGCATTGCCCAGGCGCTGCTCGCCAACCCGAAGCTGATTATCGTCGACGAGCCCACTGCCGGCCTGGACCCCGCGGAGCGCAACCGCTTCCTGAACCTGCTCAGCTCCATCGGCTCCAACGTCACGGTCATCCTCTCCACCCACATCGTCGAAGACGTGCGCGAGCTCTGCCCCCGCATGGCCATCATTTCGAATGGCGAGCTGCTGCTTGAAGGCGCGCCGGCCGAGGCGCTCGAATCCCTGCGCGGAAAGATCTGGTCCAAGGTGGTCTCGACCGACGATGAGCTGCGCGCTCTCGAAACCGGCTTCAATGTGGTTTCCACGCATCTGGTGGGTGGCTTGCATGAAGTCCGCGTCTTCGCCGACTCCAGTCCGGGCGACGGCTTCCGGCCCGTCGACTCCAGCCTGGAGGACGTCTACTTCGTGAACCTCGCGCGCCAGTCGGTCAACTAATCCGGGAGCGAGGCGATCACATGAACATGTTCCGGGAATTCTTCACCTTTGAGCTCAAGTTCCGGTTCAAGAGCCTTTCGACCTACATCTACTTCGCTGTCTGGTTCGCGTTCAGCTTCCTGGACATCGCCAGTGAGAACTTCGGCCCGATCGGCAACTCCAACGGCAAGGTGCTGCTCAACGGCCCCTATGCCAACACCTATAACGATATCGGCATCAGCTTCTTCGGCATCATAGTCATCGCCGCGATCTTTGGCACTTCCATCCTTCGCGATTTCCAGCGCGACACCATACAGATCCTGTTTACCAAACCCATATCCAAGCTGGCCTACCTGGGCGGACGCTGGGCCGGGTCGTTCGTGGCCACCGTCTTCGCTTTCTCCGGCCTGCTATTCGGCGAGTTCTTCGGCACGTTCGCACCCTGGGCCGACCACACCCGCATCGGCCCCAATCATCTCTGGTGGTACCTGCAGCCGTTCTTCTCCATCGTGGTGTTCCAAATCTTCTTCCTGGGCTCTCTCTTCTTCCTGGTGGCCGCCCTATCGCGCAAGATCTTCATCGTATACCTGCAGGGCGCCACGATCTTCATGCTGTACCTGTTGGGCATCACTATATTCAATGCCACGCGCTCGCTCGAACATTTCTGGTCCGGCATCCTCGACCCCGTCGGCTTCCTCTACCACGATGCCATCACGCGGTACTGGACTGTTGTCGAACGCAATACGCTGCTCTACTCCTGGTCGCCGCACTCCGCCGACGGAGTGTTCCTCTATAACCGGCTGCTTTGGGGATCCGTGGGGCTGGTCTCGCTGATCGTACTGTGGAAGCTTTTTCCGATGTCGGTCGAGGCGCTGACGGCCCGCTCCAGCGGCAGGCGAGCCGCCCTGGCCCGCGAGCAGGACTTGACCACGGTGGCGTCACGGCGCAGCCTGGTAGCGGCCAAACTCCCCACCGTCCATCAGGTCTTCGGCCCCGCAACAACCTGGACGCAGCTCGTTTCGCTCACCCGCCTGCGCATCTCGAACATCCTGCACGAAGTCCCCTTCTGGGCCATGGTCATCCTGATGGCCGGCATTGCGCTGAACAACGGGCACTATGCCGGCCACGTCGGCGGTCAGAACGTCTGGCCCGTCACCTACCTGATGCTGCAAGCCGTCGAAGGGGGCGCCGAACTCTTCTTCTATATTGTCGCCGCGCTCTATGCCGCGGAGCTCATCTGGCGCGAGCGGGACACGCACTTCTCCGGCATACACGACGCACTGCCCATCTCTGAGAGCACCGATTGGTTCTCCAAATTCTTCGCCCTTTGCTTTGTGGAGATCGTCATGCTTACCGTGGCCGGCTTATGCGGCATCGTCATGCAGACCATCGCCGGCTATTACAACTATGAGCTACTGCAGTACGCCAAGGAGCTATATGTAGTCACGTTTCCGCAGGTACTCACCGCCGTCCTGCTGGCGCTCTTCATCCAGACAGTGGTCTCCAACAAGTTCATTGGCCATGGCATCGTCGTCGGCATCTTCGTAATGGTACCCATCCTGTTCAGCTTCGGGTGGGAGAATACCCTTTACCTGTTCGGCAACACGCCACCCTACACTTACTCGGACATGAACGGATACGGCCATTTCGTGCCCGCACTCTTCTGGTCCATTACTTACTGGCTCTCTATCTCGTGCTTGCTCGCCACGGCTTCTATCGCGCTGGCGCGCCGCGGCTCCGACGACGCGTGGCCCGCGCGCTTTCGCCTGGCCGCGCAGCGCACACCGCGCCTGATCCCGGCCGCGGCGCTCTTCCTTGTGGTTGCCATCGGCAGCGGCGCCTGGTACTTCTACAATGCGCACGTGCTGAACGAGTATCTGACCGCGAAGGACCGCCGCGACATCCAGGCCGCCTACGAGCGCGATTTCAAGAAGTATGAGCACCTGCCCCAGCCGAAGGTGATCGCCGTCGACGCCGTCATCGACATTTTCCCCGAGCGACGGTCATTTTCCGGCACCGGCCACTTCGTGCTGCAGAACAAGACCGCACAGCCGATCGGCCAGATACACATTACCAACCAGCAACACTCCATCTCGAACCCGCGCTTCGACCGACCTTTCCATGTGGTCTCTTCGAGCCCGCGGGCGCTCTACACCATCTATCAGCTCGACACGCCGCTCGCTCCGGCGGATACGGTGAATCTGACCTTTAACGTGGGATACACCAGCCGTGGTTTCAAGGACGGCAACGAGCGACCTGAGTTCGCCTATTCCGGCACCTTCTTCGACACCGGCTACTTCCCGACGCTCGGCTATGACGCGCTCGTTGAGCTCGACGACCCCCGCCGCCGCCGCGAGGAGCATCTTCCCGAGCAGGAAATGCTTCCCAACCGCGGCGACGCCGCAGGAACGGCCACGAACCTTTTCACCATGCACTCCGACTGGATCAGCTACCGTACAACTGTCAGCACCTCTGACGATCAGATCGTCCTTTCCCCCGGCTACCTCACCCGCGAATGGCATGCTAACGGCCGGCACTATTTCTCATACGACATGGGCAACGTCAGGACCCTGGACTTCTATTCGTTCGTCTCCGCCCGATACGACGTGAAGCGCGAAATGTATGCGGGCGCCGCCAACCCTATCGCCATCGAGGTCTACTACAATCCCGCGCACACCTACGACGTCGACGACATGATCGACGCCTCCAAGGCGGGTTTGACCTACTACGAAAAGAACTTCAGTCCCTTCCAGTTTCGGCAGTACCGCATTCTGGAGTTTCCCCGCTACCGCACCTTCGCGCAGTCTTTTCCCAACACCGTCCCGTTTTCCGAGGGCATCGGTTTCATCGGCCGCGTCGAGAAGCCCACGGATATCGACTTCGCCTATTTCGTCACCGCGCATGAGCTCGGCCACCAGTGGTGGGCGCACCAGCTTATCGGCGGCCGTGTGGAAGGCTCCAACATGCTGTCCGAGACACTCGCCGAGTACTCCGCCCTGATGGTGATGCAGCAGAAGTACGGCCGCGACAACATGCACCGCTTCCTGAAACACGAGCTCGACAGGTACCTGCGCGGCCGCGCCGGCGAAATCCGCCGCGAGCGGCCCGTGGTCCTGGTCCAGAATGAGCCGTATGTCTGGTATCAGAAGGGCGGCCAGGTGATGTACGCCCTGGCAGACTACATCGGCGAAGACAAGGTCAACCTCGCTCTGCACAACTTCCTGATGCAGTACGGCTATGCCAACGCCAACGACTCCCAATCCGGCCCGTACCCCGACACCCGCCAGTTCGTCGCGGCCCTGCGCGCGCAAACGCCGGTGGATTTGCAGTACTTCATCACGGACGCCTTCGAGAACATCGTGCTTTATGACAACAAGGTTGTCTCCGCTACTGTGACTCCGGCTCCGGACCACAAATACAAAATCACCCTGAAGGTCCAGGTGCGGAAGGTCCAGTCCGATGGCAGCGGCAATGAGTCGCCCATGCCTCTGCACGACCTGATCGACATCGGCGTCTTTACCGGAAAGAAGGACGAAGAAAAACCTCTGTACCTCAAGAAGGAGTGGCTCACGCAGCCGAGCCAGACGTTCGAGATTGTGGTTGACCAGCCGCCTACGCGGGCGGGTATCGATCCTTACAACAAGCTGATCGATCGCAATGCGGATGATAACTGGATGGATGTTAGCAAGCAGTGAGTATTTAGGCGCGGGGTCCGCGCCGCCTCTCTAGAGATCGCGGGTCGTTTCCTCCTGATCTGTTACATCCCGTAACATCATGTAGCATGGCGATGCATCAGTAGTTTACGCCGACTACTTACTGTCTGTTTTCGGTTGTTTCTGGTTGTCATGTTAGCAATCCTGGTTTCCCGGTTGGCGCGCCTTCCCTGCGATCCCACTGTCGCGCCACAGGTTCATTTTGGCTTCGTCTGATTCAACAGCTCTGAACATCAATCGATCTCGATAGTCTTTCGCCGTCGAAAGTTGTAGGCCGGCACGGCCTTATAGCAACGTTCGCCCGGCAGCGCCAATATTCAGGGCACAGCGTCGGCACCCCCGCCGCCATTGAGGCGGGGCTGGAAAAGAAGGCTGCGGCGCGGGCTTTCCGCGAGTCCCGCAGCAACCCGTTGAACACTATGCAGCGGCATTCTGATGAAGCTTCTCGGCCACAAGTCGCCCAACATGACCATGCGCTACCTCGAAGTTTCCCTCGATGTACAGCCCGAGTTTGAACTGGCCTGAGTGCAGCCCCGTCACCTCCTACCGACGCCCAAATTCTCCTCGGCCAGTTCCCCCACGCCCGACTTGTCCGGTCTACTCGGTGCTCTCCACGTCGCTCAACACGTGCTCGAAATGTACCGCCGCACTCTTCCCGCCGGCGCGGCTCGTCGTCTGCTCGACCGACTCGCCACGCCTCACCAAGATCGCCTCCGAAGCTCGCGAACTCAATCAGCCATAGACCTAGAATTCTCGGCAGAGATTGGCCGGTCAATTAACTAATTAATTTTAAAGGATGTGGCTCCCCGGCATGGACACGTTTCGAACTCTTGCGGCGCGGTTGGGTTTTGATCTAACCCGCAGAGGCCCATTGTTTTCAGATCGATTCGAGCGCACCGCCGACCCTTTGTCCACGGCGGGCACCCAGTCTGGATATGTCTCGAGCTCGCCGGGGAGCACGGGATAACTCCGGATAGCGGGTAATCCTCCCGGAATTTGGCGAGCACGGCGACGAGCCGGGATCCCATAGATGCCGCGGCATAGGCTCTGTACGACAGGGGCGGCGGTGTTCACAGTAAGTAATGGCTCGACTCGCCGATGAGTCAGCAGCGTCTTGTGCTCGAGTAACCGTGCTTGTCACCGGGCACGCCTCTACTCCAGACGGGGCGTTTCTGCGGATCGGCATCGGAGCGCTCTCGACGGTGTTCGAGTGAAGAGGGGAGGAACCGCTCGGTTCGGCGGCTGGATTCGAATGCCGAACGGGAGATCGGATCGGGCCACGGCGCCGTCGGTTTTCAAGGGGCTTGCGCGTCCACAGCGGACAAGCGAAAAGGAGGTTGCCTCGCTCCTTCCCATTAATAGGATATCGCGCACCGGGGGGCTTGCGGCAAGACCCGGGACATGCCGCATAATCGCCTGGTGTAGCGATTCGCCAGGGGCTCGGGTGAGACGCTGCGACATTCTCTAGAGAACGCACAAGGGAGGAACGGATGGGCTGCTACGTGTTGGGTCTCCAGGAGGTCGACCAGACGCAGGTCGCGATGGTTGGCGGCAAGGGCGCGCATCTGGGAAAGCTTTCGCGGATCGAAGGAGTCCGCGTGCCTGTTGGCTTTTGCGTGACGACGGACGCCTTCCAGCGGATCATGGCGGAAGCGCCTTCTATCGACGATCGGCTCGCTCAGCTGTCGTGCTTGAAGACACACGACCGGGAGGCGGTTCGCGTGCTCAGCGCCGAGATCCGACGTTACCTCGAAGGGATCGTCATCCCGACGATCTGGCGGCGATCACCGGTCCCCTCGCCCGGTTCGGCGAGCAAGCTCCCTATGCCGTCCGGTCCAGTGCGACGGCGGAGGACTTGCCGACGGCTTCCTTCGCGGGCCAGCAGGACACGTACCTGAACGTCGTGGGGCCGGCGTCGATCCTCCAGCACGTCAGCCGGTGCTGGGCCTCGCTCTTCACCGAGCGGGCCGTGACCTACCGCCTGCGGAATGGCTTCGACCACCGGAAGGTCCACATGGCCGTGGTCGTGCAGCGGATGGTCTTCCCGCAGGCGGCGGGCATTCTGTTTACCGCCGACCCCGTCACCGGCAGCCGGAAGGTCGCCTCCGTGGAAGCCACCTTCGGTCTTGGCGAAGCCCTGGTCTCCGGCTTGGTGAACGCGGACGTCTACAAGGTGCGGGACGGCGAGGTGGTTGCCAAGGCCATTGCCGCCAAGCAGCTTGCCATCCACGCCTCGCCCGCAGGCGGGACGCAGGAACGGGCGATCGAGCCGGAGCGGCCGCAGCAGCCAACGCTGACAGATTCGCAGGTCGAGCGGCTGGCGCAACTGGGCCGGCGGATCGAAGCGCACCTCGGTCAGCCGCAGGACATCGAATGGTGCCTGGTCGACGATGGCTTCCAGATCGTCCAGAGCCGGCCAATCACCACGCTATTCCCCATCCCTGCGGCTGGCGACGGAGAAAACCACGTCTACGTCTCGGTCGGTCATCAGCAGATGATGACCGACGCCATCAAGCCCCTGGGGCTGTCCGTGTGGCAGCTGACAACCCCCCGGCCCATGGCCGAGGCAGCAGGGAGGCTGTTCGTCGACGTCACCGAGGGCCTGGCTTCGCCGGTGAGCCGCGCTGGTCTCCTGGGCGTCCTGGGCAAATCCGATCCGCTGATCGGGGACGCGCTTCAGACCATCCTCGATCGGGGCGATTTCATCCCGTCGCTTCCGGACGAGGGTCCTGTCGGGTGCCGGCGGTTGGCGCGCCAGCGCCGATCGAGATCGATCCGGCCATCGTCGCCGAGCTGATCGGGCACAGCCAGGCCTCCATCGCCGCACTGAAACGCGACATCGGGACGAAATCCGGAACGGCGCTGCTCGACTTCATCCTGGTGGACTTCCAGGAGCTGAAGCGGATCCTGTTCGATCCGAAAAGCCATCAGGTGATCAGGGCGGGGATGGAGGCCACCCGGTGGCTCAACGACCAGCTGCAAATGTGGCTGGGCGAGAAGAACGCGGCCGACACGCTCGCGCAATCCGTCCCACAACGTCACGTCGGAAATGGGGTTGGCGCTCCTGGAGGTCGCGGACTTGATCCGCCCCTATCCGGACGTGGTGACCTTTCTGCAGCGCGTAGAGGACGAGGGCTTTCTGGAAGAGCTGCCCAAGCTCACGGGCGGGCGCGAAGCGCGAGACGCCATCCGGAGCTGGCTCGACAAGTACGGCATGCGCTGCGCTGGCGAGATTGACATCACAAGGCCCCGTTGGAGCGAACGCCCCAAAACGTTGGTACCGCTGATCCTCGGCAACATCAAGAACTTCGAGCCTGGGGCCGGCAAGCGGCGATTCGAGCAAGGGCGGCAGGAGGCATGGAAGAAGGAACAGGAGCTGCTGGCGCGCTTGCGGGCGTTGCCGGACGGGGAGCGAAAGGCCGAAGAGACCAAGCGGAGGATCGACCGGGTCCGGACTTTCATCGGTTACCGGGAGTATCCGAAATACGCCATGGTCAGCCGCTACTTCGTCTACAAGCAGGCCTTGATGGAAGAAGCCGAGCGCCTCGTGCGGGCCCGCGTGCTTCGTGAGAAGGAAGACATCTTCTACCTCCGGTTCCAGGAGTTCCAGGACGTCGTGCCCAGGAACCAGGTGGCCGAAGGTCTCATCCGCCAGCGCACGGATGCGTTCAAGTGGTATCAAGCACTCACGCCGCCGCGCGCGCTCACGTCGGACGGAGAGGTCCTCGGCGGG
Organism: Bryobacteraceae bacterium; assembly: GCA_035511215.1. Taxonomy (GTDB): domain Bacteria; phylum Acidobacteriota; class Terriglobia; order Bryobacterales; family Bryobacteraceae; genus Bog-159. The sequence goes on along the minus strand of DATKFU010000002.1, from coordinate 1,606 downwards.
GCTTATCGACGCGACGATTTGCCCTCTGGCGCTCTCGCCGGCCTACCGGTTTCCGCAGGCACGTCGAGGGGCGGGCCCGCGTCATTCTGGACATGGCGGAGGCCGATCTCGAAGCGGGCGACATTCTGGTTACCACCTATACGGACCCGAGTTGGACGCCCCTGTTTGTCGTGATCAAGGGCCTGGTGACGGAGGTGGGGGGCCTGATGACCCACGGCGCGGTGATCGCCCGGGAGTACGGCTTGCCGGCCGTCGTGGGGGTGGAGCATGCCACCCGGCTGATCCGGGATGGGCAGCGGATCGGCGTGCATGGAACGGAAGGGTACGTCGAGATCCTGCTCTAGTCGGCTGGCCCCGACAGGCCGACGGCAGGCACGCGGCCGGTCAGCCGGACGGTGTTGATATTGATTCCCCGGCCTTCAAAGGCGCTGGGTTACCCGTTCGGCTGTGTGGCGACGGTGGCCCGCGCCAGTGCTTGCGTGTCGATATACTCCCGGATGTTCGTCAGTTTGCCATCTCGAACGGTAATGGCGAAGACGCAATCGTCCTCGAACGTCCTATTCGTGGCTTTGATTCTCCCCGTAGCGAAGCCGACGACCAGAACCCGGTCTCGCTGCGCTACGAATTCGGGGGGCTCTGGGTATGAAATTTCCAACATTTCGGAAGCCTTCTGAAGCAAATCCGCTAATCCCGCGTGCCCGCGGTGCGTGCCGGCGAGCGGCCAGTCCTCGCCCGGAAGGATCCACTCAATATTTTCGGCCGACAACGCCAGCAGACCTTGCTTGTCGCCGCGTCCCATCGCTGCAAAAAAATCCTTCACAATCTGGACATTCTCTTGTGTGCTCATCGAAATCTCTCCATTTCCCTTACATCGGATCGTGTCGATCTAATCGGATACGAATCGAAATAAACCCGCGACTGGAGCAAGGGAGGGAATGATCGCGTCCCTGACGTCGGATGGTCTCTACTCCCTTGCTCCTGCCGCACGATTTCCAGGCAGTGACCGGCCGGGCATAGCGCGTCAGATTTGCGCTAGGCCGCCGTCGACGGCGAGCTCGCTGGCGGTCATGAAGCTGCTGTCCTGCGACGCGAGAAAGGCAGCCGCCGCTCCGATCTCCGCCGGATCGGCCATGCGCTGGAGCGGATTCATCGAGGCGTAGAGCTTCATGCCCTCCTCGCCTAGCGCTGCCTTCGCGAGTTCTGTCGCCGTCGGCCCGGGCGACAGCACGTTTACCCGGATGCCGGTGCCCTTCAGGTCCTCCGCCCAGGTCCGCGCGAGGTTGCGCACTGCCGCCTTGCTCGCGCTGTAGACGCTCATTGTCGGGGCGCCCGTGGTGCCGGCGCTCGAGCCGGTCAGAATGATCGAACCGCCCTTGCCCATCAGCGGCAGCGCCTTCTGGACGGTAAAGATCGTACCCTTCACATTGGTGTCGAAAGTTTCGTCAATGTGCTCGGCGGTGATCTTGCCGAGCGGCAGCGGGCTTCCCGCCCCGGCATTGGCGAAGACGATGTCGAGGGTTCCGCGCTCGGCCTTCACCGCCGCGTAGAGTCGGTCGAGGTCGGCCAGATCGGAGACCGAGCCCTTCACCGCGCGGGCATTGGGCCC
>DATKFU010000001.1:0-24057 GCA_035511215.1 Bryobacteraceae bacterium | reverse complement strand
GATAACCCTGGGAAGTAAAGTGCGCGTAGTTGCCCTGGGCCAGGCCGGCCATCACCCAATTGACCATGGAGCCTTCGGCGCCCATGCGCGCGCGGGTATTCCAATAGGCGCAGCGGTTCTGGCGGCAAGCCTCCTGTTGGGCGGCGACGATGCGGTCCACACCATCGAAGGGGCGCCAGCGGCCTTTCACGCGAAGGAAGCGGTCGGGAGGGCCCAGGACCAGGATTGACGCTGCCGGCACGGCGCGCCGCAATCGCTGCAGAACCGCGGAGAAGGCTTCAAGATAACCGGCTTCGGTCCATTTCGAATCGCTGGCCTCGTTGGTTCCGTAGGCCAGCACAATGAGGGCGGGGTCGCGGCGTTTGAGATACGCGGCGTGCATGGTTTCATCCCAACGTTGGATGAGGGCCGCCTCCGCGCCGTTGATGCCCATGGATTCGTAGGTAATTCCTTTGGGGTTTTCGGTAACCCATCCGAACAGCCTTACGGGGGCGGCTTCGAGCGTGCGTACCTCGAAACGATGGCGGCCGGGCGCGGAGGCGTACTCCAGGAAGCCGGGCGCGAGGGGTCCCTCGGTGGAGGATTCGGCGACGGTGGCGCCGTTGTCGGAAAGCGCCAGGCGGCCGCCACCGGGCTGCTGCAGATAGTCCAGCTCGACGGAAGCACAGTCGGCGTCGAGGTAGATTGTCTGGGCGGCGCGCTCCGTGGAGATACTGACGCCACCGAGGCCGAACAGGCCATCGCCTTCGCCGGTGCGCAGGCCGGCCGGATCCCAGGCTTTGCTGGCGCCGCCGCGCACGTCGAAGCGGCGATAGCCCTTGAACGGAATTCCGGCCAGGGAGAAACCCGCGCCGCCGTTGCCGAAGCGGCCCTGGAACAGATCGCGGAGCACGCCGGTCCAATCGTCGGATGCGGTGTGGGAGTCGCCGAAATGCAGGATGTGCATGGTAGGGCTGTCGCGTGTGGAGAGGCGATAGAGGCGCTCGAAGAATGGCACCAGGTTGCCCGGCCGATCGATCACCGGATCGGGGCGCTCGTCCAATTGAAGCGCTACTTTTTGCAGCGATAGCGCGCGCATTTTTTCGCTGACGCGGGGCGCGGCATAGTGGTGGACGCTCGGCTCGCGGACCTTCCTCCTGGCGGGCTTCTTGGCTTTCTTGACGGGCTTCTTCTTGGCGCTCGCCTTCGTGGTTGTGTTGGTCTGCGCGTCGGCTTGCGCGCCGAACGCGAGCCCGGCGCAAAGACACAGCAGAACGATGGCGGCGCGGCGCTGAATGTCGACGATGCGAGGGGTGGTGGGCAGCGTTACAATCTCGCCGCCGTTCTTCTGGCCGCGGTCCATGGGACTCGTCACCAGTATAGAAGCATTAGCCAGCGCCGCGCGCACGCTGCCTTCAATGGCCGGCCTTGCGCACCAGTTCCCGCGCCTGAGCGAACAAGTCGAGCGTCCCGCGAAAATTCGTTTGAGTGAGGCGCGCCAGCGCCTCGTCGATAGAGATGAGACCGGAACGGGCACCTTCAACCAGAATGCCCAGAGTGCCAGTCACCGTGAACCCTTGGGCGCGAGCGACCCGGGAATCCACACCTTGGTGAACAGCCGCGGCAACAGGAACTCGTAGCCAGTTTCGACCAGGTAGCGCAACGGCGAGGTATCGGCGACTACCAGGATCATTTGCCGAGCAGGCCTTCCGCACGCAGCTTTTCGAGGTCCGCCAACTCCTGTTGGAGGTCCATGACCGAGTATGCCTGATCGTAGATCCCGCGCTCAATCAGGAAATCGTCGAACTCGAAACGAGACAAACCGAGCAGTTGACCGGCTTGGAAGTGGGTGAGCGCTCCGGACCGGTAGCCTTCGGTGGCCAATCGTTCCAGCGCTTCCCGACCCGGATCGGGGTGCCGAGCGATGTCATCAGGCAGCTCGACAGTAATCTGCATGGCTTCAGAATAGCAGTTATTCCGCGAGCTAACGGACCGGTGTCCGGGCCACCGGTTCGGCTTGCGACAGCGGTCCTCGAAGGACGATCGCAAGGGAGGCGTTCGCAATCAAAGTACTCTCGATATGCAACGCATACGAGAGAGGCCCCGAGGACGACACGCCTTCCTGATTAGCGAATGACACTTTTCAAGCTCTTTTCAAGAAACGCGGCCGTCATCCGTCTCGTCTCCGCTTCTACTGCTTCCGGAGAGCGCGCCTTTCTCAACTCCTCGATGAACTCAGTCGACTTCCTGGCGGGCTTCCTTTTGGCGGGAGCTTTGGGGGCCGGGGTGGTTTGCGCGAAACACAGCAGCGCGGTACAGAGGCACAACAGAGCGATAGCGGTACGGCTGGGCATGTGGTCAGCGCGCCAATGCCGCGGGGTTGCGATCGAGCACCTGGCGCGATTTATAGCGATTGAAACCAGCGGTCAATTCGCGGACGAAAGCGTCGGCTATGATACGCGCACCGGCGGGAGTGGGATGGATGAAATCGGCCGATACCAGCCGGGGCTGGCTGGCATACCAGCGCGCCATGGTGCCCGCGCCCCCCATGACTTCGAAGGTGTTGAAGAATCCGCAGTGCAGCTCGGCGGCCACGCGGCGTTGAATGTCGACGATGCGGGGTATGGTGGGCAGCGTTTCGATCTCGCCGCCTTGGTTCTGGCCGCGGTCCATGGGACTCATCACCAGTATAGAAGCATTGGGCAGCGCGGCGCGCACGCGGCGGATGGCTTCGCGCAGCTCGATCTCGTATTCGCGGGTGAGGAAGGCCGCGAATCCGCTCTCGTTGGTGCCGTAATTGAGGACCACCAGGTCGGGATTGCGATGGCGCAATTCGTCCGCCCAGTGCCTCTCGTTGAAGAGCAGAGCCAGCATGGATACGGACGCGCCGTTCAAACCGATGCTGTCGTAGACCACGCCGGTTTTGCGCTTCTCGACAGTGATGCCGAACACGCGGACGGGGCCTTCGGCGCCGAAATCGAGCGTGGCCGTTCCGGGCTTCAGCTCGAAGCTGGCAAAGCCGGCGGCGCGGGCTGGGGCTGCGGTGGCGACGCTGCCGATGGGCTGGCCGGCGGAGGAGATGGCGATGACGCCGCCATTCGGCTGGCGCAGGAACCAGACCTCCAGGCGTGTTTGGGTGGGGTCGCGCAGGGTGACGCGGCTGAAGGCGCCGGCGCCGCCGGAGAAGGCCACCCCGCCGAGTCCGAACAAGCCATTGCGCAGATCCCAGCGCGTGCCGGGGTCCATCTGCCAGCCATGGCTGGATATCTCCACGCCGCGATGTTCGTACCACGCCCAAGGCTTGCCGATGAGCGTGAAGCCGTGGCCGGCGTCGCCGAAGCGCTTTTGCAGGAGCTGGCGGGTATCGCCGGTGATGAGATCGGCGGTAGTGGGGGAGTCGCCGTAATGCAGGATGCGGGTGATGGACAGGGACGTGCCGCGCTCGGTGCGCCAAAGGGCGGCGTAGAAGTGGTCGAGGGCGCCGTTGCCATCGTCCAGGCCAGGGCTAACGGCCATGCGGGTGGTGGGGATGCCGGGCGCAGGGCCAATGGCTTCGGGCGCGATGTGCGGCTGCCATGGCCGGAGGGGCGTGAATCCCGGGGTGAACTCGACGATGGCGGCGGCGGCCCGCAGGCTGGGGCGCTCGAGCCCGGGGACAGTGCCCGATACGGCTGCCAGGATCAGCGCGAAGAGGGCGATAGTGAGGGCGGTGCGGAGGGGAAATGCGCGCATGTCAGAACCGCGTATACACGAACGGCGCCGCGCCGCGGCCGGCCAGCAGTTGAATCGCTACCACGGCCAGCGCCATGGCGGCCGCCTGGATGTAGAACGGTGTGCGGCCAAATAAATCCACAGCGCGTTCGTACCAGTTTTTCGGGACGGCCTGACCGGCGGCGCCCAGCAACGATACCAGGACGACGCCGGTGGATACATTCTCCAAGGAAAAGGTAAGCGACCCGATGCGCTTCAGGATGCCGATGGCTACGGCCGTCGTGGGGCTGCGGAAGAAGATCCAGGTGAGACAGACAAACTGGTAAGTGCAAAAAATGCGGATGGCGCGCGACGCCCAGCCGGACTCGGGGCGCCGTCCGCGCCAAGCCTGCCAGCGCCGCGTTACCGCCAGGGCGCTGCCGTGCAAAAGGCCCCAAATGGCGAATGGCCAGGTGGCGCCATGCCACAATCCGCCGAGAACCATGGTGATGACAAGATTGAGATAGGGCCAGACGCGGGTACGCTTGCCGGGGAGCGAGAAGTAAAGGTAGTCGCGCAGCCAGTTGGAGAAGGTGATGTGCCAGCGGCGCCAGAAGTCGGCCATATTCACGGATGTGTAGGGGCGGTCGAAATTGATGGGCAGCCGGACGCCCAGCAGCAGGCCGCAGCCGCGGGCGATATCGGTATAGCCGGAGAAATCGTAATAGAGCTGCAATGAGTATACGTAGACGGCGGCCAGGTTTTCCATGCCGCTGTACAGGTTGGGCGTGTCGAAGACGCGGTTCACCAGGTTCGATGCCAGGTAGTCGGCGATGAGGAGTTTTTTTAGGAGGCCGAACACGATGAGGAACAAGGCGCGGGATCCGTCGGACGGGGACAGATCGAACTTACGGGTCAGTTGCTTCAGTATCTCGGCGGGGCGGGTAATGGGGCCGGCCTGGATCGTGGGAAAGAAAGAAGCCGCGGCCAAGTATCCCAAGTAAGTGGATGCCGCTGCGGCGTCATTACGGTAGATATCGATAGTGTACGAGAGAGACTGAAAGGCGTAGAACGACAGACTAAGTGGGAAGATCCAGTCCCACTTGGACGGCTCGTGCAGAAATAAGGTCATGTGGCGGTATAGGACTAAGAGGCCCAGGTTGGCGGCGAGACTTAGCCCGAGAAACAACCGCCGTACGAACGGTTTCTGGAACGATTGCATGCCCAGGCCGGCGAGGTAGTCTATAGTGGAGCAAGCGGGGATAAGTGCGAGATAGAATAGTCCATACCTTGCACAGAAGAAGTAGTTGGCCGCCAGGAGCACGCTGAAGCGGGCCAGGCGCAAGCCGGCTACCAACCAATATGCGAATAAGACGACGGTTACGAAGAGGAAGAACGCGGCACCGGTAGAGTGCACACGTGCATTATCTCACATTGTGGTACCGCAGACGCAGCGCCCTGGCAGCATCATGCCCGACTCATGCCGATTCGGCAGGCGGATCGGCACGGCGCCCCGTAACATAGCCCAGTACGCGCGACAGAATCGCCATAAGCGTGACTACGCCAGTCAGAGCCCCAGTCGCCTTTTGCATGACTTCATGGTCCGCCAGTCCCACCACGGCAAGCCCGATGATAATCAGGACGAGCAGGATGTTGCGCACGATCGGCCAACTACTTTCACCACCCTCGCTTTCCCACTTGTGCACCGTGTCCGGGCCCTCAACCGTTTCCAGAAACTGGCGGAACGTTTCATTCATCACGCGAGGCCGGCGGCCTGGCAAAATCAATCCCTTCCGGATTAGTTCTTCGAGCGTATCGCCGCAAAGCGGGTTGACAAAGCCGGTTTGAGCGAGTTGGATGAGAACCAGCTTTTCAGCTCGCGTGCACGAGGACCAATAGAGCTTGTAAAGCGCCAGGGCGCGCTCCGCGATCATCTGCCACAGCATTTCGCGGTCCGTACCGCGCGCCGCACACTCGGCCACTTCCCTTCCGATGTCGAGCAACGCCTGCTGAGGCCGGCATTCCTCGTAAACGATCTTTCCAGCCTCACCCGCCGGCCAGACCGTGGGCTGCTTGCCGGGACCGGCGACCTGCACTTTTCGGAAATTGTGCAGCAGGCGCGCCAGGCGCTGCAGTTCCGGCTCAGGAAGCGGATTCTCATAGATCTTCTTCCGCTCATCGCTGAGCACGCTGTCGAAGTGCGACACAGGATCGACCACGGAAGTGACGATCAGGCGCACCCGATCCTCGCCAACGTCCATCATGATCAGTTTTTCGATTAAGTCCGCAGTTACCTGCCGGTCGCTCGCCTGGCTCAGTTTGGCTTCCAGATTCGAGACGTGCACCCAGTTTCTGGCTACGGCAGCGGCGCGAGCGGGAGCGGATTGCCCGGTTTCGCCGGCGGCGGCGGCGAGCGCCAGGGGCGCCGAAAGAGTTGCGAGCTGCCCTTTGAGGATTGCGATGTTCGCCTCGATCCAGCCTTCGGAGAAACGCGCGGTGTACAGGTTCACGCGCGGGGGCGCATAGCCCAGCCACTCGCGAACCGCCGCATCCTTCCCGGCTATCGGCAAGCCCAGCACCAACAGGTGAATCGGTGGGGGCGGCGAGGTCCAGTCACGGGTGAACAGCGGCAGGGGGCTGTAGCGGAAGTCCAGCAAGAAGAGCCTTCCGAACGCTTTTTGGTTCCAGAGATAGGCACAGCCCAACAGCGCCAGACCGGCAACCCACCAGAGCGCGTGCATGGGAATTCCGATGGGAGGCAAAGTCGAATCGACTGAGATCGGGCCCGAAGTGCCGGCGCAACTCAACTTCATGCCGCCCTGTTCGGTCCGGCAGGGCATGACGCCCGGTGCTTCGGGCTGGCCGGATACATCCCGCCAGGTTTGGCTGTTCGGCTTGACGATGCGGGTGCCCCAAAACCCGGCGACGTACTTCTCTTCAATATCCACCGAACGGCCGGCCTCGATGACGTCCTTTTGCATCGCATCTTCGACTTGGCCCAAAAAGTAACACTTGGCCTGTTCGCTGAGGGCGCGCGAGCTTCTGATGTCCGCGCGCCTTTGCGATCGCCGGGCGTCTATCGTTTTGGCCAGCTCCTGTTGCCACGCCGCGATACCCTCATGGGTTTCGTTGGCTTCACTGATGCCCCACAGGCCCAGGACGGGCAGCACGGCCAGGAGCACCAGACAGAGGGTCAGGCAGACGAAGTAGGCAATTTCTTTTTCGCCATGGCACGGGAGATCCTCGGTTGCGGGTTTAACCTTCCATAGTCGCCATGCGGCGAAGCTGGTCGCGGCCACCGGCGGCAGCAGGCACTGGAGCGCCAGCGTCCATCCGGTCGAACTGTAAGCATGGGCTGCAGCCCAGACAGCCGCGCCCAAGGATGCGGCAGTCCCGGCGCAGAGATACCACGCCAGCCGCTCGAAGACGGGTTTGCGCGACGGCGTGGGCCACAAGCGGTCGAGAAAAAAATCGACTTGCTGGCGCCACGAGCGCCCCACCAGCCCCAGGATCGCGACAACGGAAAGGGACATCGCCCCGATCACGCAGAGCAGCAATCCGAACCGCAGCGCAGTATTGCGCCAGACCCGGACCATGGCTTCCTGGCGTGGCTCGATCTCCTCGAACACGGCGATCGACCAGGGGATTCCCGCAATGCCCTTTACGGGCTGCAGGTGGAACTGGAACTTGCGGCCCCGGTAGAAAGCGGCTTGCGACAATTCCTCGCGGTTGGCCACGGCTGTGCGCAAGGGCTCCGGCGAGCGAATCTCTTCAAACAGGTTCTCGCGCAGATTCCGGTCGGGCTGCGAGTGGAAAAGCACCAGGCCATCCGGCCTGATCACGGCGAAACCCGCGCCGGGAGGCACCACGGGCCAAGTCAGCGACCGTAATTGGGCGACCAGGGCCACCGACACAATAGGCGACGGTCCCGGATTGCCAGGTCCGGCAGGTTCGACGCGCACATGCGACGGCATCGCCATGATGACGATGAGTTTCGATGTGGTCTGGGAGACTACCGTCTGCAGCGTGAAGGGCTTTCCTTCAACCGACCAAAGCTCTCCGCCGACCACGTTTTGAAAGTTCTCCTGTGAACTCTGCGGGACCTGCGGAAAATTGAAAAGCGACGTCGTCCATTTGGCGACTTGGTTGCCGTCCTCATTCGCCCAAAAAACAAAGTCGGAGGGATCCAAATCCGCAGTGAGGCCGGGGTCCGTCGCCGACAGGTCGGTGCGATTGGGCACCTGGCCGATGGCGGAGGACAGCCTGGCGTCAAACCGATCCAATATGCCCCGCATGCGCTTCATATCGTCGAACATCTGGTCGTTCAGTGCGTTGGCGAAGGCGGCCAATTGCTGCTCGGAGGTTTGCTCGCCGAGCCGGTATTGCCGCCCGGAGGCCAGCAGCAAGGCGATCAAGGCGGCGGCTATTGCGGTGAACAGGCCCAGCAAAGCCAAATCGTGAAATGCCAATCGCCCGGTGCGAGTGAGCAGCAGAGTTTTGAGAAACGGGCTGCTCAACGAGACGATCAGCAAAGGCGCAAACAGCGCAAGCAGGTACTGCGGAGGAACGTGGCGCGCCTCCCGCGCAAGGCTTTTGGAGCTAACCAGGCCGCATATTTGCAGGTCCTGGCCGCCGGACGCGGCGATCCGCACCGGCTGAATGAGCAGCGCGAATTCGGAACCGCCCAACACTACAGTGCGCACCGCGTCCGCGTCCCTGCCGTTGCCCTGGGCGGGCGCATCCTTTGCACCGGCGGCGGTTTTCAACAGTTCAGCGACGGTCGCGATTCGCGGGCTGGAAGTGGAGCGCTGATAGATCACCCGGCCTTCTGCAGGCTGCGCAATCAATACATCGTCGAACAGGTCGTCCCTGCTGAATCCGCTGAAAATCTGGGGCAGCAATGCCTCCGCCGGGCATCCGGTTTTGGGATAGAAGCGCACGGTGTTCTCCGGATTTCCGAATACCACTTTTCCGGATTCGGCCTGAGGTAGTTTGGAGGCTACGCACCCGGGAGCCGGATAGGTCAGGTCGGTGACCAGTGCCGAGATGTACCGGAATGGATCTGCTTTCCGGTCGGGTCCCACGGCATAATTGAAGGAAGTGCCCAGGCGTTCAATCTTAATGCGGAGCTGGTCTCCCATCATGGCCAGCGAACGAAAGCGCAAACTCATGAAGTATTCGCGCTGGCTGGGGATATAGTCGAGCCAATAATAGCCCAGCATGATGGCCGCGGGCGCCAGACATAGACTGTAGAGCAGCCATTTGCCGAGGCGTTTTTTGCCGTTCATATGCCCCCCTGGCGGGATATTATCCCATGCTTCTGTGGCGATCAACAGAGTAGTTGATATTAAGACAGTGATTTAAGGGCGACAGACGTTTCAATTATGGGGCAAAAAGGCGAGTAAAGGCGAGCGGCAGCCGCTCTCCGCGAGGATTGCCTGGCATCCCGGGTACGCGAAACCGGGCCAAGCTAAATACTGTTCACTTAAAAAGCGGTTTAGGTGGGACAGACGATTGGTTTATGTCGTCTGGCAGCGCTCGCGAAGGCGGCAGACCACGAAAGGCGATGGTCTGCCCCACCAAAGTGAACCATGATGGGCCAGGCGTAAATGCCGTCTTAGATCTGGCCGGGCGCCGCGCTCGGGAGCCGGTCCTTGATCTTCTCCGGGAGGACCCGGTTCAGCTCGCGATAGCTTTGGCGGAAGGTGCGCTTTACCTCATCGGGCGAGGCGTCCGCCACTCTGCGGGCCGCATCCATTACACATGGCGCCAGGCGCGATTCGGAGAGCACCAACTTGGGCGACACGGGCATCAGGGCCATGAGGAGCCAAATCGCGATGGCGCCGAACAGCAAGCCGCGCACCACGCCGAACCCTCCGCCCAGCGCGCGGTCCAGCCAGACGAGGTTCATTGAACGAATGAAGCCCGCCAGCATCCCGGAGACCATTTCGCCCAGGATGGTAATGCCGACGAACACAATCAGGAAGCCCACCAGATCGGCGACGACCGTTTGCGAGATGTGCGGGCGCAAGCTGACGGCGACGGCGCGGTAATAACGCAAACCGAAGACCAGCGCCAGTATTGTAGAGAACAGGCCGATAGCGGTTCTGACGAATCCGAGGTTGAGCCCGGAGACGATCGAGACTATGAGCAGAACACCGAGCGTGAAATCGATCCAGTTCATAAGCGCTCCCAATCAAGATTGTTCGCTGCATTATATACGCAGTGCGCAGCGAATAGTTCCATGCTGTATTATGCGCTATCCGCCAAGCTCGATTTTGATGCCCTTACCCTGCTGGCGGGCGCGCTGGTACGCCAGGCTGGCCGCCGCCAGATCTTCGACCGCCAGTCCCAACGATTTGAACAGGGTGATTTCAGATTGCGCGGTACGGCCGGGGATGCTGCCCGAGATCACTTCACCGAGTTCGGCGACGACGTGGCTGGGCGCGAAGCGGCCCTCGCTGATACCCAGCACGATATCGCCCGACTCCTGGAAGGCGGAAGCCCGCGAATCCACTACCACTCGGGCGCGAGCCACCAGCGCAGGATCCATTTCGCGCTGATTGGGCCGGCACGCGCCAATCGAGACGACATGTGCACCGGGGGCCACCCAGGCATCCTCCACCACCGGGATGTCCGGCGAGGCGGACGCGGTCGCCAGCACCAATACATCGGCGCCACGGACGGCTTCGGCGGCGCTGCGGCATACGCGGAGCGGCACAGCCGATTCGGCCGCGAACTGCCGAACGTGGTCCGGCGTGGGACTCCAGGCGCGCACTTCGGCGAAGGGGCGCCAGAGCATGAACGCCGCCAGGTGGCTGCGGGCCTGCACGCCGGAGCCGAGGATGGCGAGCACGCCCGCATCCGCGCGCGCCATGTATTTTGCCGAGACGGCCGAGACCGCGGCAGTGCGCATTTCGGTGATGAGGCGGCCATCCATCAGCGCCATGAGCGCGCCGGTTTCGGGATCGAGCAGCAGAATGCTAGCCCGGTGGGTGGGCAGGGCGCGCGCCTGATTGGCGCCGATCACGGCCACCAGCTTGGCGCCCAGGACGGGTGGGTCGCGCACGAACGCGGGCATGGCGGCGAAGAAGGCGGCTTCTCCCATTTCCACCACCGGGCGGACGGGCTGAACGACTTGGCCGGATGAGAACGCGGCCAGCGCGGTTTCCATGGCGCGGACCAGGTCCGGCATGGGGAGCACCGCCCGGATATCCGCTTCGCTGAGGCAGAGTGTCATTGTGATAAGCGGGGGATAAGCACCTGCTATCGCAGCGCGCTATAACAGCGCGGGATCCAGGCCGTTAGCCGTGAGCGCAGCGGGCGCGGCCGCCACGGTTCGCGACTCACCCTGCAGGAACTCGACTAACTGGCGCTGGGAGCTCTCGAAGTACGAATCCAGGAACTCCTGCAACGCCAGGCGCCGCATGGCGTCGCGCGAGACAGCGGGCGCGTAAACAAATGCGCGACCGGTTTTGCGGCGGGTTACTACGCCGCGGCGGGTGAGCCTATCGAGCACCGTCATCACCGTGGTGTAGGCCAGGGGACGGCTGCCGGTCACCAACTGCCGTACGTCCTTCACGCTGCCCTGCCCGAGCGACCAGAGCGCGTTGAGGCACAGCAGTTCCAGGGGCGGCGGGATCGCGCGCGTAGTGGCTCTGCGCATCAACCCTCCGGCTTTGCCTCCGCCGGACGCAAGGCCTGCAGCAGTTTGTCGCCGAACTGGGAACTGGTCCTAAGCGGCGCAGCCGGGGCGGGCGCTCGTGCCGGCGCTTGTAATGGGGCTTGTGACGATGCTTGTGACGGTGCCTGTAACGGTGTCGCCGGGGGGATGGGCGGCGAACTGGCAGGCGCGCTGGCGGGCTCGGCGGACGGCCCCGCCAGATAGCGATCCTTCTTCAGCAGCACGCGCTCAAGCGAAGGGCTGTAAGTAGTGAAGTTACCGGCCAACTGGCGGTCCGTTTCGATCAGGCGCCGCATGCACTCCATTTTGGAGTCCAAATCGTCCAGATAGTGGAGCAGCATGGCTTCCGGGAACACCGGCGTCTTGACCGATCCGAACTCCAGTTGCCCGTGGTGGCTCAGGATCATATGCTCGACCAGCGACCGCAGGCGCGGCGGAAAATCGGAAATATCGCGCAGCTTTTCGCCGATCATGCGCACCGCGATCAGCATATGTCCGAGTAGCTGGCCTTCGTCGCTGTAACTGAAGCCGCGCTCGTAGCTCAACTCGTAGATCTTGCCGATGTCGTGCAAGATGGCGCCGGCGACCAGCAGATCGGCGTCGATCGAGGGGTAGTGGCCGGCGGCCAAGCGCGAGAGGTGGCACACGGACAGGACGTGTTCGATCAGCCCGCCCAGGTAAGCATGATGGATGTGCTTGGCGGCCGGAGCCACACGGTAGCGCCGGGCGATGTCCGGGTCGTCCAGCAGGGCGGCCACCAGCTTGTGCAAATGCGGATTGGCGATCGCCGCGGCGAACGCACGCAATTCCACCCACATCTCCTCCGGATCGCGCGCGGAAGCCGGGAAGTAATCGGTGAAATCCACTTCGCGGTCGTCCAGCCGGTGGATGGTGTGCAGGGTCAACTGCGGCCGGTTGTGGAAGATCTGGAGCAGTCCCTTGACCTTAACGAAGTCGTCGCGCTCGAAGGTCTCCATGACTTCGGCGACGTTGTCCCACATTTTCGCATCCAGCTCGCCGGTGCGGTCGCCGAGTTGGAGGGACAAATAAGGATCGCCCTTCTTCTTCTGCCGGATCTCTTTGGAGCAAACCAGGAAAATGCTGGTGACGATCTGGTCCGGCTTAAGTTCGGTCACATAGGGCGATTTCATGGCAGCCGCGGCTTATGGCTTAGCTGGTGACGCGGGTGTTGCGAGCGGAGTGGACGGCGGAGCGGCCGTGGCGCTCACGGGCTGCATCGGCTCCGTAGCTGCCGGGGGCAGATTAGATGGCGGCTTTTTGTCGCCCGTCCCGGGAACCGGAATCGCAAATAGCAGCCGCTTGCGCCGGCGGTGGGCCGCCACTTCTTCCTTGGTGACGGTCTGCGGCTTTAACTGCGCGACATCCTTCCAGGACGTGTCTTTGCCGGGTGCAGCGCCACTATCCACGTAACCGGGCTTGATCTCCAGAAAAGCCTCCTGGCGCAGCCTGGTCAGATAGGTGCGCACCTTGACGTTCATCTGCGGCATGATCATGCGCTCGTTGATCTCGTTTTCGACCTCTTCGTAAGTAGCCTGTCCTTTTTCGTAGCGGTCCACGATGCGAAAGATCACGAACCCGGTCGGTCCACGGATGGGATCGGTGACGTAACCCTTGTTCTGCTTCATAACGATATCGGCGAGGGCCTTGGTCAACTGGTCGCGCTTGAAACCTGGCAATTCACCGCCGTTGCGGGCGGTCTCCAGGTCGTCGGAATTGGTAGCAGCCAGGTCCGCGAACTTCTCGCCCTTGCGCGCGCGCGCTACCAGATCCTTGGCCTTCTTTTCGGCCGCGGCCACCTGATCGGGTGTTTTTCCTTCGGTCGAAATGACGATCTGTTGCAGGAAGACCTGCTCGTCGCGCACGAAATCGGCCTTGTGCTCGTCGTAGTATTTCCGCTTTTCCCCTTCCGGAATGGCGATGTGCGAGCCGACCTCCTCACTGATGACGCGCTGGGTCAGGAGCTGATTCTTGGCCTGCTGCTTGAAATCCTCGAAGGGCATGCCCATCTGCTCACGGATGAAGTCGTGGAATTTGTCCTCATCGACGATTTTGCTTTGGACCTGCATGGCGGCCAGGCGCTTGGTGATTTCGGAATCCACGCTGATGTTCAGGTCCTTGGCTTTCTGCACCAACAGGAGCTGGTCGATGTGTTCGCGCAAAACGTCGGCGGATCTCTGCTGGAGTGCTTGGGTCAACTTGGGGCCGCTCAGACCCTGCTGGCGAAGCTCCGCTTCGAGCTCCAGGCGGGTACGCGTCAGCTCGTTGCGCGTGATGATGTCGTTATTCACCTTGGCGACGATCTCTTCGACGGTGCGTACGTCGGCCGCCGCGGCTACGGAGATGGATGCCGCGAGAAGAAGGATAAACCTGCGATACATATATGGGACATTTTAGCATTGTGTCCGGTGGGGCATACCGCCATGTCTGCTCTGCGCGGCGCGCTACGATGGCAGAGCGGCTCACGCTTATGCCCTCTCCAGGTCCCAATCTTATAATCGTCGCCGGCCCCAACGGCGCGGGAAAAACCACGGCAGCCGCCGACATCCTGGTCGGCGCTTTGGCCGTTCACGAGTTCGTAAATGCAGACATCATCGCCAAGGGTCTCTCGTCTTTTCAGCCCGAGAGCGTGGCCTTCGATGCCGGCAGAATCATGCTACAGCGCTTGCATCACCTCACGGCGCAACGGGCCGATGTGGCTTTTGAAACGACGCTCGCGAGCCGCACCTTCGCTTCGTGGATCAAGACCCTGACGCCAACCGGCTATCAATTTCGCCTGTTTTTCCTTTGGCTGCCATCTGCTGATATGGCCGTCGAGCGCGTAGAGGAACGCGTCAGAGAGGGCGGCCATCATGTGCCGGAAGAGACTATCCGGCGGCGCTACGAGGCCGGTTTGAGAAACTTCTTCCGCATCTACCGACCTTTGGCCGCAAGCTGGCGTTTCTACGACAACTCCCATCCCGGAGGCCGGCACTTGATCGCCAGCGGCGCTTTCGATCAAGCTACTGTGGTGTTGGACCCGGATTTGTGGAACAATGTGAACAGGGATTGGAAATGAATACGGAAAAATCGGAACCGAAGGATATCGATCAGATCTTTCGCGATGGCACGGCCATTGACGATGCGCTTGACCGGGCCTACCGCAGGGCCGTCAAGCAGCACCGCCAAAACGGCGTCCCCATGGTCTTCTGGGAAAATGGAAAAATTATCAAGGTTCCCGCCGACCAACTCCCCGATCTTTCCATAGACTGACGAAAAAATCAGCACTGTTACACATAGAACTAATTCCGTAGCCATCCGCGCGTGATTCGCGTTAAACTCCGAACTGATGACACCACTTCGCCGTGTAGCCGTGCTGGGAGCAGGCACCATGGGATCGCGCATCGCGGCCCATTTTGCCAACGCGGGCATCCCAGCTTTATTGCTGGATATCGTTCTTCCCAATCAGGCCAATCGCAGCGCCGCTGCCTTGGGCGGACTGGAAACAGCACTGAAACAAAAGCCCGCCGCTTTCTTTACACCCGAAACCAAGTCACTGGTCACGCCCGGTAACTTCGAAGACGACATGGCCAAGATACGGGACTGCGACTGGGTCCTCGAAGCCGTCACGGAAAAGCTGGAGATCAAGCGCGCTCTGATCGAGAAGGTGTTGAAACATCGCAAGCCGGGGTCCATCTTCTCCACTAACACCAGCGGCATTCCGCTGGCGAGTATCGCCGAAGGATTTCCCGCCGAGTTCCGCCAGCATTTTCTCGGAACTCACTTCTTCAACCCGCCGCGCTATCTGCACCTGCTGGAGATGATCTCGGGCCCCGAAACGCTGCCCGCGGTGCGCGATCATATCGCCGAGTTCTCCGACCGGCACCTGGGCAAAGGCGTGGTGCCGTGCAAGGACACGCCCAACTTCATCGCCAACCGCATCGGCAGCTTCCTCGGCGCAACCGTTCAGAACCTGACCGTCGAGATGGGCTTCAGCATCGAAGAGGTCGACGCTCTCACCGGCCAGCTCATCGGATTGCCCAAGAGCGCCAGCTATCGCCTGCTCGATCTTGTGGGGCTGGATATCTGGGCACATGTCACTAAGAATCTCTACGACTTAGCGCCTGGCGATCCCTGGCGCGAGCGCTTTGTGCTGCCGCCCTTCTTCGCCCGAATGATTGAGCGCGGATGGCTGGGCGATAAGACGGGACAGGGCTTTTACAAGAAAACCGGAAAGGGAGACAAGAAGGAAATCCTGGCTCTGGACCTGAACACGCTCGAATACCAGCCATCCAAGAAGGCGCGCTTCACCTCCATCGAAGGCGTGCGCAACATCGAAGATCTGCCGCAGCGCCTGCGCGCGCTGACTGCGTTGACCGATCGCCCGGGCACGTTCCTGTGGAGGCTTTTCAGCGACCTGGTGCTGTATTCGGCCGGCATGGTGCCGGAGATTTCCGATCGCATTGTCGAGATCGATCGCGCCATGCGCTGGGGCTATGCCAACTCACTGGGGCCCTTCGAGCTGTGGGACGCGCTGGGCTTCGAAGAAACGGTGGCGCGCATGCGCAAGGAACAGCGCCAAATTCCGGAGAACGTCGAGAAAATGCTGTGCGCCGGCGCAAGATCCTTCTACCAGGCTCCCGATCACGACCGCCGTCCGCACCACGAATACTTCGATCTGCTCGAGAATTCTTATAAGTGGCTGGAAGACCGTCCCGGCATTACGGTGCTGAAAGACGTCAAGCACGCCCACGGCGTGGTGAAGAAGAACGGCGGCGCATCGTTGATCGACGTCGGCGACGGCGTACTCTGCCTGGAGTTCCACAGCAAGATGAACTCGCTGGGCGACGACCAGATCTCGCTGATCCGTGCCGGCATCGAAGAGACTTCCAAGAACTTCGAAGCCATGATCGTGGCTAACCAGGGCGAGAACTTCAGCGTCGGCGCCAACCTGATGCTGGTGCTGCTGGCCGCCCAGGAAGAGGAATGGGAAGAGCTGGAGGCCGCCATCAATCGCTTCCAGCAAGCCACCATGGCGATCAAATACGCGCCCAAGCCGGTGGTCACGGCGCCGTTCGGGATGACGCTGGGCGGCGGCTGCGAAATCGCGATCCATTCGGCGCGCGTGCAAGCATCCGCGGAAACCTACATGGGATTGGTCGAAGTCGGCGTGGGCGTGATCCCCGGCGCGGGCGGCACCAAGGAAATGCTGGTGCGCTTCGGCAATGCGCAAAAAGCTTTCGAACTGATCGCCTTTGCCAAGGTAGCCACGAGCGCCTCCGAAGCCCGCAGCTTAGGCCTGCTGCGTCCGCAGGACCAGATCAGCATGAACCCGGAACGCCTCATCGACGATGCCAAAGCACTGGCGCTGTCCATCGCGCCCGGCTACGTCCCCGGCGTGCCGCGCACCGATGTGGAAGTGGGCGGCGTGGAAGATCTGGCGCTGCTGAAGACCGGCATCTACCTGGCGAGACAAGCCAATTACATTTCCGATTACGATACCGTAGTCGGAGAGAAACTGGCGTATGTATTGAGCGGCGGACCCCTGACCGGGCGTCAGACGGTTTCCGAGCAATATCTGCTGGACCTGGAAAGGGAGGCTTTCCTGAGCCTGTGCGGCCAACGTAAGACGCAGGAACGCATGCAGCACATGCTGAAGAGTGGAAAGCCGCTGAGGAACTAACCATGCAAGAAGCCGTCATCGTCGATTGTCTCCGCACCGCCGTCGGCAAAGCGCCGCGCGGCGCGTTACGCACTTCGCGTCCGGACGATCTGGCCGGCGCGGTCATCCGCCGCCTTTTGGAAAAACATCCGCAGGTGCCGAAGGACGAGATCGAAGACATCATCCTCGGTTGCGCCATGCCGGAGGCCGAGTCGGGAAATAACATGGCCCGATGCGTGGCCCTCCGCGCCGGGCTGCCGGATACCGTCACCGGCGTAACTATCAACCGCTTTTGCAGCTCCGGCTTGCAAGCTATCGCCATGGCCGCGGATCGCATCCGTTCCGGCGGCGCCGATATCATCATTGCGGGCGGCGCGGAAACCATGAGCATGATGCCCCGCGGCGGCCACAAGGTCGCCCCCAGTCCGTGGTTCGTCGATCATCGCCCGGAAATCTACATGAACATGGGTCTCACCGCAGAGTGCGTGCAGCGTAAATACAACGTATCGCGCGAAGAGGCCGACGCCTTCTCCTACCGCAGCCACCAGAACGCCCTGCGCGCGCAGGCTGAAGGCAAGTTCGACGACGAAATTGTGCCCTTTGAAATCGAATGGGTGACGCCGAACGGCAGGAAGCCAAAAGTCACTAAGACCGTTTTCGCCAAGGATGAAGGGCCGCGCGCCGATACTACTGTCGAAGCGCTGGCCAAGCTCAAGCCTGTTTTTCACGCCAGCGGCACGGTCACCGCGGGCAACTCTTCCCAGACCAGCGATGGCGCGGCGGCCGCTCTGGTGATGTCCGACCGCAAGGCAAAGGAGCTGGGTCTGAAGCCCATGGCGCGCTTCGTGAGCTTCTCCGCCGGCGGCGTGCCTCCCGAGATTATGGGTATCGGACCGGTGGTGGCCATTCCCAAGGCGCTCAAAATCGCAGGCCTGACGCTGGACGACATCGGTCTGATTGAACTGAACGAAGCCTTCGGTGTCCAGGCGCTGGCCGTCATCAGGGAAGCCGGCCTGGATCCGGAGAAGGTCAACGCAAACGGCGGCGCCATCGCCTTGGGGCATCCGCTGGGATGCACCGGCGCCAAACTTACCGCAACGATTTTGCGAGAGATGTCCCGCCGCAATGTGAAGTACGGTCTGGTGACGATGTGCGTGGGCGGCGGCCAGGGCGCTGCCGGTATCTTCGAGAGGATGTAAGACAGGCCTCCAGGCCGGTCGCTGAATGCAGGAGTATGACGTTGCGTTAAAGGTACTGTTGCAAGGCCAAGCCAGACGCACGATTAGCGAGTTGACCGGCTCGGGAATCGCCAGGTGGCTGGACGTGGAACTGCCGAAGGTGCAAAACTTGCGGCTTGACCTTCTCGGCGAGACCGTCGCGGACGATCTGATCCACCTGGAGCTGCAAAGCGGCAACGATGCCGGCATGCCGCTGCGGATGGCTGAATACTGCCTGGGAGTGTACCGGCTCTTCGGGCGATTCCCGCGGCAGGTACTGTTGTACGTGGGCGAGGCGCCTCTGCGGATGGCAACCAAACTCAGCGGCGGCGGCCTTTCATTTGAGTATCAGGCGGTCGACATACGCAGTCTGGATGGCGACCAGCTGCTCGAGAGCGACGAAGTCGGCGATAATGTAATTGCAATTCTGACGCACGTGCGGGACCATAAGGAAGCCGTGCGGAAGATTGTGGCGCGGCTTGCCGGGTTACCGCCAGGCGAACGGGCGAACGCGCTGGAACAGTTGTTCATTCTGGCGGGGCTGAGGCGGCTGGAAGAAACGGTGGAACGGGAGGCTCGGAAGATGCCGATTTATATCGATATTCTGGAAAACAAGGTCCTAGGGCGGGAACGCAAGAAGGGAATACAGGAAGGCCGTCAGGAAGGCCGTCAGGAAGGTGAACTGACGATCCTTCGCCGCCTGATTGAAAGGCGCTTCGGCACGCTGCCGGCATGGGCTGAGCAGCGCCTGGGGGCGGCATCCACTGAACAACTGGAGGAGTTGGCGACGCGCGTGCTAGACGCCGCGCGACTCGAGGATCTGTTGAACGCGCCGCCGGCGTAGGCCCAGCTGTCGAGATTGGTAACACACGATTCATACGAACAGGAGCATCAACATGGCAACAGCAACAGCAACAATATCATTACCCAAGACCCAGGGCGGCGCATTCCTGATCGAAGAGCGCCTGCCAAACGAAATCTTTACCCCTGAGGATCTCACTCCGGAACATCTGGCGATCGCGCGGACTGTGGATGAATTCTGGGCCAAGGAAGTCGGCCCCAACGTAGAAGCCATCCAGCACCATGAGCCGGGCGTGGCCCTCGCCTGCCTGCGCAAAGCCGCCGAGCTGGGCCTCACAGGCATCACCATTCCCGAGCAGTACGGCGGTATGGAACTCGATATGGTCTCCGCCATGGTGGCCATCGAGCACATGGCCGGCGACGGTTCCTTCGCCGGCTGGTACGGCGCGCACGTGGGCATCGGCTCGCTGCCCATTCTGTATTTCGGCACCGAGGAACAGAAGAAGCATTACCTGCCCAAACTGGCCAAGATGGAAATGCTGGGCGCTTACTGCCTCACCGAGCCGCACGCCGGTTCCGACGCGCTGGCCGCCCGCACCCGCGCCGACCTCAGTCCGGATGGCAAACACTACATCCTCAACGGCCAGAAAATGTGGATCACCAACGGCGGCGCGGCCGATCTGTTTACGGTCTTCGCCAAAGTCGGCGGCGAGAAGTTCACCGCATTCCTGGTCGAGCGTAAATTTCCCGGCGTCTCGACCGGCGCCGAAGAAAAAAAGATGGGCATCAAGGGCAGCTCCACGGTGGCTGTGTATTTCGACAACGTGCCCGTGCCCGTGGAAAACGTGCTCGGCGAGATCGGGCGCGGCCACATTATCGCTTTCAACATCCTCAACGTCGGCCGGTTGAAGCTCGGTCCCGGCACCGTGGGTGGCTCCAAGAACGTGCTGGCGGTTTGCCTCAAGTACGCCAAGGAGCGTAAGGCCTTCGGCCAGTCCATCGCCGAATTCGGCATGATTCAGCACAAGCTGGCCGAGATGGCTATCCGCACTTATGCGGCCGAGTCCATGACCTATCGCGTGGTGGGACTCATCGAATCGCAACTGGAAGACTTTTCCTGGTCGCATCCCAACGCCGCGCAGACCATGCTGAAAGCCGTGGAAGAGTACGCCGCGGAATGCTCCATCATTAAAATCTACGCCTCCGAGGTGCTGGACTACGTCGTCGATGAGGGTGTGCAGATTCACGGCGGCTACGGCTACCATCAGGACTATCCTGTAGAGCGCGCCTATCGCGATTCGCGCATCAACCGCATCTTCGAAGGCACCAATGAAATCAACCGTCTGCTCACCACCGGCATGTTGCTGAAGCGCGCGGCGCGCGGGCAACTCGGCTTGGTGGCGGCGGCTACGGGTGTGTTGCAGGAGATCCTGGGCGGCCCGCACAGCGGCGAGGATGAGCCTACCGGGCCGTTCGCGGATGAGACCAAAATCCTGATCAATGGCAAGAAAATCGCCCTCATGCTGATGGGCGTGGCTTACCAGAAGTACATGCTCGAGATGGAAAAGCAGCAGGAGATCCTGGCGAGCATCACCGACGTGATCATGGATATCTTCGCCATGGAATCGGCGCTGCTGCGCACTCAAAAGCTGGCGGAATCGGGCAAGGGCGCTAACGCCGCCGACATGACCGCCGTGCTGGTGCGCGACGCCATGGCGCATATCGACGTGACCGCGCGCATCGTGTTGGCGGCCTGCTCGGAAGGCGACTCGCTACGGACGAACCTGGTGGTGCTGCGCCGCTTCTCCAAGTACGAACCGGTGGACGCCATCGCGCTACGCCGCAAGATCGCGCACCGGCTGCTGGACGCCGAGCGCTATATCGTGTGATCGCAAGCGACGGCTCGAACGATGACGTACCCGTCATCGACCGCGACACGAAGGGCGTCCCAGGGGCGCTTGATAAGTGTAGGCGACATCGACCTCAACAAGGAACCCACCCCTGAGCCGGTGGACGCCCTGTAAGGGTGCCGATCCCGTTCGGCCACTAGCGAAAATTCTCGATTCGCGAAGTGAAGTCATACTTTGCCGTACGATCAGCCTGGATGACCAGGCGGAGCTATCCTGAGTTGAGAGGCAGATGAACATGGTCGACGATCCTACTCTCTGGCCGCCGCTGTCGCTCGCAGAGTGGGAAAGCACGCGCGCCACGCTGCACATGTGGACGCAGATCGTGGGCAAGGTGCGCCTCGCGCTCAGCCCACTCGTGAACCACTGGTGGCAAGTGCCGCTATATGTCAGCGCGCGCGGGCTCACCACATCCGCAATCCCTTACGGCGGCGGCATATTCGAGATCGAGTTCGATTTCGCAGGCCGGAATCTTGTCATCCGGAAAAACGGTCAGGCGGAGACTCTCGTGCGCCTGTATCCGCGCTCCGTGTCGGACTTTTACCATGAAGTGATGGCCGCCCTTCGAGCGGCCGGAATTGAAGTGAAGATATGGCCGGTACCGGTCGAGATCCCAAATCCGATCCCCTTTCCAGACGACCGGGAACATGCTTCCT
This sequence comes from Bryobacteraceae bacterium, assembly GCA_035511215.1. Taxonomy (GTDB): domain Bacteria; phylum Acidobacteriota; class Terriglobia; order Bryobacterales; family Bryobacteraceae; genus Bog-159. The sequence goes on along the minus strand of DATKFU010000001.1, from coordinate 2,464 downwards.
ACGAGCCCGACTATGTGAACCGGTTCCACAGGATTCTTATGCAAGCCGATACCATTCTGAGAGAATTCCGCGCCCGATTTATCGGCAAGGCCAGCCCCGTACACTTCTTCTGGGGCAGCTTCGACCTTGCCGCAACCCGCTTCTCCGGGCGTCGCGCGCCGGAACGCGAAGGCGCCGACCCAATTACGCGTGAAGCGTATTCGCACGAATGCTGCAGCGCCGGATTCTGGCCCGGCGGCGGCGAAATCGCAGGTCCGGCATTTTACTCCTATGCCGCACCCGAGCCAACGGGCTATGCCGCGGAGCCCGTGCTTCCGCCGGCGGCGATTTATCATAACGGGCTGCGGGAGTTCATCTTGATGTATGAGGATGTGCGCCTTGCGGCGTCGCCGGGCACCGCACTGCTCGATTTTCTCCAGAGCACATACGATGCCGCCGCGAATATGGGCAACTGGGATCGCGTGAACCTGGAACGGCCCTCGTAGCACGGGCTTCAGGCGCGATCCGCCGGCCGTAGAGCGCCATGACTGAGCAATGATAGAGCCATGATAGATTAGCTTTCGTGCATCGCCGAACATTCCTCCGCTCCCTCGCCGCCGCATCGGCCGCCGCCGTGAAACTGCCGCGAGCCCTCGCCGCTGTTCCCAAGACGAAAATCACCAGGGTGCGCGTATACGCTCCGCCCGAGCCCAATCCGCTGTTCAATCAGAGCGACTTGGTGGTGGCCGTTGAGACTGACGCCGGCATCACCGGCATCGGCGAAGGGGGCTCCAAGGAAATGCTGGAACAGTGTGCCGGCCGGCTCATCGGCCAGGACCCGCAGTATATCGAGCGGCTTTGGCAGGACATGTCGCGCGCTTTCTTTTATCCGCCCGGACGGGAGAAAGAGCACGCATTGGGCGCGCTCGATCTGGCGCTGTGGGATATCCGGGGCAAAGCCCTGGGCATACCCGTCCACGCCCTCTTGGGCGGCATGGCGCGCAACCACTGCGAGTGCTACAACACCGCTGGCATTATTCCAGGCGTGCAGCCCGGCATGCGCATCAAGGAGCGCGCGCAACTCACTATCGCGGCGGGCTATCGGGCCTTCCGCATGGGTGCCGCCGACGCGCCCGCCAACACCACCTACAACACGCGCGAGCGCCTCAACCAGCTCTACGACGATTGCGTGGAGGCCTGCGAAGGCGTCGGCAAGGACGGCGACTGGTGCGTCGATTTCCACCAGCGCTTCGATCTCGACGAAGCCGTGCGCGGATGCAGCCTCATCGAACACCTGGCGCCTTTGTTCGTCGAAGACCCCGTGCGCACCGAAGCTTTCCAGGAGGATCTGCCCATCCTGCGCCGCATGGCCAAGGTGCCCATCGCAGCCGGCGAGGAGTGGGGCAATCGCTGGGACTTCAACAAGCTGGTGGAGAACCACGAGATCGACTTCGTGCGCGCCACGCTCCCCAACGTGGGCGGCATTACGGAGATGATGAAGATCGCCGCCATTTGCGAAACGCACTTCGTGGGCATCGTGCCGCACTTCACCGGACCCATCGCAACCGCCGCGCTGGTCAATTCCCTGGGCACATTCCCGGGCCCCGTGTTGATGGAGTACAACTTCCAGGGCCGCGCGCTGCCGCACCTGCCCGTCTGCCTGGATTTCAAGGATGGCAAGCTCTATCCCAACGACCGGCCTGGCCTGGGAGTGGAAGTGGACTTTAAACCGCTGCGGCAGATCGCCGAAGTCACTGAGAGAGTCACCAATCGCGCCCAGACCTACTTCCGGCCCGACGGTTCCATCACCAATTGGTAAGGTGGGCAGACTGCAGTTGCGCGGGTCCTCCAGGACGCGCCGTTCCAAATAGCTTACGGAGCCCCCCAGTCTATATTCGCCATTCTTTAAAATCGGGTAGAAGGCTTCCCTATCCATGGCTGGTGCGCCGATTATGCCGGTCGACCAGGAAACACCTCCGAGCGATTCGCGTTTCGGCGCCCAGCTGCCGACCGTGCACTGGAGGACGTTGGGCATCATGAAAATAAATGACTTAACATCAATGGGTTTGTTTGGTGGAAAAACGTCGAGCGGCTCGACAGACCTTCCGCCATTCATCTCCAGGTTGGCCGGGCGCCCGGCTCTGCCAAATAGCGCGTCCCCTCTCTTGGCCATCTTGGCGTTTGCCCCGGCCCATGCCGGAGGAGCACCCGCCGCCGACCTGTTCTGGGAAATCAAGATCCCGATGCGCGACGGCGTCCGTCGTTTGTTTGCGGTTGAACTTCTGGCCGAGCGTGCCCGAGACGTGAATCAGGCAGGCGCACTTTTCCCAGCCGCGCCTTCCTTCTTCGAACGCCCCGGAACGGGAGTCTTCCAGGTGGCCGCCCTCGCATTCTTTGCGGTGCCTGCGATAGAGCTTGAGAGCCATAAAGGCTCAGCTCATGCTAAAACAGCTTGCACGCTATTGCACGCTGAATTTGACCTCCC